>NZ_JAAIVC010000118.1 GCF_010975005.1 Caulobacter sp. 17J65-9 | reverse complement strand
GCTGGGCGCCAGCCACGACCTGCTGGCCCCGGCCGCCCGCGCGGTCCGCACCGCCGAGGACCGCGTGGACGCCCACTCCGACGTCATGGTCGGCCTGCTGACCGCGGCCGAGGACCTGCTGGCTCAGGCGCTGGCGGTGCCGGGCGAGCTGCAGGAGCCCGACGCCGCGCGCCTGGCCAAGACCGAAGCCAAGCTGGTCGACCGCGCCGCGCGCCTGGCCGAACAGCTGATGCGCTGGGCCGTGACGCCCAGCGCGCCGGCCTACGATCCGACCGTGGTCGCCGACCGGGTCGCGTCCCTGCGCGACCTGATGCGACTGCTCACCGCGACGCCCGGCGTCGCCAAGTAGAGGGGATAGAAGTCATGGCGGAAACGCTCAGCACGCGTGTCGGCCGTATCGTCGCCGGCAGCGCCCACGCCCTGGTCGACGCGGTCGAAGGCGCCATGCCCGAGGCGGTGATGCAGCAGACCATGCGCGAGATCGACCAGGCGGTCGACGAGGTGCGCACCGAACTGGGCCGCACCATCGCCAGCCGCCACCTGGCCGGCAAGCGCCTGACCGAACAGTCCAGCCGTCACGAGGAGTTGGGCGAGCAGATCGAGCTGGCCCTGCGCCAGGGCCGCGAGGACCTGGCCAAGGCGGCGGTCGAGCACCAGCTGGACATCGAGGCGCAGATTCCGGTGCTGGAGGCCACCGTGGCCGAGACCAGCGCGCGCGAACGCGAGCTGGAAGGCTTCGCCGCCGCGCTGCAGGCAAAGCGCCGCGAGATGGAAGACGGCTTTCAGGCGCTGATCGCCGCCCGTGCGCACGGCGCGGCCAAGGCCGAGGGCGGCGCGGTCACCGGCGGCCGCGACGGGACCAGCGTCGCGCGCAAGGTCGAGAACGCCACCGGCGCCTTCAACCGGCTGATGGCCCGCGAAGGCGCGCCGGGCGTGGGCGGGGTCGATCGCGACCAGGGCGCGCGCCTGGCCGAACTGGATCGGCTGAGCCGCGAGAACCGCGTGGAAGAACGTCTGGCCGCCCTGCGCGCCCGGGTGAGCGAGCAGGACTGACGCGTCGATGTTTCATTTTCTGTTGGCCGGCGGGAACGTCCCGTTCCTCGCGGCCCTGGTGCTGATGCTGCTGATCGGGGCGGCCGAACTGGCCGGCCTCGGCGGCGGCCTGAGCGGCGACATCGACATGCACGCCGACGTCGGCGAGGCGTCGCTGCTGTCGTGGCTGAACGTCGGGCGCATGCCCTTCCTGATGCTGCTGGTGGTGTTCCTGCTCAGCTTCGGCCTGATCGGTCTGATCGGGCAGCGCGTGATCTACGCCATGACCGGCGCGACCGCGCCCGCCCTGCTGGCCGCGCCCGCCGCCTTCGCCGTCGCCCTGCCCTTCACCCGCCTGTTCGGCCGGGGCCTCGCCAAGGTCATGCCCAAGGACGAGACCAGCGCGGTCGACCGCGACAGCCTGGTCGGCCGCGTGGCGGTGATCGTCACCGGCGACGCCAAGCCGGGCTCCGCCGCCCAGGCCCGGGTGCGCGACGTCCACGGCCAGCCGCATTACGTCATGATCGAGCCCGACGTGGACGAGACCCTGGAACAGGGCGCCTCGGTGCTGATCGTGCGCCGGGCCGGCGCCAAGTTCTTCGCCATTCGCAATCTCAGCGCGTCGCTGCGCGACGCCGTCGTCTGAGCGCGCCGGGCGCGCGCCCGGTCCGCCGTTGTTTTGTCTAGGGGGAAATACCCATGGCCGGCATGGCCCTGATTGAAATCCTGATCATGGCGGGGGTCGGCCTCGCCGCCCTGCTGATCCTCGGTCTGATCTTCGCGCGCCTGTACCGGCGCGCCAGCAAGGAGGTCTCCTTCGTCCGCACCGGCTTCGGCGGCGAGAAGGTGGTGATGAACGGCGGCGCCCTGGTGCTGCCGGTCCTGCACGAGACCATCCCGGTCAATATGAACACCCTGCGCCTGGCCGTGGAGCGCAAGAGCGAACAGGCCCTGATCACCAAGGACCGCATGCGCGTCGACGTGCTGGCGGAGTTCTACGTGCGGGTCCAGCCCAGCGCCGACGCCATCTCCTCGGCCGCACAGACGCTGGGCCTGCGCACCATGCACCCGGAGCAGCTGAAGGACCTGGTCGAAGGCAAGTTCGTCGACGCCCTGCGTTCGGTGGCGGCCGAGCTGACCATGACCGAGCTGCACGAGCAGCGCACCCACTTCGTCCAGAAGGTGCAGCAGGTGTCGTCCGAGGACCTGCTGAAGAACGGCCTGGAGCTGGAGACCGTGTCGCTGACCGGCCTGGACCAGACCGCGATGGAATTCTTCAATCCGTCCAACGCCTTCGACGCCGAAGGTCTGACGCGACTGACGGAAGAGATCGAGCTGCGCAAGAAGCTGCGCAACGACATCGAGCAGGACACCCAGGTCCAGATCAAGACCAAGAACCTGGAGTCCCAGCGCCAGACCCTGACCATCTCGCGTGACGAGGAATACGCGAAGCTGGAACAGCAGCGCGAGATCGAGATCCGCCGCGCCGAGCAGTCGGCCGAGGTGGCCCGCCAGCAGGCCGAGAAGTCCCAGGCCGCCGAACAGGCCAAGATCGCCGCCCAGCAGCAGATCGAGCAGTCCAAGATCGAAGCCGACCGCGCCGTCGCCCAGGAGCGGATCGCCATGGAGCAGATGATCAAGGAGCGCGAGATCGCCAAGGAGCGCTCGGTCGAGACCCAGAACGTCGAGAAGGCCAAGGCCATCGAGCTGTCCGAACAGGACCGCGCCATCGCCATCGCCGAGAAGAGCCGCGCCCAGTCGGAAGCCCAGGCCGAGGCCGACAAGGCCCGCGCCCTGGCCGTGCAGGCCGAGGAACAGGTGGTCACCGTCCGCGAAAAGGAGGTCGCCGACCGTCAGAAGGCGATCGAGCTGATCGAGGCGGCCAAGGAAGCCGAGCGCGAGGCCATCGCCATCCGCGTGGCCGCCGAGGCCGAGAAGAACGCCGCCGTCGACCGGGCCGAGGCGCTGCGCGAGCAGGCCCGCGGCGCCGCCGACAAGACCAAGATCGAGGCGGAGGCCGCCGCCGAGGCGGTGAAGGCCGCGGCCGAGGCCGAGCGCGTGCGCTACGAGGTCGACGCCAAGGGTCAGAAGGCGATCAACGAAGCGGCCAACCTGCTGTCGGCCGACCAGGTCGCCATGCAGATCAAGCTGAAGCTGATCGAGAACCTGGACCGCATCATCGCCGAGTCGGTGAAGCCGCTGGAGGCGATCGACTCCATCCGCATCGTGCAGATGGAAGGCCTGAACGGCGCCGGCGCCGCCAACGACGGCGGCGTGTCCACCGCCGCGAACGGCGGCAACCTGGCCGACCAGGTGGTGTCCGGGGCCCTGCGCTACCGCGCCCAGGCGCCGCTGGTCGATCAGCTGCTGGCCGAGGTCGGCCTGAACGGCAAGGACGTCCACGGCCTGACCGCGGCGCTGCGCGAACCGACCGTTCCCACCGTCACGACCGTCCCGACGGTTCCCGACGCGGCCGAGTAAGCCGGACGCCGATACGGATCCTGCGACGCCCCCGGGGAGACCCGGGGGCGTTTCGCGTTGGCGCCCGACCGCAGCTTCCGCTGGCGCGCGACTGCGGCTAAAGCTCCACCGTAGCGTGAGCGTGGGGGCGTTCAGTGATCATCGGGATCGACCTGGGTACGACCAACTGTGCGGTCGGCGTGTGGCGCGACGGGCGCGCCGAACTCATTCCGAACAGCCTCGGCCACACGCTGACGCCCTCGGCGGTCAGCCTCGACGATACCGGCGCCGTCCTGGTCGGCCTGCCGGCGCGCGAACGGCAGTCCACCCATCCGGACCACACCGCCACCGCCTTCAAGCGCTACATGGGATCGCGCCGCGTGACCCGGCTGGGCAAGCGCGACTTCCTGCCCGAGGAACTGTCGGCCCTGGTGCTCGAACGGCTCAGGGCCGACGCCGAGGCCTACCTGGGCGAGCCGGTCACCGAGGCGGTGATCACGGTGCCGGCCTACTTCAACGACAAGCAGCGCAAGGCCACCCGCCGCGCCGGCCAGCTGGCCGGCCTGAAGGTCGAACGCCTGCTCAACGAGCCGACCGCCGCGGCCCTGGCCTACGGCATTCACGAGCTCGCCGACGAGAGCCGCTTCCTGGTCTTCGACCTCGGCGGCGGCACCTTCGACGTCTCCATCCTGGAGATCTTCGGCGGCGTGATCGAAGTCCGGGCCTCGACCGGCGACAACCGGCTGGGCGGCGAGGACTTCAACGACCTGCTCGTCGAGGCGGCCTTCGCCAAATTCGGCCAGGAATGGCGCAAGGACGGCCATGACGAAGGCCTGCGTCAGCGCGTGCGCGTGGCCGCCGAGAAGGCCCGGCGCCTCCTCTCCGAACAGGGCGAGGCGACGCTTTCGCTGGTGTGGAAGGACCGCGCCTACGAGTTGCCGGTCACCGCCGAAGATTTTGAACGCATGGCCGAGCCCCTGCTCGCCCGCCTGCGCGAACCGGTGCTGCGCTCGCTGCGCGACAGCGGGGCCCAGGCCGAGAGCCTGAAGGAGGTCGTGCTGGTCGGCGGGGCGACCCGCATGCCGGTCGTGCGCCGCGCCGTGACCCGGATGTTCGGCCGCTTTCCGGCCAACGCCGTTCACCCCGACGAGGCGGTGGCCCTGGGCGCGGCCGTGCAGGCCGGCCTGAAGGCGCGCGACCACGCCCTCAAGGAAGTCGTGCTCACCGACGTCTGCCCCTACACGCTCGGGGTCGAGACCTCCGAACACGGGGCGGCGGGGGCCATCCGCACCGGCGTGTTCTCGCCGATCATCGAGCGCAACACGGTGATCCCGGCCAGCCGGGTGCAAAGCTACTCCACCATGCAGGACGGCCAGCGAAAGGTCGTTGTCGGCGTCTACCAGGGCGAGTCCCGGCAGGTGAAGGACAACGTGAAGCTGGGCGAACTGGAGGTCCCGGTTCCCGCCGCCAAGGCCGGCGAGATTCAGGTCGACTGCCGCTTCACCTACGACATCAACGGCCTGCTCGAGGTCGAGGTGCACGTGCCGCGGACCGGTGAGCGCCGCGAACTGGTGGTGATCGAGGAGGACGAGGTCCGCCCCGAGGAGGTCGAGCGCCGCCGCGCCGCCCTCGCCGCGCTCAAGGTCCATCCGCGCGACACCGACGCCAACCGCGCCGCCCTGGCCCGCGCCAACCGCTGCTACGAAGACAACCTGGCCGAAACCCGCGACTACGTCGGCGCGCTGATCGCCCGCTTCGAAACCGTGCTCGACCGGCAGGATCCCCGGACCGTCGAGGCGGAACGCGAAGCCCTGCTCGGCGCGCTGGACGAACTCGAAGGGCGCACCTGGCTGTGAGCTCGATCTGGACGACGCTCGGGCTCGCGCCCGGGGCGGACCGGACCGCCATCCGGCGCGCCTACACCGAGCGGCTGAAGCAGACCAACCCGGAGGACGACGCGGCCGGGTTCCAGGCCCTGCGCGAGGCCTACGAACAGGCCCTGCGCCTGGCCGACTTCGCCCAGTACGACCAGGCGCGCGACGCCCACACGCCCTTCCAGGAAGCCGCCCTCGAGGACGCTTGGGTCGAGACGCGCGCGCCGCAACCGGTGTTTGAAGCGGCGACCTCGACGCCCGCGGCGCCTCAGGCCGACGAGCCCCCGCCGCCCGATCACCCCGCTCCGCCCCCGACCGCCGTGCCGGCGACGCACGAGCGCGACGACCTCGGCCGCGCGCGGCTGCGCCTTGAAGTCCTGCTGCACGCCGAAGCCCCGCTTCCCGCCGACCTGGAGGCGGCGCTCGACGCGCTGTTCGCGGCCGAGCGCCGGGGCCTGCTCAGCGCCAGCCACGAGACCGAGCACTGGCTGGCCGATCTGCTGGCCCGCACCCAGCCGAACTCCGATCCGCTGCTGCCGGCCGTCCTGGAGCACTACGGCTGGGAGCGGCCGGATCTGGGCGCGGACATCCCCTACGCCGCGCACTGGCTGGTCGAGCGCCGGGGGGCGACGCTGTGGCGGAGCTGGGTCGAGCGGACGTCAGACGATAGCCACAAGGCGTGGCGACTGCTCACCGGGCGCGCCAAGGACACGGCGCTCTGGCGCATTCTGCGCGGCCAGGATCAGGTCGACCGGGTGGCCCAGGTGCTGGGCCGGGTCCGCGACGACTATCCCTCGCTGGAGGACGACCTCGACCCCGACGTCGTGGACACGTGGGAGCGCCACATCGCCTGGCGCCGGACCGGCGTAGGAAAGCTGTCGCGCTTCGGCGTGCTGGTGGCGCGCTGGCTCGTGATCGTCGCCTGCATCTCGCTGCTGAAGTTCGGCGGCGGCGTCGCCTTCGGCGACAGCCCCGCCGACATGCGCCGACGCGCGACGCTGGAAGGCGCGAACAGCGCGACCTGGGCGGACCTTTGCCGGCGGGGCGCCCAGCGCTCGACGTCCGATCTGGAGCAGGCCGTCAGGGACTGCGACACCGCCCTTCGCAGCGATGCGGAAACGCTCGGGGTCAGCGAAAGCCGCGGGGTCGCCAACCTGCGGCTGGGCCGTCACGCCGAGGCGCGCGCCGACTTCGACCGCGCCCTGCAAGCCAACCGGGACAGCGTGCGCGCCCGCTACGGCCGCGGCCTGGCCATATGGCTTGGGGGCGATCCGTCCGGGGCGAAGGACATGGCGGCGGCCATGGCCGTTTCACCAGGCGCGGCCGACGAGTTCACCCGATACGGGCTTCGCCCGCCCGCCTCTGAGCGGCCGCGGAGCGACGCCACGCACGCGCCTCGCCAGGCGCCGCCGCCTGGCTATGCCGCGCCCCAATGGGTCGAGGGAGGCGACGCGATTTCCGACGCATTCCCGGAGACGGCGCTACGCGCCGAGGTGAGCGGAACCGTGCTGCTGAACTGCCGCGTCACCGTCGACGGCACGGCGACGAACTGTGCGGTGCTGGAGGAAACCCCGGCCGGCTTCGGCTTCGGCGAGGCGGCTCTGCAGGCCTCGTCCCGCTTCCGCTTCAAGCCGGCGACCTACCAGGGCCGGCCGATAGAGGTCGCCCAGTTGAAAATTCCGATCCGCTTCGAGGTGCGATAGCGGCGGTCCGGGAACGGCTCACGCCACCGCGGGCGTTTTCTCCTGCCAGGCGTCTTCCTTCTTCCACGTGTGCACCTCGCGGCACCGCGGACAGCGGAAGGCGCGCTCGCCGGTCAGGGCTTCGAACTCGGTCTCGCGCATCCGATGGACGGTGGAGACAGCTGCACCGGTTTCCGGGCAGCGGATCAGAACTGTCTGGATCATTGCAGAAAAACCCAGTTTCAGAGCGAAGGTTCCGCAGCGCGGCAAACCGCCGTGACGCGACGCCGCGGGACCCTGGGATCGCGTTGCTTCCAAACCCGTTCTGTGGCAAGAGCGCGCCGGTTCGCTGTCCGGTTCCCCGGGGGCGAAACCTCTTCCGACCTTTGCGGACTGACCGCCCGGTGCACGCGCCGCGCGACCGCGAGGACGGCGACTTATCCCGCGGCCGCCGGCCGCAACCAAGAGCAAGGACGACTATGGCGGGTTTCAAAGGTACGGGTTTCAACGATCGGCTCAGCTCCCAGGCCGCGGCCAAGAAGGCGATGCTGGAGAAGTTCAAGCCCAAGCCGACCGTGACCGCTGACGGCACCTACGAGGAGCGCAAGGCCGCCAAGGCCGCCGAACTCGAAGCCGCCCGCGAGGCCCGCAAGGCCGAACGCGAAGCCAAGGCCGCCGAAGCCGCCGCGCAGGCCCGCGCCGCGCGCGCCAGCTCGGCTGAGCTGCTGGCCCGCAACTTCGCCAGCATGCGCCAGCGCGCGCGCTGAGCCGGTCCCCCTCCGGGGGGACACCCCGCCCGCTTTCGCCCGGACCGCCGGGCGAAGGCGAGCGCGAACACCCTGACTGCTTCGCGATCCAGCGCTGGCGACTGACCGCCAGCGCTCCCTTTTCGCGCCTGCGCGCCTCACACCGACCTAAGCTGGGGATTGTCGCCCCGGCCGCCGCGACAGCCTCGCGGCGAGCCGTTAGGACAGGCGCTTCGATTTCCTCGCGTGGGTGAGAGGCATGGCGCGCATCATCGGCTACGACCGCGGCCTGACCGGCGGCGACGTCCCCGCCCTGACGGCGCTCGGCTGCGAAGAATCCTTCATCGACGCCCGCCCCGGGACCAGCGTGATGCTGCCCAGCCTGGAAGCGGCCGTGGAGCGGCTCAGCCCCGGCGACGTCCTGGCCGTGCTGCGGCTGGGCGCCATGGGCCACGACCTGCGCGACCTGGCCCCTCGCCTGCTGGCCCTGCACCGGCGCGGCCTGCATCTGGTCAGCCGTGACGACGGCGTCGACACCCGCGCCGACGGCGGCCGCTTCTTCGAATTCGTGCAGATGCTGGCCCGCCTGCAGGACGAGGCCGCCGCCGAACGGCGCAAGCGCGCCGAACCGGGCGCGACCACGCGCGCCGCCGACATCAGCGACGACGACTGGGACGAGATCGAGCCCCAGCTCGCGGCTGGCGAGATCAGCGTGGCCCAGGCCGCCGAGATCCTGGACGTCAGCCGCGCGGCGGTACTGCGGCGGATGAAGGCCTGAAGGGCCCGACCTACGCCGCGAACCGCTTCGCCAGAAAATCCACCAGCGCCGTCACCTTCGACGGGCGCGGCGTGCTGGGCGGGGTGACCAGGTGCAGCGCGATCGGCGGGGGCGACCAGTCGGTCATCACCGCCACCAGCCGCCCGTCGGCCAGTTCGTCGGCGACCAGGAATTCCGGCGCGATGGCCACGCCGAGGCCCGCCAGCAGGGTCGGGACCTGAACGTCGGTGTTGTTGGAGACCAGCGGCCCCGACACCTTCACCGTCTCCTCGCGGCCGTCGACGCGGTGGACGTAGCGCCACCCCGCCCCGCCCGGCATGTAGGCGTAGTCCAGGCAGGCGTGGCGCTTCAGGTCGCGCGGGTGCTCGGGCCGGCCGTGCTTCTCGAAATAGGCCGGCGCGCCGACGGTCAGGCGCGGGACGTCGGCCAGGCGCCGCGCGCGCAGGCTGGAATCGACCAGGGCCCCGATCCGCAGGGCCGCGTCGAAGCCGCCGGCGATCAGGTCCACGGTCTGGTCGCTGAGCTGCAGGTCGACCGAGATGTCCGGATAGCGCTGCAGGAACTCCGGCAGGGCCGGCCCCAGGTGGCGCAGGCCGAAGGACATGGGCGCGGCCAGCTTCACCCGTCCGCGCGGCGCGGCCGCCTCGGCCGCGGCCTCGGCTTCGGCGGCCTCGCCCTCGGCCAGGATGCGCGCGGCGCGGGCGGCCAGCACCACGCCGGTCTCGGTCAGCGACAGCCTGCGCGAAGTGCGGTGGAACAGGGCCGTCCCCAGCCGCGTCTCCAGCCGACCGACCGCCTTGGACACCGTGGCCTTGGACAGGCCGGCGTCCTCAGCGGCCGCGGAAAACGAGCCGGCCTCGGCCACCTTGGCGAACAGGGCCAGCGCCTCGACGTCGGGAAGCTTGCTCATGGAGACGCTCAGAAATGGAAACGATGAGTTTCGATCGTTTCTATTTTCGCCTGCGACACAAGCCCTATCTTCCTCAGCAAGCAAGCGCCGGGTTCGAGCCGGCGCAGGGAGAGATGAAAATGATTGAACGTCGTCCGTTCAATAACCTCGGTGGCGCCGACCACGGCTGGCTCAAGGCCAAGCACCACTTCTCGTTCGCCAGCTACTACGATCCGTCGAAGATGAGCTGGGGCTCGCTGCGGGTCTGGAACGACGACGAGATCGCCGCCAACACCGGCTTCCCGCCGCACCCGCACGCGGACATGGAGATCATCACCTACGTCCGCGACGGGGCCATCACCCACCAGGACAGCATGGGCAACAAGGGCCGCACCGAGGCCGGCGACGTCCAGGTGATGTCGGCCGGGTCGGGCGTGCGCCACTCCGAGTACAATCTCGAGAGCGAAACGACCCGGATCTTCCAGATCTGGATCGAGCCCAAGAGCCGTGGCGAAGCCCCCAGCTGGGGCGCCAAGCCCTTTCCCAAGGGCGAGCGCGCCGGGAAGTTCGTGGTCCTGGCCAGCGGCTTCAAGGACGACGCCGACGCCCTGCCGATCCGTACCGACGCGCGGGTCGTGGGCGCGACCCTGAAGGCCGGCGAGAGCGCCGAATACCCGCTGGGCGCCGACCGCCGAGGCTATCTGGTCCCGGCCAAGGGCTCGGTCGAGGTCAACGGCGTGCGCATCGACGCCCGCGACGGCGCGGCCGTCTCCGAGGAGGCGGTGCTGAAGGTCACCGCCCTCGAGGACGCCGAAGTCGTCCTGGTCGACGCCGCCTAAGTCCTCCTGCGGCCGGGGTTCGCCCCGGCCGCTCCCCTCTTTTCGCCAAGCCTACGCCCCGACGGTCGAGCGACCGGCGGCCGGCTTCCCTCATCCTTCTTCTGAAAGACCCTCTCCGATGACCAACCCGTTCAACACCGTCTGGTCCCCCCGCGTGCTGGCCGCCCTGCGCATCATCGCCGGCCTGCTGTTCCTCGCCCACGGCACGGTGAAGCTGTTCGGCTTCCCTGCCGGCGCCCAGCCGGGCCAGGTCGAACTGCTGACCCTGTTCGGCGTCGGCGCGATCCTGGAGCTGGTCGGCGGCGCGCTGCTGGCGCTGGGCCTGTTCACCCGGCCGGTGGCCTTCGTGCTCTCCGGCGAGATGGCGGTCGCCTACTTCATGTTCCACGCGCCGAGCAGCTTCTTCCCGGCGGTGAACGGCGGCGACGCGGCCATCCTGTTCTCCTTCATCTTCCTCTACCTGGCCGTGACCGGACCGGGCGCCTTCAGCCTCGACGGCCTGCGCGCCCGCAAGCTCGCCGCGGCCTGATCCTCCCGAGGCCCGGCGAACGCCCTCCCCCGCCTCGCGCGGGGGAGGGTTTCGCGTTTTCAGAGGATCCCGATGTCCGAAACCTACGCCCTGGCCGCCTGGCGCGTGATCGAGCACGCCTGGCGCACCGACGGGACGCTCGCGGCCCTGGCCGGCGGCTTCCGGCCGGACGGCTTCGACGAGGCGCCCCGCCTGAGCGTCAGCGACACCGGCCGGCTCGACCGGGTGGACCAGGTGAGCGCCGAACGGACCGGCGACCAGATTCGCCTGCGCCTGCCGCTCGCCGTCCTCGACGTCTGGATCGACATCGACGACCTGGCCGACGCCCTGATCGAGGCGATCGGCCGGGCATGGCCCGAATAACCCTGCGACGATTTGGGCTATTCGTAAGTACCGGAATCACTGGCTCACTCTCGGTCGGAGGGGGCCGACCAGACGAACGGGCCGCCGTCGGCCGCCTGGCCGTGGTAAGGTTTCGTTAAGATCCGGGTCGCAGCCTTCCCTTCGGGGAGGACGACAAAATGCTGAAGCTGCTGTTCGGATTCCGAGGCGAACTAGGCCGACGCGCCTTCTTCGCCGGCTGCGCCATCGTCGCCGCCGCGACCGCCGCCCTGGCCTCCGCCGCCCATCCGGGATCGCGCCTCTACGCCCTGGCGATCGCCGCCTGGCCGCTGGCCGCCCTGCTGGCTAAGCGGCTGCGCAGCCTCGGCATCGACCCGCTGCGCGGCGTCGGCGTGGTGATCGCGATGGAGCTCACGGGCCTGGCCGCGCACGTCGCCGCCTCGGGCGTCGGCGGCTCCATGGCCACCGAGCTGACCGTCGCCAACGCCGGCGTGTTCCTGTGCCTGTGCCTGTGGCCGTCGGAAACGACCGTGCCGGCCCGCGCGCCGGGCGCCTGAGCGCTCAGTCCCCCGCCTTGCCCGGCTTCGCCGGGCGGGCGGCCGCCTCGTCGATCGACGTCAGGTTCTTCCATTCGGCGCGGGTGAGATAGCCGTCGTGGTCCGCGTCGGCTTCGCGGAAACGCGTTTCCAGCCGCGCGTTGAATTCTTCCGCCGTGATCGCCGGATGCGGCTTCGGCGGTTCGCCCGGGCGGCGATAGCGCTCGTCGGGCTCCAGGATCATGTCGCCGTTGCGGTCGCGCCGCGCGAAGAACCGCATGGCCGTGGCCTTGAACTGGTCCAGCGAGATCTTCCCGCGCTGGTCCTCGTCGGCGTAGCTGAACGCCGTCTCGCTCCACGGGTCGAGCCCGCCCGCCTCCTGCTGCATCGCCAGCCGCTCGGCCGCCGTATAGTCGGGCTCCTTCTTCTTGCACGCGCCCACGGCGAGGCCGGTCAATAGGACGAGCGCGAGGCTTCGGAGCATGGCCGCTCCTCCCAGGAAATCCGGCCCACAACCGATGCGCCGCGCCCCGGGTTCGTACCGGGACGGACTCGCCCTATAGGCCGCGTCCTCGAGTTCAGGAGGCGTGCGCGTGGGCGGGGTCGAAATCGAAATGCTGGCGATGCTGTTCGCCGTCGCCCTCGCCGCCGGCTGCATCGACGCCATCGCCGGCGGCGGCGGCCTGCTGACCGTACCGGCCCTGCTGCTGGCCGGGTTCGATCCGGTCACGGCGCTGGCCACCAACAAGGTCCAGGGCGCGGCCGGGGCGCTGTCCTCCACCAGCGCCTTCGCGCGCCGCGGCCTGATCGACTGGCGGGCCGGCGCGCCGATGGCGCTGGCCGCCGCCGTCGCCGGCCTGGCCGGGGCGGCGTCGGTCAGCCACGTCCCGCGC
>NZ_JAAIVC010000117.1 GCF_010975005.1 Caulobacter sp. 17J65-9 | reverse complement strand
GGCCAGCTCTTCGGCGCGCGCGGCCTGGGCCTCGCGCGCGGCGGCGACGCGGGCGGCGACTTCGGCGGTGCCCTCGGCGGGCGGCGGCAAGGCGAGGTCGGCGGCGGTGACCGGGGGCACGTCGACCTGCAGATCGATGCGATCGAGAAGCGGGCCCGACACCCGGCCCTGGTAGTCGCGCTGGCAGCGCGGAGCCTTGCCGCAGGCGCCGCGGCCCGGGCCGCCCACGCCGCAGCGGCAGGGGTTCATGGCGGCGACCAGCTGCACCCGGGCGGGGTAGCGCACGTGGGCGTTGGCGCGGGCGACGATCACCTCGCCGGTCTCGAGAGGCTGGCGCAGGCTGTCCAGGGCCTGGGGGCTGAACTCCGGCAGCTCGTCGAGGAAGAGGACGCCGTTGTGGGCCAGCGACACCTCGCCGGGTTTCACCCGCACGCCGCCGCCGGTGAGCGCGGCCATGCTGGCCGAGTGATGTGGGGCGCGGAACGGCCGGGCGCGGGTGAGCTCGCCCTTGGCGATCAGCCCGCCCAGCGACCAGACCATGCTGGTCTCAAGCAGCTCGCGCGCGGTCAGCGGCGGCAGTATGCCGGGCAGGCGCTGGGCCAGCATGGACTTGCCCGAGCCGGGCGGTCCCGCGAACAGCAGGTTGTGGCCGCCGGCGGCGGCGATCTCCAGCGCGCGCTTGGCCTGCTCCTGGCCCTTCACGTCGCGCAGATCGGCCGAGGGCGGCGCCTCGGCCAGGTCGCCGGCCTTGGGGGCGCCCAGCACCTGCACGCCGCGGAAATGATTGACCAGCTGGATCAGCGAGCGCGGCGCCAGCAGGCGCACGTCGCCTGCCCAGGCGGCTTCGGCGCCGTTGGCCTCCGGGCAGATCAGTCCCAGACCCAGGCCGCCGGCCGCCACCGCCGCGGGCAGGGCCCCGGCCACCGGCGCGATCTGGCCGTCCAGGCCCAGCTCGCCGACCGCGGCCCAGCCGTCCAGGGCGTCGAGCGGGATGACGCCGATGGCCGCCATCAGGGCCAGCGCGATCGGCAGGTCGTAGTGCGAGCCCTCCTTGGGCACGTCGGCGGGCGCCAGGTTGGCGACGATGCGCTTGCCCGGCAGGGCCAGGCCCAAACCGACGAAGGCGCCGCGGACCCGTTCGCGGCTCTCGGCCACCGCCTTGTCGGCCAGACCCACCACCGCGAAGCTGGGCTGGCTGGTCGGGGTCAGCTGCACCTCAACGTCGACGCGGCGCGCGTCGACCCCTTCGAACGCCACCGTGACGACCCGTGCGACCATGTCCCGCCCCAGATACCCGAGTTATCCACAACTCTAGGCGCGGCGGCGGGGCCGTTTCAAGAACGAAATGCGAACGATAAGTGAAGTCGACCAGGGCGACGCGTTTCGATCCGCGTGTCCACCGGTGTCAATGAACAGGTGTAATCGACGCCGACAGCATTGATCAACCCGGGATCTATCATCACGCGGCCGACACAGCGGCGCGCGCCGGCGACCACTCATCGGCCGGCGCGCATGGCCTCGATCCGCTCCCACAGGATCGCCGCCGCATCGGCCCCGCCGAAGCGCTTCAACTGCTGGGCGCCGGTCGGCGAAGTCACGTTGATCTCGGTCAGATAGCCGCCGATCACGTCCAGGCCGACGAACAGCAGGCCGCGTTCCTTCAGGAACGGTCCCACCTTGGCGCAGATCTCCAGGTCGCGTGCGTCCAGCTCGACCGGCTCGGGCCGGCCGCCGACGCGCAGGTTGGAGCGCACGTGGCCCTCGGCCGGCACGCGGTTGATCGCGCCCACCGCCTCGCCGTCGACCAGGATGATGCGTTTATCCCCTTTGACGACGGCCGGGATGAACGCCTGCATGACCACCGCGTCGCGCCCGATCGAGGCGTGCAGCTCCAGCAGCGCCTCCAGGTTGGGGTCGTCGGCGCGCAGGCGCACCACGCCCGAGCCGGCGGCGCCGTGCAGGGGCTTCAGCACCACGTCGCCGTGGCGGCGGTGGAAGTCGACCAGGGCCTCGACGTCGCGGGTGATCAGGGTCGGCGGCTGCAGCTCGGGGAATTTCTGGGCGACCAGCTTCTCGGGCGCGCTGCGCACCTCCGCCGGATCGTTGACCACCAGGGTCTTCGGATGGACGTGCTCCAGCAGGTAGGTCGAGGTGACGTAGGCCATGTCGAACGGCGGATCCTGGCGCATCAGCACCACGTCGAAGTCCGACAGGTCCCGAGCCTCGAACTCGCCCAGCGTGACATGGTCGCCCTTCACGGGACGGAGCGTCGCCGCCTGGCCGCGGGCCGACAGCCGACCGCTCTCCAGGGCCAGGCTCTCGGGGCCGTAGATCCACAGGCTGTGGCCGCGGTTCTGGGCCTCCAGCGCCAGCATGAAGGTGGTGTCGGCCTCGATGTTGACGGCCTGGATCGGGTCCATCTGGACCGCCACTTTCAAAGCCACGCGCCCGCTCCTGTCCTGAGTTCCGCGCGTGCTTAGCGCGCTTTCGGAGCAAGTGGGAGCCGAACGGCCTACCGCAAGGCTTCTCGCTCCCCTTTATGGGGAGGGACAGGCCGCGAAGCGGCCAGGGTGGGGAAGTGCGAGCCGTTCCCCCACCCGGTCCCTTCGGGACCATCCTCCCCATAAAGGGGAGGGAGAACGCAGCCTTAGTTCAGGCGCAGGCGCACCCGTTCGCGCGCGGCGTGGGCGGCGATGGCGGCGCCGCCGTCCAGCTCGCGGGCCTTGGCCAGGGCCTCCAGCGCGCCGGTCAGCGCGCCCTGCTTCTCGCGGGCGGCGGCCACGTCCAGCCACGGGTGGTGGTCGGCCGGGTCCAGCCAGGCGCGGCGCAGCGCCGAGCGTTCGGCCCCGTCATAGTCGTGGGCGGCCAGGGCGCGGGCGAACAGGGTGTTCTGCAGGCGGATCAGCACCTGGCGGTCGCTGACCGGGGCCATCAGGATCTCCAGCCGGTCGGCCACGTCCGGCGTCAGGCCGGCGCGCAGCGCCCGGCGCGTCAGCTCGGAGGGCAGGACCAGCCGGCCCTGGCTGAACGGATCCAGCGCCACGGGACCGTCCGAGGTCTCGACCCGCAGCAGGAAGTGGCCGGGGAAGTCGACGCCGTCGGCCTTCAGCCCGCAGCGGCGGGCGGCGTGCAGATAGAAGATGCCCAGGGTGGCGGACAGGCCGCGCCGGCGGTCGGCGACGTCGACCACGTCGGTGTTGGCCGGGTCCTCGAAGGTCAGCAGGTCGCCGGCCAGGCGCAGGTCGCCCGACAGGGTCTCGGCCAGGGCTTCGTCCGGGCTCTCCAGGTCCAGCCGTTCACGCAGGCGCGCGGCCGCGGCCTCGGCCAGCGCGCGCGCGGGCGCCGGGTCGCGGAACGGATAGTCGTGAATGGCGCAGGCGATGGCGGCTTCCAGCAGCGGAAACTTGGCGTCCGGCTGGCCGCCGGCCGCGACCAACGCCTCTTCGGCCTCTTCGCGGGTCATGCTTAAGCGAACGCTCCCTGCCGTGGGCGGCGCGGGCTAGCCGCGCGCAAGGTCAGGCTTGGTGAACACGCTCTTAAGATGTCGCGGAAATCGACCCGGCGCCAGCGCGATCAGGTCAATTCGAACGTCGTGATGTCGCAGGACCGGGCGTCGCCGCACGATCCCCTCGGCCGCGCGCAGCAGCCGTTCCCGCTGCGCTTCGCCGACCGCCTCGGCCGCCAGCTCCAGGGTGGCGCGGCGCTTGACCTCGACCACCGCCAGCACCCGCCCGCGCCGGGCCAGCAGGTCGATCTCGCCCTGCGGGGTGCGCAGGCGAAAGCCCAGGATCTGCCAGCCCTTGGCCATCAGCAGCAGGGCGGCGACCACCTCGCCGAAGCGGCCGGCGTCGCGCCCCTTGCGGCCGCGCTCGGCGCGGACCTGGCGACGCTGCAGGCGTCGGTCGGCGACGGTCACACCCGGCCCTTCAGTTCCAGCGCCCGACGGTAGAGCTCGCGGCGGGGCAGGCCCAGCGCCTTGGCGACCTCGGCGGCCGCGTCGGCCGGGCCCAGCCGGGCCAGCGCCTCGGTCAGGGCCGCGTCGGCGTCGGCCGGGGTGGCGGCCTGTTCCTCGCCCGGACCGACCACCACGACGATCTCGCCCTTGGGCTCCTGCAGGCGCGGGTCGGCGGCCAGAGCGTCCAGCGGACCGCGCACGGCCTCCTCGTAGAGCTTGGTCAGCTCGCGCGTGACCGCCGCCTCGCGCGGGCCGAACACGGCGGCCATGTCGGCCAGCGAGGCGGCCAGGCGCGGGCCGGTCTCGAAGAAGATCAGGGTGGCGCGGCTGGCGGCCAGCTCCTCGAACATGGCGCGCCGGGCGCCGGACTTCACGGGCACGAAACCGGCGAACAGGAAGCGGTCGCTGGGCAGGCCGGCCAGGGTCAGGGCGGCCAGCACGCTGGACGCCCCCGGGATCGGGTGCACCTTGAAGCCGGCCTCGACGGCCGCGCGCACCAGCTTGTAGCCGGGGTCCGAGACCAGCGGCGTGCCGGCGTCCGACACCTGGGCGACGATCTTGCCCTGGGACAACGCCTCGAGCACCCGCGGACGCACCCGGTCGCCGACGTGGTCGTCGTAGCGTTCCAGCGGCTTCTTCAGGCCGTAGGCGGTGAGCAGCTTGGCCGCGACGCGGGTGTCCTCGGCCAGCACCAGGTCGGCCGAGGCCAGCACGTCCAGCGCCCGGAGCGTCATGTCGCGCAGGTTCCCGATCGGGGTGGCGACGATGTAGAGGCCCGGGGTGACGGGCTTGGGCGGCGGCGCGGTGAAGGTCGTCATGTCGGCGCAAGGCTTAAGGCCTCGCGCCCACGCCTGCTAGTGCACCATCACCGTGCCGAGCAGCAGGCGCGCGCCCTTGCGGCCCAGGGTGCGGTCGGTGCTGGCCTGCAGGGCGGCGGCCAGCCGGTCGGCGTCCGGCGCGGCGCCGCGGCCGAGGCCCGTCGCGAACTGCTGCAGGGTTTCCATGTAGCCGGCGCGCAGGCGCGGGGTCAGCGACTCGACCCGCGCCTTCAGGACGGGGTCGGGCACGTCCAGGCCCGCCTCGACCGTGAAGATGGCCGGGCGGCCGTCCGGGCGCATGACGTTGGCGGTCAGGGCGGCCAGCTGGACGAAGGACGCGCCCCCGCCCTTCTTCTTGTCCTTGGCCCCGGACGCGTGCGCGGCCCCGGGCAGGGCGGCGAGCAGGGCGGGCAGGACGAGCAGCAGGCGACGGCGCATGGGAGCAGGAGCGCCAGTTGCGGTTTACACCGAGTTGATGGCGACACCGGGAGAGACGCCGACCCATCGCCAGCGATTATTGACCCGCGTTAGGCGACTCACGGATCATATCTCCGCTGCTAGCACGCCCCGTTGGGCCCGAAGCCGGGGATGATCAGAATGTTCGAGTCTGCAGCGATCCGCATGCCCGGACTTATTGGGGATCGCCTTGATTTCGGCCGCGTCCTTGAGGCGATGCTTTACTATGGCCGCGTCCACCTAGTTATGGATGTCGGCTTCTTCATTGGCGCATACCAGCAGCTAGGAGCATCCCGCCTCGAAGCGCTGCTGAAACACGATTTAATAACTGCTGATGTGACGCCAGAATTTGCTGGCGTTGTCGGAAACTCGACTAACGGGGTCGTGACCCACACACCCGTATTTGCTCGGTTCGCAGGCAACGAGCAAAAGCGCATCGCTCATGACGACATTTCCGGGATACTTACCGGTATGTTGAAAAGGGGCGACCCCCTTGTAACCAGAAAAGACGTCGACAAAATACTTCGCCACGCCCGACCCACAGAATACAAAAAAATCCTGGGAAGCGAGGCCCAAGCTCAGGATATATTTAAATCTCTAGCTGAAGATTCCACAACTCTGAAGCTTTTTGCCGAAGCAGCAGTCAATCAGGCCGCTGCGAATGCAAAATGGCACCAAATACAAGCGGCCGACATTCGCGGCATCCACCTGGAAGGCGGAGGCATAACAATCATCAGTCCCGGTGAGCCTGCGGAGTTGGCAGGCCTGCAAGGAAAAAATGTTACCTGGAGCAGCGTTCTCGCGAAGCTGAACGACTACGCCATAGACCTGCATTTAGCCAGAAAGTATTCGTCGGACGTAATCAGCAGTCCAGAAGTAGCCTCGGTCGCCGACAAACGCCTGGATCTCAGCCTAAACCGCGCATCTCGAAATTCAGAGCGCATCCACGCCTTCGAGGAAGCGGTATTTGGGAATGCAAGTTACTTTGGCGGGGCGTTTAATGACGGAAACATATCATTCGATGACGCGCTAAAAGTAATTGATAAGTCACGAAAATTTCGCCAATGGTCGTCAAGCCTACCGCCAGACGCAAACCTTATTCATGAATACCATACAGCGTTAGCCCGCGAGACGACGTTAGGCAGCCTTCCCGGCAGCATAGCGCGCTTCTCCTTCTTTACGGGCACGGGAGTACTGGTCGATGCCGTTATGGGATCAGGCGGACTTGGAACGACTACCGGCCTAGGCCTTTCCGTTTTCGACTCCTTCGTACTGGATCGAATTACAAAAGGGTGGCGGCCAAATGTCTTCGTGGAGAATGTAACCCGCGCCGTACAGCGACACTGGAATCGATAGCCAGCAGCCAACACCCTTACATCTTTCCAGGTCACGCTAGGCGGGGACCGGCACGCCCTCCTCGCGCAGCACCTCGAGGGCCGGCTCCAGCAGCTCGCCGTACCGACGCCAGCGGCCGATCGAGCCGGGGTGCAGGGGCGAGCGGACCTGAACGGCGCTGGGCGTGGCCACCACGCCCTCGGCCTTGTGGAATTCCAGGCAGCGGTCGTCCCAGCCGAGGTTGCAATGGTCCAGCAGCCGGCGGGTCTCGCCGGCCTGGTCGGCGATCAGCGCCTCGTAGCCGAGCTCCAGATACCGGTCGGCCGGCAGCACGCTGCGCCAGTGGTCGGCCAGGTGATGGAAGCGGGCGTAGTGCCGGGCCGCGTTCCGCAGGTCGTAGACGCTGGGATAGGGGTGGCGGCGATTGAAGAAGATCTGCCGGTAGTAGCTCAGCACGCTGTCCATCGGATCGCGGCGCAGGCAGACCAGCCGGGCGTTCGGCAGGGCCTTCACGATCAGGCCGGCGAACAGGATGTCGATCGGGGTCTTGTCGACGAAGCGGGGCGTGGCGCCCGCCGCCGGCCGGGTGCTCTCGATGTAGAGCCGGCCCAGCTGCTCGAAATCGATGTCGGCCGCACGCGCGAGGTTGGCGGGATCGAGCATGCGCCCGCCCCCGCCCGCCAGCGCCGCGACCAGCGGCGGGAAGGTCGCCAGCTCGCCGACCGAGGTCACGTCCGGATGGGCGGCCAGGATGCGGTCGACCAGGGTGGTGCCGGTCCGCGGCAGGCCGAACACGAAGATCGGCTCGTTCGAGCCGTGGCCGGCGGTCGGCTCGCCGTCCCAGGTCGCCCTGGCAGCGGCGAAGGTCTCGGCCTCGGCGGCGGCGTCGTAGGCGGCCTGCCGCCCGCGCGCGGCCTTGGCGCGGCCCAGCCACGCGAACGAGGCGCGCTCGTCGCCCAGGTCCTCGAAGGTCTTGGCCAGGGCGTGGCCCAGGTGAAGCGAGCGGTCGCCCTCGGCGTCGTCGCGGCCGGCGAACAGGGCCTCCAGGCGCTCGAGGTGGTTGTCGTCGGCGCTCTGGCGGCGCAGCTGCACCAGCGACAGCCACGCCTGGTACAGGCTCGGATCGATCGTCACCGCCCGCAGGAAGGACGCGCGCGCGCCGGCGAAGTCGCCGGTGAACTGCTGGGCCGAACCCAGATTGTAGAAGCTGGCGGCGTGGCGCGGGGCCAGCTCGGCCGCCTGTCGGTAGAACGGCAGCGCCGTGTCGTGGGCGCCGATCTGGCTGTAGGCGGTGCCGATCCGGTTCATCACGTTGGGATCGCGCGCGTTCAGCCGCGCCATCTCGTCCGCCGCCGCCCGCACCAGGGCTTGGCGCCCCACGATACGCGTCAGGTTATCCTGGATCTGCACGCGGCCCCCCGCACTCGAAGCAATTACTTCAGTCCCGGCCGCAACTTGCGCCGAAGCGCCCCGCCCGCGCAACCGAGCGCGAGCGCACAGCCGTCCCTACGGACCTCTCCGGAGCCGAAACCGCTCGCCCTTACGGAGGCCTCCTCGTTGTCTTGCAGGCCAGTGGGGGGTTTCCCTGATTGAGCGCCCATCGGCTGCTCGTAGGTTGCCGACCCGGTGGGACGCACGGGGAAATGGCGCGCCGCGGGTCGGAGGACCCGCCCGTTCCACCCTTCATCCGGACTTTTCCGCACCTGCTTCCGCACGTCGTCCGGCGCGCGGCGCTCTCCGGTCGATTTCGTAGCGATTGAAAGGAAGCGTCATGGCTAAGGGCAGCGGCGGGGGCGGCGGTGGCGGCGGCGGCGGCGGCGGGGGCCCGACCCCCACTCCAACGCCCACCCCGACGCCTACTCCCACTCCGACTCCGACTCCCACGGCGACGGTCATTCAACAGGGCGCCGACCTGCCGTTCGCCGGTACGGCCGCCACCAACCCGTTCACCGTGCTCGACACCAACCTTTTCGACCGCACGGTTCCCGGCCGCATCACGACCCATAACGCGTTCGTCGACGCGCTGGGCGCCAGCCTGGACGACGACACCCTGACCTTCAACATCACCCAGGCCGTGCCGCTGGACATCCTCCTGCAGCTGTCCGACGGGACGTTGCCGCCGGTCAATCCGGCCTCCGCGCAACCGGACCTGATGATGGTGGTCACCGACCCGAACGGGGCGATCGCCAACATCCTGGCCAACGACGTCGAGCATCTGATCTTCAACCTCGGGCCCGGCGGGATCGGCCGTAACGGCCGGCCGGCCGGCGACGCCTTCACCATCGACAGTTCGGCCGGCGCGCTGAGCCAGACCTCGGTCAAGAGCGTCGAGGTGCACGGCGGCGGCGGCCCCGGCGACGAGATCGACCTGTCGCTGTTCAACGAGACCTTCGACCACGACTTCGCCTTCTCCTACCAGGGCGGCGCCGGCGGCGACCTGGTGCGGGCGGCGATCTTCCTGACCACCGCCAATGGCGCGACGGTCACCCAGACCTTCGACGGCGGCGGCGGCGAGGACGCGATCGACTTCGCCGAGGTGATCCTGACGCCCGACGTGTCGGTCACCATCGACATGCGCAACGTGCTGAACCAGACGGTCGTGCTGCAGGGCCAGGCCCTCGATCCGGGCAACATCATCCACTACGCGCACTTCGAGGACGCGCTGGGCGGGGCCGGCGACGACACCATCTTCGGCGGCGCGGCCAGCCTGGTGCTGGACGGCTCGGGCGGAAACGACCTGCTGCAGGCCGGCTCGGGCGCTACTGAGCTGGACGGCGGCGACGGCGACGACGTTCTGGTCGCCGGGGCCGGGGTCAACGTCCTGAACGGCGGCGCGGGCGGCCGGGCCGGGACCTTCAGCGACGACAGCTTCAACGACACGGTCGACTATCACCTGTCGACCGCGGGCGTGACCGTGAGCCTGGGCCTGGGCGTCGGCGGCCTGAACAGCCTCGACGGGCGTGGCCGTCCCCTGCCGCAGGGCGGGGCGGGCTTCGCGGCCCAGGACCAGATCGCCGGGGTCGAGAACATCATCGGCTCGAACTTCAACGACCGGCTGACCGGCAACAACGCCGGGGCCAACGTCGCCCAGGCCGACGGCAGCTTCCTGGTCGACCCCGGCCACAACGTCCTGACCGGCGGGCTGGGGAACGACACCCTGTTCGGCCTCGGCGGCGACGACGTGCTCTTCGGCGATCTCAGCAACGACCCGCTCGCCGGCGGCACGGCCACCAGCAACGACACGCTGGACGGCGGCGCGGGCAATGACAGCCTGTTCGGCGGGAACGGGATCGACAGCCTGCTGGGCGGCGACGGAAACGATACGCTCAACGGCGGGCGCGGGAACGACACGCTGAACGGCGGCGCCGGTCTCGACACCGCCTCCTACGCCGGCGAGACGGACAACTTCGCCATCTCGCTCGACACCACCAACTCCGCCACGCTCGGCGCCTTCCGCAACGGCTCCGCCGCGCGGGAGGACACGTTCAGCGCCATGGAGAACGCCACCGGCGGCGACGGGAACGACTCTATACGCGGCAGCGTGGCCGCCAACGTGCTGAACGGCGGCGGCGGGACCGACACGATCAACGCCCTGGCCGGAAACGACACGATCGACGGCGGCGACGGGAACGACCTGATCAACGCCGGGGCCGGCGCCGACCGCATTTCCGGCGGGATCGGAGCCGACACCCTGACCGGCGGCGGGGCGGACGCCGCGCGCGACCAGTTCGTCTGGTCGACGATCGACGACCCGTCGATCGACCACGTGGTCGACTTCAACGTGAACGCCAACCTGCGCGCGGCGGGCACGTCCGACCAGCTGCTGTTCTCGTCCGAAGCCCTGGCCGACGTGTTCGCGCCGGGGGTGCTGGACGCGGGCGCCTTCCGGTCCAACGCGACCGGCACGGCGGTCGGGACCGGTTCGCAGTTCATCTACAACACGACGACCGGCGAGCTGTCCTTCGACTTCGACGGGGTCGACACCGACTTCGCCGCGAAGGTGATCCTGGTGCTGGACAACCTCGCCACGATCAATCGCAACGACATACTGATCTTCTGACCCTGGAGCGTCGCCGGACAATCCGTCCGGCGACGCCTCGTTCAGGTCAGCCCGCGCACGATGCGGGCGCGCGCCTGGGCGAAGGGATTGTCAGCGGCGGCCGGAGCGGACGCCTCCGCCGCAATGCGGAAGACGCCGACCTGGCGGGCCAGCCCGACCGCCTCGGACTGCAGGGCGGCGGTCGCCGCGGTCGCCTCCTCGACCATGGCGGCGTTTTGCTGCACGGCCTGGTCCATCTGCACAATCGCGTTGTTGACCTGGGTCAGCCCGATCGCCTGCTCCTGGGCGGCCGAAGCGATCTCTTCGACCAGCCCGTCCATTTCAGTGACCCTGGCCGCGATCCTCTGCAGCGCGTCCTGCGTGCGCCCGACCAGGGCGACGCCGGCGCCGACCTGCTCGGTGCTCGAGGCGATCAGCGCCTTGATCTCCTTGGCCGCCTCGGCCGAGCGCTGGGCCAGGGCGCGGACCTCGGTGGCGACCACCGCGAAGCCCTTGCCGGCGTCGCCGGCGCGCGCCGCCTCGACCCCGGCGTTCAGGGCCAGAAGGTTGGTCTGGAAGGCGATCTCGTCGATCACGTCGACGATGTTCTGCACCTCCCGGGCCGAGCGCTCGATCTCGCCCATGGCGGAAACCGCTTCGCGCATGACGTCCCCGGACCGCTCCGCCTCGCCTCGCGCGACCACCGCGGTCTCCGCCGCGGCGCGCGCGCCGGTCGCGGTCTTGTGGACGGTGGCGGTGATCTGCTCCAGCGCCGCCGCGGTCTCCTCCAGGCTCGCCGCCTGCCGTTCGGTCCGGCGCGACAGGTCGTCGGCGGCCAGGGCCAGTTCGCGGCTGCCGGACGACACCCCGTCGGCGGCGTGCGCCACCGCCGTGACCGCCTGGTGCAGTCGGGCGGAAGCGGCGTTGAAGTCGGTCTTCACCCGCTGGAACGCCACGGGGAGCTCGGCGTCGACCCGGCAGGTCAGGTCGCCGTCCGCCATCCGCGTCAGGGCCGCGCCAAGCACGCCGACCACCGCCTCCTGCACCTGGGCGAGCGCCGTCTGCTCGGCCTCGCGGCGGGCCTCGTCGGCCGCGTCGATGTAGACCGAGATCGCGAAATCCATATCGAGCAGGGCGGATTTCACGAGATTGCCCAGGGTCGCCGTCAGCGCCGCGGCGCCGTCGCGCCGGCGGCCGAGCAGACCGCCGTCGGGCCAGGCGGCCTGAACCACCGCCCCGATCAGGCTCTCCAGCAGCACGGCGTAGCCGCCGATGTACCAGCGCGGCTCGAGGCCGATGCGCGCGTGCGTCTGGCCGATGGCGCGGACCGCCGCCACATACGCTTCGTCCAGCTCGCCCCCCGCGAGGGTGCGCCAGTGCTCCAGCTGTCTGGCCTTGGCGTGGGCGACGTGCCGCTCGTCACGGAAGAAGCTGCGCGCGGCGGGAAACGCCCGGATGCGCTCGTAGAAGCGGTCCAGCCCTTCCGGTAAGGCGGCTTCGAGCGCCGGCCGGGCCGCGCGCACCGTCGCGCGGGCGGCGGGGTCGAGCCCCATGAAGTCGAGGCGGCTTGCCAGCGCGCCCGTATCGTACCCGTCCCTCGACATAGTCGCCCCCTCGTGAAGACCGCTGGCGAGCGGCCATGGTTATTGCCGCACGCCCCGCCGCCCCGCGGCGGCCGCGGCGATCGCCCTGGCGACCGCGTCTGCGGTGACCGGCTTGGCGACGACGCCGTCGAATCCGGCCGCCCCGAAGCGCTCGGGCTCCGCGTCGGCGTGGGCGGTGACCGCCACGATCGGGATCGCGCCGGCGTCGCCCGCGAAGGCGCGGATCGCGGCGGCGGCCGCGAAGCCGTCCATTCGCGGCATCTGGATGTCCATCAGCACCAGATCGAAGCGCCCGCTCGCCGCGGCCTCCACGGCCTCGACGCCGTCCTCGGCGAAGGCGTGGGGCAGCCCCAGCCGCTCCAGCAGCACGCCCATGACCTGGCGGTTGACCGGGTGGTCGTCGGCCACCAGGACGGTGAGGGCGTCGTCCGGCGCCGGGGCGACCGCCACCGCCGCCGGGTCCGCCGCCGCCTCG
>NZ_JAAIVC010000116.1 GCF_010975005.1 Caulobacter sp. 17J65-9 | reverse complement strand
GTGCGCAGGTCGGCGGTGCTGACCGCGCCGCGGATCACCTCGGCGTCGTCGCCGGCCGCCGCCATGGCCGCGCGCACGGCCGGATCCGACAGCGGGTCGGGATCGCGCACCAGGGTCGCCGCCAGCAGCACGCTGGCCCGGTCGCGCGGATCGGACAGTTCGACGAGGTGGGCCAGCTCAGGCGCGCCGAGGCCGACGATCGCGGTCTCCAGCAGCTCCTCGCCGCCGTCGACGCCCGGGGCGGCGCGGTCCAGCAGGGCGCGGGCCGGATCGGGCGCCTGGGCGCAGTCGGCGTAGAGCGCGCGCATCAGTCCATCGACGGGCGGCCGCGCCCGGCCTTCACGCCCGAGCGCTTGGACTTGCCCTCCAGCCGGCGCAGCTTGGAAGCGTAGGTCGGCTTGGTGGCCTTGCGCGGCTTGGGTTTCTCGGTCGCCCGACGGACCAGCTCGACCAGGCGGGCGATCACGTCCTGGCGGTTCATCTCCTGGCTGCGATAGCCCTGGGCGAACAGCACCAGCACGCCGTCCTGGGTCATGCGGCTGCCGGCCAGCCGGATCAGCCGTTCCTTCACGTCCTCGGGCAGGGACGGCGAATTGCGCGCGTCGAAGCGCAGCTCGATGGCGGTCGAGGTCTTGTTGACGTGCTGGCCGCCGGGGCCTGAGGCGCGGGCCGCCTTGAAGACCAGTTCGTCCTCGTCGAGCGACAGGTTGGGGGTGACGGAAATCATCAATCTGCCAGGTCCGCGCCGGCCACAACTTGCCGCCGAAGGAAAAACGAAACTACGAGTGTCCGCAAAGCTAGACGACCCCATACCTGCGAGCACGCCTTGGTCCAACTCCCCGAACACTTGCTCTGGCCTGCGGCCAAGATCACGCCGAGCCCCAAACCCGGCCAGTCAACTAGCGGCTTCGGAGGCACGCCGGACCTGCCGGTGGGCTTCAGTTGGCCCGAGCATGCAGGAGCGCCCCTAAGCCTGCTGTTCCGCCTGGATCTCGCAGACCTCAAGGGCGTCTCGCATTACCTGCCGCTGCCGGAGGCCGGCGCGCTTCTGTTCTTCTACGACGCCATCAACCATCCTTGGGGCCTGGAGCCGTGCGATGTCGGTTCGGCGAAGGTCGTCTTCCTGCCGGCTGGAGCGAGTTTCGTCGCACACTCCACGCCTGTGGGCGCGCCCGACTTCCCTCGCGTCGCGGCCCGGATAGAGCCGATGGTCAGCGCTCCTGACCCTTGGTCGCCGTGGCTGGACGACCTGACCCTGAGCGCGGACGAGCGCTACGAACTCGCCGACGAGCTAGCGCCGTACGCCAATCATGACACCCAGATCGGCGGACACCCGACGGTGCTCCAATCACCGATGGAGCTGGACTGCGAGCTTCTGTCTCGCGGCTACGCTCATGGGCCGGGCATCTATCAGTCGTCCGCCGCAGCGGAAGCAACGCCACATGCTCGCGACTGGCGAATGTTGCTGCAGATTGGCAGCGATGACGCGATCGGCATGGACTGGGGCCTTTCCGGGATCCTGTACTTCTGGGCCAAGGTCGACGCGATCAAAGAACTCGACTTCTCCGAGGTCGTAGCGATCGTCCAATGCACCTGAGCTAGCGCCGCCGCGCCTTCACCACCGCGGTGTCCAGCGCCTGCAGGAACTTCGAGCGGTCGGCGGCCGCGAACGGCTTCGGCCCGCTGGTGGTCAGGCCCATGGAGCGCAGGTGCTCGCCGATCTCGCGGCCGGCCAGGGCCGAGCCGATGGAGTCGGGGGTGAACGGGTCGCCCTTGGCCCCGATCACCTGGGCGCCCGATTTGAGGCAGCGGCCGGCCAGCGGGATGTCGTTGGTGATCACCACGTCCCGGGGGCCGGCCCGCTCGGCGATCCAGTCGTCGGCGACGTCGGGCCCCTCCTCGACGATCACGCGCCGAATGAGCGGTTCGCCTTGCGGGATCATCATGAAGGCGTTCGACACGACGTGCACGGCCAGGCCGTAACGGCGCGCGACGCGGTACACCTCCTCCTTTACGGGGCAGGCGTCCGCGTCGACGTAGATCTGGGGCGCCGTCGGCTCGGTCAGAACGCGCTCTCGCCGGTGATGGCGCGGCCCAGGATCAGCGCGTGCACGTCGTGGGCGCCCTCGTAGGTGTTCACCGTCTCGAGGTTCATGGCGTGGCGCATGACGTGGTGCTCGCCGGTGATGCCGGCGCCGCCGTGCATGTCGCGGGCCTCGCGGGCGATGGCCAGCGCCTTGCCGCAGTTGTTGCGCTTCATCATCGAGATGGCTTCCGGCACCCAGGCGCCCTGGTCGAGCAGCCGGCCCAGCGCCAGCGCGCCCTCGAAGCCGAGGAAGATCTCGGTCTGCATGTCGGCCAGCTTCTTCTGCACCAGCTGGCGCGCCGACAGCGGCCGGCCGAACAGGATGCGCTCGGAGACGTAGTCGCGGGTGGCGTGGAAGCAGAACTCGGCCGCGCCCATGGCGCCCCAGCTGATGCCGTAGCGGGCCTTGTTCAGGCACGAGAACGGCCCGCGCAGGCCCTTCACGCCCGGCAGCAGGTTCTCTTCGGGCACGATCACGTCGTTCAGGCCGATGTCGCCGGTGATCGAGGCGCGCAAGCTGAGCTTGTCGCCGATCTTGGTGGTGGTGAAGCCGTCCATGCCGCGCTCGACCACGAAGCCGCGGATCTCGCCGTCCAGCTTGGCCCACACCACCGCCAGGTCGGCGATCGGCGAGTTGGTGATCCAGTACTTGCCGCCGTTCAGCTTGTAGCCGCCCGGGACCTTCTCGGCCTTGGTCTTCATCGAGGCCGGGTCGGAGCCGCCGTCGGCCTCGGTCAGGCCGAAGCAGCCGATCAGCTCGCCCGCCGCCATCTTCGGCAGCCAGCGCATCTTCTGCTCTTCCGTGCCGAAGGCGTAGATCGGGTACATGGCCAGCGAGGACTGCACGCTCATGGCCGAGCGGTAGCCGCTGTCGACCGCCTCGATTTCACGGGCGATCAGGCCGTAGGCCACGTGGCTGACGCCGGCGCCGCCGTACTGTTCCGGCAGGGTCGCGCCCAGGAAGCCCATGGCGCCCATCTCGGTCATGATCTCGCGATCGAACCGTTCCTCGGCGAAGGCGGTTACCACTCGCGGCAGCAGCTTCTCGCGCGCGTACTGGCGGGCGGCGTCCTGCACCATGCGCTCCTCGTCGGTGAGGCGGCCCGTCAGGTCCAGCGGGTCGTCCCAGCGGAAGGTCTTCTGGCCGGCGTCGAGCGGCATGGCGGTCTCCGTAAGCGTGGTCGCAGCGCCTCAGTGTCAGCGCGCGTGTCGCATGATATGGGAGTGAGTCTCCGGTTCCCGAGCGTCTACGGGAAAAACACGGGTCTAGGTAGGGGGATGGGACGCGGCTGATCCGCGCCTTGGAGAGAAGATGGCCAACGTGCTGCACCGGCTGTTCGTCCAGCATCCTCGCGAGGTCGAGGAAACCTACCTGGAGCATGCGGGCGCCGCCTCGCGCTACGGCTGGCGTCTGCTGAAGGCCAGCCTGGCCGCCTACACCCACGCCCTGATCCCCGGCCTGTGCAAGACCGCCGCGTCCGACTGCGTGCGCGAGATGGCCGGCGAGCTGAACGGCCGCGCCGTCACCGCTCGCGAGGAGCGCATGCGCCAGGCCGGCGTGTGGGACCCGGGGCTTTAGGGCTCAGAACACCTTCGGCACCAGCCGGTAGGGCACGCTCGCCGCGTACTCCCGATAGGCCGGATCCGCGCCCAGCACGCGCTCCTCGGCCAGGATGCGCATGACCTGCAGCACGGCGCCGATCCCGAACATCGCCAGGTTCCAGACGCTCGGATTGAGCAGCAGGAAGCCTGTGTTGATGATGAAATAGCCGACGTACATCGGGTGGCGAATGAAGCGGTACGGTCCGCCGATCCGCACGCCGCGGTTGGCCGCCACGACGCCGAAGCTGCGACGGAGCGCGATCTGGGCGGCCATGCTCACGACCAGGCCGTAGATCATGATGATCAGGCCCGCGAACTGGGGGATCAGCGCCCCGTCGGCGGGCGCGGCCAGCAGCGGCGCGGCGGTGCCGCCGAACGCGACGATCCAGTCCCGAGGATTTAGGCTCAGCTGGTCGGCGGGACGCCGCACCAGCAGCAACCCCAGGACGATCGCCTCCGCCAGCAGCAGGACGACGTTGTACGGGTTGTGGTGCACGACGGCGAGGATGCGCACCGCCAGCGAAACGTAGAGCGCGATCAGGATGAGGCGCTCGGCGAAATCGAACACCAGCGGCCAACGCACAGAGCGAACAGTCTTGTCCATAGCGACCCCTGTTCCCCCGGACGTAGAAAACACCATTCACCCCGAAACCGCCAAGCCCGATCTCGACGCTGGAGTCAGGCGCCGCGCGGGCCTATTCAGGCCTCATGAGTGAAGCAAAGGCAGCCACCGGCCCGTTGGCGGGCGTCACCGTGCTCGACCTGTCGCGCGTGCTGGCCGGGCCCTGGGCGACCCAGCTGCTGGCCGACCTCGGCGCGGACGTGATCAAGGTCGAGCGGCCGGGCGCCGGCGACGACACCCGCGCCTGGGGGCCGCCGTTCACCGCCACCGCCGAGGGCGAGCGGGGCGACGCCGCCTACTTCATGTGCGCCAACCGCAACAAGCGCTCGGTCACGGTCGACATGGCCCGCCCGGAAGGCGCGGCCCTGCTGCGCGAACTGGCCGCCCAGGCCGACGTGGTGGTCGAGAACTTCAAGGTCGGCGGCCTGAAGAAGTACGGCCTCGACTACGACAGCCTGCGCCAGGTCAATCCGCGGCTGGTCTATTGCTCGATCACCGGCTTCGGGCAGAGCGGCCCCTACGCCGAGCGGGCCGGCTACGACTACATGATCCAGGCCATGGGCGGGCTGATGTCGATCACCGGCCAGCCCGAGGGCTCGGCCGGCGACGAGCCGATGAAGGTGGGCGTGGCGGTGGCGGACCTGTTCACCGGCCTGTACGCCTCGAACGGCGTCCTGGCCGCCCTGCTGCACGCGCGGGCGACCGGCCAGGGCCAGCACGTGGACCTGGCCCTGTTCGACGTGCAGGCGGCCATGCTGGCCAACCAGGCGACCAACTTCTTCGTCTCGGGCCGCGCGCCCCAGCGCCTGGGCAACGCCCACCCGAACCTGTGCCCCTACCAGCCCTTCGCCACCGCCGACGGCTCGATCGTGGTGGCGGTCGGCAACGACGGCCAGTACCGGGCCCTGTGCAAGGCGCTGGGCGACGAGGCGCTGGGCGAGGACCACCGCTTCCTGACCAACGCGCTGCGCGTGGCCAACCGGGCAGAGCTGATCCCCCTGCTGACCGCCCTGACCGAAACGGGGACCACGCACCACTGGATCAAGGCGCTGGAGGCCGCCGGCGTCCCCTGCGGCCCGATCAACACCATCGACGCGGTGTTCGCCGAGCCTCAGGCGAAGGCGCGCGGGCTGGTGGTCGAGCAGGCCCGCGAGGACCTGGCCATACCGGTCAAGACCGTGGCCAGCCCGGTGCGGCTGTCGCAGACGCCGGTCGCCTACGTGACGCCGCCGCCGGCTCTGGGCGAGCACACCGACCAGGTGCTGGCCGCGCGCCTGGGCCTGAGCCCGGAACGCATCGCCCAGCTGCGCGCGGCCGGGGTCGTTTGAGCCTCTAGGCCCCGAGCCAGGCCTGGAACTCGCCGAGGCCCGTCGGCCTGAACCGCACGATCCGCGTGCCGGCCTCGCGGTCGGCCCAGCCGAGCTCCAGGAAGCGGCCCATCAGCGTCTTGGCCAGCGGGCCGCCCAGGTGCGAGCGGCGTTCGCTCCAGTCCAGGCAGGTCCGGCACAGGGGGCGCGCCCGCGGCAGGCTGTCGGGAGCGAGGCCGAGGCGGGCGAGGCGCTGCGCGCCTTCGTCGGTCAGGTCGACCCGCTCGCCCTCGACGGCGATGGCGCCCTGGGCCTCCAGGCGGTCGAACATCAGCACGCCCAGCTCGCCGGCCAAGTGGTCGTAGCAGACCCGCGCGTGGCGCAGGGCGGGCTCCTTCGGTCCGGTGCGCACCCGCCGCGCGCCGGTGGCGGCGGCCAGGCCCATCAGGCCCTCCAGCGCCTTGGCGACCTCCGGTCCGGCCAGGGAGACATAACGGTGGCGGCCCTGCTTGCGCGGGACGACCAGGCCGCCGGCCTCGAGCTTGCCCAGGTGGTGGCTGGCGGTCTGCAGGCTCACCCCGGCCTCCGCCGCCAGTTCGCCCGCCGTCAGCGCCTGCCCCGAGAGCAGCGCGACCAGCATGTTGGCGCGGGCCGGGTCGCCGATCAGGGCGGCGACGACAGCGATGTCAGGTCCGAGCTTCATGGGCCGATCCTAGCCCAAACCGCGCGCCCGTCGCTTCCACCGGCGTCGAAGCATCCGCCCGCCCGGAGCGCCTAGGAAGGCCCCGCATAAGGAGGCCCCGAGCATGCGCGTCACCTGCTTCATCCGCTACGAGATCGAGCCGCATCAGCGCGAGGCGTTCGAAGCCTACGCCCGCCGCTGGCTGGAGATCATTCCCCGCTGCGGGGGCGACCTGCTGGGCTATTTCTTGCCCCACGAGGGGACCAGCGACGTCGCGTGGGGGCTGATCGGCTTCGACAGCCTGGCCGCCTACGAGGCGTACCGAACCACGCTGAAGCGCGATCCGGAAGGCGCAGCCAACTTCCGCTTCGCCCAGGAGCGCCGCTTCATCCGCCGGGAAGAGCGCACCTTCCTGACACCGGTCGTCGCGGGGGCGAGCGCGTGATCGCCGTCATCTTCGAGGCCTGGCCGGCCGAGGGCCGGGCGCAGGACTATTTCGACATCGCCGAGGCCCTGCGCCCGGTCCTGGAGCAGATGGACGGCTTCGTCTCGGTCGAGCGCTTCGCCAGCGTGTCGGAGCCCGGCAAGCTGTTGTCGCTGTCGTTCTGGCGCGACGAGGCGGCGGCGGCGCGCTGGCGCGACCTGGCCGAGCACCGGCGGGCGCAGGCGCAGGGCCGCGCCGGCGTGTTCGCCGACTACCGGCTGCGTGTGGCGGAGGTCTCGCGCGACTACGGGCTGAACCGGCGCGCCGAGGCGCCCCCCGACAGCCGCCGCGTGCACGCCTAGGCGTCGTCGATGTCGAGGACGCAGCGGGCCTGGTCCTCGGCGCGGCGCCAGGGACCGTAGTGCTCGGCGCGCAGACGCCGCCGGCACGGCCCGATGTAATTGTCGGAGATGACGAACGGCCGCTCGGACTGGATCACCGCCTCGATCCGCTGCAGCAGGCTCCGCGCGGTGAGCGGCTTGGTCAGCACCTCGTCGATCCCGGCGTCGCGCGCGGTCAGCACCTGGGTCAGACCCGAATGGCCGGTGACCATGATCATCGGCACCTGCCGCTCGACCTTGGGATCGCGCCTGGCCCGCCAGGCGAATTCGGCGCCGTCGAGGCCGGGCATGACCAGGTCCAGGATCACCAGGTCCGGCCGGAAGCTCGCCAGCTGGCGCAGGCCTTCCTCGCCGTTGTCCGCTTCCTGGATTTCCTGGACGCCGATGCCGCGCAGGACCGTCGCCAGGATGCGGCGCATGTGGTCGTGGTCGTCGACGACGAGAACCCGGACGCGCGCGAAAACATCGCCAGACAAGCACGATCCCCAGGTTCAACCTACACGGGCGACCCCTGTTACGCGAGATTCGTTATCAGTGTAAACCGTTGGCGCGAAAACGGTCCGGGCGCTCAGCGCTCTTCGTCGAAGCGGCACTCGACCAGATTGGCCAGGGCCTCGACGGCGGCCTGCGCCTCCGGCCCCTCGGCCTCGATCTCGACGCTCGAGCCGATCGCGGCGGACAGCATCAAGAGGCCCATGATCGAGCGGGCGTCGACCGTCTGGCCGTCACGGCTGACCCGGACCTCGGCGTCGAAGGTCGAGGCCATCTTCACGAACTTCGCGGAAGCGCGGGCGTGCAGACCACGCTCGTTGCAGATCTCGACCGTGCGCTTCAGCGGTCCGCTCATCATTTCTCTCCGGCCAGGACGTAGGAGGCGACGGAGATGTACTTGCGCCCCGCGTCCTGCGCATGGGCGACGCAGGACTCCAGCGTCTCGCGGTGACGCACGCTCGCCAGCTTGATCAGCATGGGCAGGTTCAGGCCGGCGATCACCTCGGCGCCGGTCTGCTCCATCACCGAGATGGCCAGGTTAGAGGGCGTGCCGCCGAACATGTCGGTGAGCAGGATCACCCCGCGCCCTTCGTCCACGGCCGCGCAGGCGTCGAGAATGTCCCGCCGGCGACGCTCCATGTCGTCGTCCGGTCCGATACAGATCGCCGCCACCCCGCGTTGCGGTCCGACGACGTGCTCCATGGCCGAAACAAACTCGGCCGCGAGCCCGCCGTGAGTGACGATCACGAGCCCGATCATCTGAGCCTCTTAACCACGCCCCACCTGCGCGCGGCCTGTCACAGCTCTGTCGCGCGGGGGCTTAATAGGCCGAACCCCGTTCAGGTCCAAGGGTACTTCCGTGGGTCGAAAGCGCGCGGTCCAGTTTCGCCAGCGCTGAGGCTTCTACGGCACGCAGGTGGAAGCGGGGCACGTTAACCGTTTCCAGCTCGATCTGCTCCGCTTCGGGCAGGCGTTCGGGGTCGTCCGCCTCGCATTCGACGGCGCACGAAACCTGTGCGAGGCCCAGCGGAACGGTCGTGAGAATGCCCACCGCGCGCGCCTCGATCAGGCCCTCGATGGTCTCGGGCGCGCGCGCCCAGAGCACCCCGCCCGACGCCCAGATGCGGGTGTAGTCGTCGGACACCAGCCGCCAGCCGGCCGCGATGGCGCGCAGGGCCAGGTCGCTCTTGCCCGCGCCGGAGCGGCCGAACAGCAGGGCGGCGCGCCAGCCGGCCGGCGTGAACCGCGCGACCGAGGTGGCGTGGACGATCACCGCGCCGCTTCCGGCAGGGCCACCGACAGGCGCGCGCCGCGCACCTGGCCGTCCGGCCCGGTCATGTTCTCGGCCCAGATCCGGCCGCCGTGCGCCTCGACGATCTGGCGCGAGATCGACAGGCCCAGGCCCGAATTGCCGCCGAACGCCGCTCCCTTCGGACGCGAGGTGTAGAAACGCTGGAAGATGGTCTCCAGGTTCTCGACCGGCACGCCGGGGCCGTCGTCCTCGACCCGCAGCAGCACCGGGCGGGCCGGATCGACGTCGGAGCGTTGCAGCGCCACCGTCACCTTGCCGCCCGGCTCGCCGAACGAGCGGGCGTTGTCGATCAGATTGCGGAACACCTGGCCCAGCGGGCCTTCGCGCCCCGCCACGCGCAGCGGCTCGGACGGCAGCACCAGCTTCACCACCGGTTCGCCCTCGCGGACGGCGTCGTTGTAGGCAGCGGTCAGGTCGCCGAGCAGGCGGCCCAGATCGACCGGCTTGGGCTGGTCGCGCGACAGCTCCGCGTCCAGGCGCGAAGCGTTGGAGATGTCGGTGATCAGGCGGTCCAGCCGCTTGACGTCCTGCTTGAGCACGCCGGTCAGGCGGTCCTTGGCCTTGTCGTCCTTGACCAGGTCCAGGGTCTCCACCGCCGAGCGGATCGAGGTCAGCGGGTTCTTGATCTCGTGGCTGACGTCGGCGGCGAACCGCTCGATGGCGTCCATGCGGTCCGACAGGGTCGCGGTCATGGTCTCCAGCGAGCGCGCCAGATCGCCGATCTCGTCGTTGCGGGCCTCCAGGTCCGGCAGGGAGATGGCGCGGGCGCGCGAGAGGCGCACCTGGTCGGCGGCGGCCGACAGGCGCATCACCGGGCGGGCGACCAGCACGTGGAGCAGCAGGGACGACAGCAGGGTCACGCCCAGCGCGATGGCCGCGAACGGCAGCAGGGCGCGCCGCTGGGCCGCCACGATGGCGTCGACGTCGCCGGCCTCCAGGGTCAGCACGCCCAGCACCGCCTCGACGCGCTGCACGGGAATGGACACCGAGACCACGCGTTCGCCGGTCTCCGAGTGGCGCACGTCGGCGACCCGCTGGCCCTTCAGCGCCCGCGCCACCTCGGCGTCGAGGTCGGCCCGCGCGTCGGCTTCCAGCTTGGCCTCCTTGGCCTCGTCGGGCTTGCGGGGCGGGCGGGCGTCGGGCTTGCGCGCGGGCGGCAGGGCTTTGACGTCCACGTCCTCGGAGACGACGTAGCTGTCGGCCAGCAGGTTGCCCTCGGCGTCGAACAGGCGCGCGCGCTGGCCCTGCGGGATGAACCGCTGCAGCACCAGCACGGCGATCGGCTCCAGCTCAGGCTGCGGCTCGCCGCGGGTCGCGCCCTCGGCGATCACCTCGGCCAGCAGCTCCGCCTGCGCCGACAGGGAATCCAGCCGGGTCTGAATGAGCCCCTGGCGGAACTCGTTCATGACCAGGGCGCCCACGACGAGCACGACGAGGCCGACCAGGTTCAGGCCGACGATCAGCCGGCCGAGCCGTGATCCCCCGAACCAGCGCCAGGCCACCCGCTCGCGCGGGGCCGGCTCACTCTCGATAACGGTATCCGACGCCATACAGGGTTTCGATCGCGTCGAACTCGGGGTCGACCACCCGGAACTTCTTCCGCATGCGCTTGACGTGGCTGTCGATGGTGCGGTCGTCCACGTACACCTGATCGTCGTAAGCCGCGTCCATCAGGTTGTCGCGGCTTTTCACGAAGCCCGGGCGCTGGGCCAGGGCCTGCAGCAGCAGAAACTCGGTGACGGTCAGCTTCACCGGCCGGCCGTCCCAGGTGCACTCGTGGCGCGCCGGGTCGAGGGCCAGCTTGCCGCGCTTGAGCGCCTTGTCCTGGGCGACCTCGGCCCCGACCGGCTCGAGCCCCTCGATGCCGGCGCGGCGCAGCACCGCCTTCACCCGCTCCAGCAGCAGGCGCTGCGAGAAGGGTTTGTGGATGTAGTCGTCGGCCCCCAGGTTGAAGCCCAGGATCTCGTCGATCTCCTCGTCCTTCGAGGTGAGGATGATCACCGGCATGTTGGAGGTCTGGCGCAGGCGGCGCAGCACTTCCATGCCGTCCATGCGCGGCATCTTGACGTCGAGGATGGCCAGGTCCGGCGGGTCGCTTTCCAGCGCCTGCAGACCGGTCACGCCGTCGTGGTAGGCCTTGATCTCGTGGCCGGCGCTCTCCAGCGCCAGCGACACGGACGCGACGATGTTTTCGTCGTCGTCGACCAGGGTGATGTTCGCCATATCGTCTCCGGCGCCCTGAATTGCGGGCGCGCACGGGCGCAAAGCTAATGGCCGTCGCGCCATGAGGCAAACCCGCGTTTCTCAACCCGGTCTTAAGCATGCCGGTTCACCATGATCGATCGTTGATCGACATCCGGGGCACACGCGGGCGCATGGCCGGCCAGGTTCACTACGAAGTCTTCGCCCGGCGCACGCCCCAGGCGCCGTGGACGCTGCAAGGCGCCACCGAAGACCGTGCCCATGCGCTGCAGACGGCCGAGGAGCTGATGGCCGAGGGCCGGGTCGCGGCCGTGCGGGTGACCAAGGAGACTCTCGACCCCGAGACCATGGAGTTCGCCAGCGTCACCCTGATGAGCAAGGGCGCGCCGGACACCCGCCGCCGCCGCGCCGCGGCCGAGGCCCGGACCGAGCCGGCCTGCACGGGCGTGGCCGACCTCTACCAGGCGCACGGGCGCGAGACGATCGCGCGGCTGCTGGACGACTGGCTGCGCCGCTACAAGGTGACCGCCTTCGAGCTGATGCACCGGCCCGACCTGGCCGAACGGCTGGAGGCGACCGGCATGGAGATGCGCCACGCGGTGCAGAAGATCTCCGTGCCCGAGAGCCAGGCCACCGGCCGGCCCGTCCACGAAATCATGCGCGAGTACGAGCGCCTGGGAGCCCAGGCGATCGAGCGGGTCATCCAGGCGCGCCGGCAGGCGCAGTTCCCGAGCCTGGCGACCGAACCCTTCCCCGCCGCCGCGCGGCGGCTGGCCAGCCACCCGGACCGCGCCTTCCTGCTGGGCGGGGCGCTGGCGGCCGACCTGGCCCCGCTGGAGACCTGGGGGGCGAAGGTGGACCGGCTGCTCGACCGGATGGACGAGGCCCCGGAGGAGCCGCAGCCGCGCGCCCTGTGCTTCATGGTGGTCGAGCAGATGCTCTGCGAGATCCTCGGCTCGCGCGGCGGCCTGGCCGACCTGCTGGGCGCCGACCTCGACCTGGGCGCCAGCCTGGCCGCCCTGACCCGCCTGGCCGCGGGGCCGGAGGTCGAGCTTCTGGCCCGCCGCGACCCGTCGGTGTCGCGCATGATCCCGCCGCTGGAAGGCCCGGCCGCGCGCCTGGCCCAGCGGGTCGCCGCCGGCGATCTCAAGATCCTGGCCGGCAGCGTCGCGCGCCGCGTGGTGCGCGAGCTGAACGGCCCCCGCCGGCTGCGCCCGGGCGACGCCGACGGCGAGATCGACATCCTGCGCGCCCTGGCCATGGCCCTGACCGCCGCGGCCGGGCGGCTGCTGAGCCTGGACGAGGTGCAGACCGCCTTCGTGGAGCGCTCGCGCGCCCTGGTCGCGCCCGACTTCGTGACCGCCTACCTCGGCCAGGGGCGCGGCGGGCTGGCGGAGGCGGAAGCCCTGCTGCGACTGTGCGAGAACGTGGCAGGCGCCGCCAACAAGCGCGCCGCCTCCCGCTGGCTGGCGGCCAACGTCGCGGCCCTGCGGTTCGAAACCGAGCTGCGCGGCGGGGCGGCGGCGCCCACGGCCAAGCTGGCGGCCCTGGCCGGCCTGCAGCGCGCCGC
>NZ_JAAIVC010000115.1 GCF_010975005.1 Caulobacter sp. 17J65-9 | reverse complement strand
CCGCAGACCGCTCCGGCCCCGATCGCCGCCCCTGCCGCGCCGGCGGCCGAGGGAGGCGTGCGCTTCACCGACCTGCCGGCCGACGACGTGGCCGCGACCATCGCCCAGGCCGCCCAGGCGACCGGCGCCTCGCACCCGTACCTGGTCGCCACCGCCCACCGCGAAAGCCGCGGCCACGCGAGCGCGGCGGCGTCGAACTCCAGCGCCCAGGGCCTGTTCCAGTTCGTCGACGCCACCTGGCTGGAGATGATCGACCGCCACGGCGCCGAGTACGGCCTGGCGCGTGAAGCGGCGCTGATCGACATCGACGCCGACGGCAAGCCGCGCGTCGCCGACCCGACTGAACGCAAGCGCATCCTCGCCCTGCGCGACGACCCGCGCGTCTCGGCCCTGATGGCCGGCGAGCTGGCGCACGAGAACGCCGACAAGCTCGAAGCCCGCCTGGACCGCGCGCCCACCGACGGCGAACTCTACCTGGCCCACTTCCTGGGCCCGCGCGACGCCGCCCGCCTGATCGTCGCCGCCAAGGCCCAGCCGGGCCGCGCCGCCCACGAGCTGTGCCCGACCGCCGCGCGCAGCAACCGCTCGGTGTTCTACCGCGGCGCCCAGGCGCGCACCGCCGCCGAGGTGGTCAGCCGGCTGGCGTAAGGCCGGTCCCCTCGCCGCCTCCGAAGGTGAAGCGTGGCGTTACCCTTTTTTCGCTTGCCAGGCGAACCGCGCTCAACTTTAGTCGCGCCAGTCATCCCAGTATTTCCCGTTCGGTAGCGTAGTCGAGGAATACGGTGAACACTGACAATCGCCTGCGTTTCGAAGACGAAGTACACATCCTGGCCCGCGGCTTTCAGCGGGTGTACGGCGCCCGCGCGGTGGCCGTCGCCGCCGTGGTCTGCGCCGAGGCGACCGAGCTGGAGGCCCGCCTGGTGCTGGAGGAAGTGGTCGCGCGGCTGTACTGGCCCGACCAACTGGACCAGCCCTCCGCCTGGCGCCGCTACCCGGCCCCGCCGCAGGCTCAGGACGCGGTGTACGCGCTCTAACTCCGCTCATCCCCGCGAAAGCGGGGACCCAGGTCCGCCGTCCAGCCCCGGGTTCGCGCGACCGAGCGTTCGCGTGTTCTGAACCGTCAGTGCTCTGGGTCCCCGCCTTCGCGGGGATGAGCGGGTGTGGGCGAGCCCCCGGCCCGCGCCCCGGGCGCGGGCGTTCGTCGCGGCGATCGACAAATCGTTGTCGATCGCATCCGGCCTGCCGCGCAGGCCGGCGCTCCTCACCCCTCCGGCAAGGTCAGCGTCACCGCCGTGCCGCCGCCGTCTCGGTCGGCGATGTCGATGCGGCCGCCCAGCTGGCGGGCCAGCACGTCCATCAGCCGGGCCCCGTGCGCCAGGCCGTCGTCCGGATGCGCCGTGGCGGCCAGCCCGACCCCGCGGTCCAGCACCCGCAACTCCAGCTCACGGGGGCCTGAGCGCGCGACCGTCACCTCGACCAGGCCGCGGCCGTCGGGATAGGCGTACTTGTAGGCGTTGCAGACCGCCTCGTTGACCACCGCCCCGACGGTGGCGGCCCGCGCCGCCTCCAGCTTCAGCCCCGGCGGCGCGCGCGCCTCGATCGTAAGGGCGTCGGTGCGGTAGACCCGGCAGACCGCGTCGACCAGCGCCAGGGCGTCGACCTGGGCCTCGCCGGCGTCGCCGGCGGCGACCACGCTCTGGTAGATGGCCGCCAGGCTCTGCATCACCCCCATGATCTTGCGCGCGAAGTCGGCGGTCTGGGCCGGGGCGCCGCGCGCCTCCACCGCGATCAGGCCTGAGATCACCTGCAGGTGGTTCTTCACCCGGTGGGCCAACTCGTCGTGCAGCGCCCTGTTGTACTCGGCCGTCTGGGTCAGGTCGGCCTCGCGCGCCTTGTCGCGGCTGATGTCGCTGCACACGCTGATCGCGCCGATCACCGCGCCGGCGGCGTTGCGGATCGGGGCGCTGTTGCAGCGCAGCAGCACGCGCCCGCCGGCGGAATCAAGGAAGTAGCTTTCGAAGTTCTCCAGCGTCTCGCCCCTGAGCGAGCGGCCGACCGGCCGTTCGTCCAGGGTGTAGGGCCGCCCCTCCAGGGAGAAGTTCGGCATGAGCTCGGCGAACCGCTCGTAGCTGAGGTTCTCCAGCTCCTGGCGCGGCCAGCCCATCAGCCGGCCGGTGAATTCGCTGACATAGAGCACCCGCCCGACCGGGGCGCTGACGATGACCACCACGCCCGGCACGAACCGCATGACGGTCTCCAGCACCGCGTGTGCCTCCGGGCCGCCCCAGAAGCTCTCCAGTTCCGACGGGGGATGATCCACGGGCTTGCCTTCGTCCATCGCGCGCGCCTGCAATTCCCGCGCGAACAACCGGGCGCGCTCCATCGCGGTTCGATGCGCGTCCGAAAGAAAACGGACGGCGGCGGGGGCGGCGAACGCCTGCGCGCGGCACATCCTTCGGCGGTGGAGCGTGCTTCCGGCGGGGTGTGAGGAGAGACCGCCGGTATGGCCAAGCCGGCCGCGCCTCCTGTAGCGTCGGGCCATGCTCGCCCTGATGCTGCTCGCCCTGTCCGCCGCCCCCGACCCGCTCGCCGACGAGACCCTGGTGCGCTTCAGCCGGGACCCGGTGCTCCGGCGCACGTCCGTCGAGGTCAGCGTCGGGCGGATCGCCGGCGACCCGCGCGAGCCGGCCCGCTACTGGCTGCGCCGCACCGAGCGCGACGGTGCGCGAGGCCGAACGCCGTCCGAGACCTTCACCTGGACCGACACGCAGCGCTGCCCCGCGGCGCTCGCCGTCCTGCGCGAGGCCGCGGCGCTCGAGACCCCGCGCCCGATGATTTCCGGGCTGGTCGAACCCGAAGGCGGCTACCTGCCCGTCGTCGCGGACGGCGCGCTCTACGCGCTGACCATCGAGGGCGCCTACGACGGCCAGATCGGACCGACGCTCACCGTCGCCACGGGCCCGGCGACGCCGCTGGCCGACTGGGTCGAGGCCAGCCTGGCCACTCTGGAGCCCTGCTGGTCGTCCAGGCGGCCGGACGGGGTCGGCCGGGACTAGGCGCCCCCTCGCCGCCCCGTCCGCCCGGACGGAGCGCGGCTTTCATCCCATGCATGCGAGCGTGCTCCCGGGGCCGGGCGGGTCAAGGACCGGCCCGAACGGGCCGGCCGCGCCGCGGCGCGCTACGCGCGTCCTTGAGCCGCCCGGACCCGGGAGCTGAAATCCACCATGGGACGTAAGCCGCTCCAGCGTCGGGCGACGCCGGGCGGAAGACTCCTCCCCTCTCCCCTTGCGGGAGAGGGAGGGGCCCAGCCGAAGGCTGGGAGGGTGAGGGGTTTCTCCGCAGCCTGCGGCGCGACCCCTCATCCTCCCACCGGCCTGCGGCCGGCGGGCCCCTCCTTCTCCCGCAAGGGGAGAAGGGGGCACGCGCGCATCCCCCCTCCCTGTCGAGGAACACCCCCGCGCCGGGTCGCGTTGGTCCTTACGGAGGCGCCCATGGTCCATGCTCACGAGCCTGACCGGCCGCTGCGCAAGGTGGTGGTGGTCGAGGACGATCCGGTGATCGCCGACAGCCTGGCGCACTATCTGGACGAGCTTGGCTACACGATCTGCGCCCAGACCGCCTCGCCGACCGAGGCCATGACCCTGCTGCACAAGTACGAGCCCGACGTGATCACGCTCGACGTCGACCTGGGCGGGGCCAGCGAGGGCGTGGCGGTGGCCACCGTGCTGCGCACCACCGCCATGTACCCGATCGTGTTCGTCACCGGCGCGCCGGCCGTGCGCCACCCCGAGCTGAAGAGCTTCGAGGCCAGCGCCGTGGTCGCCAAGCCCTTCACCAAGCAGGACCTGGAAAAGGGCATCGAGCGGGCGATCAAGCGGGCGGAGGAGAGCTGGGAGTAGGACACAAGCCCCGGCGACGACGCCTATTCGGTCCGGATTTTCGCCACGGCCTCGACGATGTCGGGGAGCGGACGCTTGTCCAAGGTGACGACGCCGTCCTCCTTCGAGGCGATCAATCGCGGGCTGGCGGAGGAATTGTCGAACACCCATGCCTGATCGGCTTCGGCGAGGAACCACGGCAATTGTTCCAGGGATCGCGCGTGTCGCTTCAGGATGTCGGCTTCCGCCACGGCGTGCCCGCCCTTGCGCACCCGCAGGCGAACCCGCTCGACATTGCGTTGAACGGTGTCGAGCAGCACGTAGATAAGCCGCACTTGGAACCCCAGCCCTTTGGCCAGCTCCACCAACCGTCGGTACTTCGGCGTCGAAAGGACCGTCTCCACGCCCACGGTCTGGTGCGCCCTGATCGAGGCCTCAAGCCAAGCCTCGATCCGCTGCACGGCCGCCAGATTACCGTCGCGGGGCGCTAGATTTTCGACTTCGCTGATACGGGCCGCGAGTAGATCGGGATTGATGATCCAGACCGATCGGCCGAATGCTTCGATGTCGGCCCCTTGGTAGACGCTGCTCTTACCGGAACCGTTCGGCCCGGCGACAATCAGAAGGTACGGCGGATCAGTTTTTGGCAGGGACAAGGTCTGTCACGCCCGTCGCTTTCTTGTTGTCTCGACGGGCCTTCGCGACGTTCTTGCCGAACACGAACCGAAGATCCTCGCCGAAGCTCTGGCTGTCGGCGTCGAGCGTGCGAACCGTCTTCAACTGCCCCTCCGGATCGCGAACGCGCTTGACGACGACCTTGAGCGCATGTCGACCGGTCCGGGGTTTGCGGTTCAAGCTGGCGATAACGACCTTGGCCACAGGCAGACTCCGACTCCAGTACCAAACATAGCATTCCAACCAGGCGCTTCAACGCTTCCGGGGCCGAAGGGGCTTCCGCCTCTTCAACCTTGCAGGCGCGGCTCAGCGGCGAAGCGTCCAGCGCCCCCCCCCTGGTCCATCCCCTCGAGCCTGTCGCGAGGGTGACGAAACCCGCGCCCTACCCCGCCCCCGCCCGCTGGCGGCGCGCGAAGGCGGCGTCGGCTTCGTCCTGGAGGGTGAAGGCGGCGGCGGTGCCGCGGGCGACCGGCGCGTCGGTCTTGCCGCCCTCGCACAGAAGGGCCCGGACCACGCCTTCGGGGCCGTGGGCGTACAGCGGGTGCGTCTTGCCGACCTTCTCGACCGCGGGCTTGCCGGCGCCGGGCGTGAACCGCTCGATGCGCTTCACCTCGACCTCGTCGCGCTTGCAGGCGAAGCGGGCGGTGGCCACCGACCAGGTCCCGCTGTCGTTCTCGCGCAGCATCATGCGGGCCGGCCGCTGGCGCTTCCTGCCCTTGCGGGCGGCCTGCAGGTCGGCCTCCAGCACCCAGACGTCGACGCCGCGCTGCGGCCCGGGGACCGGCGCGAACACCCGCACCAGCCGCCACTCGGCGGTGGTGTAGCGCGGCGGCTTGGCCTGGGCGGGGACGGCTGCGGCCCCCACCAGGGCGGCCAGGGCGAGGGTTGCGAGCGCGCGCGGCATGGTCGGCCTCCCGGGGTTCAGCGGCCGGGAAGCTTAACCGCGCGGTCGAGGTGGGAGGCGGCGCGCCGGGCGGTCCGGGCGCTGGCGGCGGATCGGGCGGCGGGCGGTCAGGAGTGCGTCCTGCCGCCCTGTTGCGGAGCCTCCCCTCCGCTCATCCCCGCGAAGGCGGGGACCCAGAGCGCAAACGGCGGCGGCGCGTCCGCCCGCCTTCATGAAGCGGTCCGCCCGACCAGGGGACGTCGCGAACCTGGGTCCCCGCCTTCGCGGGGATGAGCGGGTTTGGTGGCGGCGCCTCAGAGCGCCTGCGCGAACATCACCCGGTGGCCGTCGGGCGTGCGCACCGCCATCTCGCGCATGCCCCAGGGCCGGTCGGCGGGCGGCGCCGGCACATCGGCCCCGCGCGCCGCGATCTGCGCGAAATAGCCGTCCAGGTCGTCGACCTCGACATAGCCGAAGTACGAATGGCTCCCCAGCGACGCGGGCGAGGCGTCGTGCGGGCACGCGCCCAGCATGATGCGGCAGGCGCCGCGGCGCACGAACCGCCAGCCCTCGATCTCCAGCTCGATCGCAAAACCCATGACGTCGCGCCACCACGCCGCCGTCGCCTCCGCGTCCGGCACGGCCAGCACGAAGCGCACGCCCTTCACCATCGCCCTACCCCGCCGGCGGGTGCGCCGCGGCGAAGGCGGCGTCGGCCTGCGCTTCGAAGGCGAAGGCGGCGTCCACGCCGTGCACCACCGGCGCGTCGGTTTTGCTGTCGCCGCAGACCAGGCGGTAGACCGCCCCGTCGGGGCCGTGCGGGAAGATCGGGTGACGCGCCTCGCCGGGCTCGCGCGCCGGCCGCGCGCCGGGGGCGAACCGCTCGGTCTTCAGCGCCTGGACCTGGCCGTGCTCGCAGAAGTAGCGGTTGGTGACCACCCGCCAGACGCCCGGCTCCCGCGCGCGCACCAGCACCCGCGCGGTGCGGGCCTCGCCCCTGGCCTTAGCCGCGGCGGCCAGGTCCTGCTCCAGCACCCAGAAGTCGTTGCCGCGCTGCGGCCCCGGGATCGGATCGAAGGTGCGCACCAGCCGCCAGTCGGCGGCGCGATAGTCCGGCGCGGGCGCGGCGAGCGCCGCCGCGACGCTCAGCGCCCACGCCACCAGCAGGATCGCAACGTTCCACCGCATGGCCGAACTCCCCTTCTCCTAGCGCTGCGCCGGCGTCGCGCGGATGTACGAAGTCGCGTACGCGTCCATGAACACCGCCATCGCCGTCCCGTGTTCGCGCGCCGCCGCCCGCAGGGCCTCCGGGCTCACGTCGTCCAGGAAGCGCCGCTTCCCGTCCGTCTCGGTCCACACCCATCGCGCCTTGCCCAGGGTCTCGATGTCGGGGGCGCCGATAAACGCCTCCATCCCCCGGAGCCGCTCCGGATAGGGCGTGGCGGGGTCCTGATTGACGACGCCGCACATGTGATTGACGACGCCCCCGGCCGGGACGTCGCCGAAGATCACGAGGTCGCTCCGGCCGGGGCCGCTGAACTCCCGGACGGCGGGATTTGCTGCGAGGTAGTCCTGGCCCAAGTCAGGGGTCACATCCTTCCACCCCCTGGCGACGACGATCGCGGCCACCCGGCCGGGATCGGCCTGGGTGTCCATGCACAGCGTGCGAAGCACCGTCACGTCCGCGGGCTCAGCCTTTGGCGCGGCCGCCTGCGCCGCCCCCGCCAGAGCCGCCGCAACGACCACGCCGCCCAGCATCCGCTTCTTCGAACCGCGCCTCCGCATGCGTCACCCCCGCTGCATCCGGCGCACCCAGAACACGATGGCGCCCAGCGGCAGGGACACCGCCAGCATCCAGGCGTCGAAGGCCGAGCCCGACCAGAAGGCGCTGGCCCCGAACAGCTGGAGGCTGATCGGCCAGAAGCCGAAGGCGCAGGTCGCGGCGTTCATGCTCAGCTTGCCGACGCCGACCAGCACGACCGGCAGCCACAGCCAGCGCCGGCGCACGCCCGAGCCCAGCAGCACCACCATCGCCGTCGCCCACATGAACAGCGGGACCAGCGCGGTCAGCCCGACCATGACCTGGCCCTGCGGCGGCATGGTCGCCGGGTTGAACCGCGCGGCCTCCAGCTCCTTGTGGGTGGCCGAGCGCAGGAAGAAGCCCTCCACCTTCCACGGCGCCTTCGCGTTCGGCCGGCTGATCGTGGTCTCGGTGCGGACCACGCGCTCGGGATAGTGGTACTCGTAGATCACCGACATCCGCTCCCCGTCGGTCCCGGTGAAGCGGTTCCAGCTCATCCGGCGCGGCTCCGGCGCGGGGCCGGGCGGGACCAGCGCCCTCATGGCGGCCAGCTGCGGCTCGGCCGCCTGGCGGTCGACGTTGTCGGCCAGGCGCGCGGTCAGCGCTTCGGTGCGGCCGGCGCGCAGGTCCTCGTAGGGGGCTTTCAGCGCGGCCGCGTCGGCGCCGCTGGGCGGCGGGACCAGGTTCTGCAGCCACTGCGGCGGGTCGCCGGCGACGTCGCGCCCGTTCGCCGACTGGACCAGCATCACCGCCGCGCCGCCGAACATGGTCAGGAACAGCGCCGACACCAGCAGCGCAAAAAACCGACGCACCCAGACCACGCTCGCCTCCCCCGGCAACGCATCAACGGCTCAGCAGGCGCGGCGGCGGCCCCCCTGTCAAGCTCGCCTTGACCGCGCGCGGCCGCCCGGCGCACGCTGGCGGCGTAGTTCGGGGGAGTCCATGATCCGCCACGCCCGCGCCGCCGCCCTGGCCGGCGCCGTTCTCTGCGCCGCCGGGCCGGCATTAGCCGGCGCCGCCGACTGGTGGGAGGTGATCAAGCTGCCGGACGGGAGCGAGATCCTGACCGTCATGGCCGACGCCGCTTCGGCGAAGACGATCGCGCCCGGGGTGGTCGAGGTGCGCTTCCTGAACCATCACACGGCGGTCGACGGCGCGACCCGACGCTGGTCCTACAACTGGGTCCAGTTCGACTGCGCCCACACCCAGGAGCGGTTGGTGCGCGCCGACTTTTACGACAGCACGCTGGCGCTGCGGGCGCGCCGCGACGTCGACGAGGCCTGGGGGCCCGTGCAGCCGGCCGACCCGCTCATTCTGTTCGTCTGCAAGGGCGAGCGCGACGGCTTCGTCCGCCGCGAAGGCTTCGTCCCGCCGGTGGGGTGAGCGCGGCGCCCTCTCCTCCCCTGTGAGCGGCAGCGAACGGGGGAGGGGGACCACGCGAAGCGTGGTGGTGGGGGCGAACCGCTTCCCCCCGGAGTGCGACCGCTCGCCCCCTCCACCGCCCTGCGGGCGGTCCCCCTCCCCCGCTTCGCAGGGGAGGAGAAGCCCCTCGCCCGCGGGCGACGACGGAGGGGATCGCCTCGGCTTGACCGGGCGCGCGGGCGGGGCGCAGGCTTCAGGGGCGCTTTCAGGGGAAGACCGATGTCCCGTCACGCCTGCGCCGCCGCCCTCGCCTGCATCGTCCTTGGCCTGCCCGCCCCGGCCCTCGCCGCCGGCGCCGAGTGGTGGGAGGTCATCAACGAGAGCGACGGCGGCGGGACCATGGTCGTGCTGGCCGACGCGGCCTCGGCCAGGACGGTCTCGCCGGGCGTGATCGAGACCCGCTTCATGAACCAGGTGGCGGTCGACGGCACGACCCTGGGCTGGGTCGACGCGCGCATCCAGCACGACTGCGCCCAGGGCCGCATGCGCGTGGCGCACGGCGTGGTCTACGACGGCCAGCTCAAGCTGGTGAAGCGCGACGACGCGGGCACCGAATGGGCCCCGCTGCAGGCCCAGGACCCGACCAACCTGTTCGTCTGCAAGCGCGAACGCGCCCAGTTCCAGAAGCGCGCGACGTTCAAGCCGCCGGTGGGGTGAGCGCGGACGCCCCCCTTTCCGTCACCCTCGGGCTTGTCCCGAGGGCCCAGGGCTCAGCTCGCACGAACCCCCGGGCCGTTCGCAGCCGCGCGCCGCGCGCATGACCGGCTGGCCGCTCCGCGAACGGAACACTGGGCCCTCGGGACAAGCCCGAGGGTGACGATGAAGTAGGCCGCTCGCCTTGACCGCGTGCGGGCCGGCGTCGCACGCTGGTGGCGTGCTTCGGGGGGAGTCCATGATCCGTCACATCCGCACCGCCGTCCTGGCGGGCGCCGTGCTTTGCGCCGCCTGGCCCGCCGCCGCCGGCCCGACTGAGTGGTGGCGCATCAACCTGGACACCCGACGCAACAGCGTCATCGAAGAGCTGATCGACCAGGCCAGCGTGCGCAACGCCGCCCCCGGCGTCGTCGAGTTCCGGCTGCTGATGGAAACGAGCGCGCGCACAAAGGTCTGGGCCGACGCCACGGTGCAGGTCGAGTGCGCGGCGGCCCGCATGCAGTGGATGAAGCTGACCTTCTACGGCCCCGCCGGCGAGGTGCTGGCCGAAGAGCAGCCCAGCGGCTGGACGCCCCTGCCCGACGGCCCGCTCGCCCGCTTCGTCTGCAAGGGCGAGCGTGACGGCTTCGTCCGCCGCGACGGCTACACCGCGCCGGTCGGCTGACCTGCACCCCGCTTCAGGAGACCACCGGCATGATCCGCGACACCCGCGCCGCCGCCCTCGCCGGCGTCGTCCTTCTCATCGCCCAGCCGGCCGCCGCCCGCGACGCGGACTGGTGGCAGCTCGACGAGGAGGTCGCGAACGGCGCGACCAGCCGCTACCTGGCCGACCTGGGCGCGGTCCGGCCGATCTCGCCCGACGTGAGCGAACTGCACGTGCTGATGCAGGTGGAAGAGGACGGCGCGCCGATCGCCTGGGTCGACGCCCAACTGCGGCTCGACTGTCGCGCCGGCAAGCTGCAGAGCGTGAGCATGGCCGAGTACGACGCCGGCCTGAAGCGCGTGCGCGGGTCCGGCCAGGAGGACTGGTTCCCCCTGCCCCCCGGCCATTCGCTGGGCCGCTTCGTCTGCGGGGGCGAGCGCGACGGGTTCCAGCGGCGTCCCGACTTCGTCGCGCCGAAGTTCTGAGCCGGCCATGCTCGCCAGCCTCGCCGCCGCCCTCGCCCTGGCCGCCGCCGGCCCGACGTATTCGGGGGAAAGCTACGACTGCTCGGCCGATCGCAGGGGCGATTACGGCCGGGTGTTCGTCGGACGCAGCGTGCGCGACGTGGAGGGACAGCCGGTGTCGGAGGGCGGCGCCGAGTGGCATATCCGGGACGTAGCCCCCCGATTGCAGCTCAAGTACGGGCGGCGCGCCCCGGGCGCCCCGCTCACGCCCGTCTGGCTGCAAGTCGACGTGCACGTCAAACCCGGCCTGCAGCGCCACAGCTGGCTGGTCCTGAGCCTCGACACGGGCGCTCAAACGCGTCAGCCGATCTGGGGCGACGCGGAGATCAAGAAGTATCGGGGCCGCCGCTCGAGCCCCGAATCCGCGTTCATGAGGGGGATCTACGACGCCGACTTTCTCGCCGAGATCCCGAAGGCGCACCGCCTGACGATCGACGTGGTGGACGACCAGGGCGCCTCGCTGGCGCCTGCCGTGGTCGAACTCGACGTCGCCGCTGCGGAAGCCGACATCGCCGCCCTGCTCCGCGAGACGGCCGACAAGGCCACGGACTACCGCAAACTCTGTAGGCCCATGGGCCCGCCGATCCAGGAATAGTCCCTGCCGCCCGCGTCCGCCCGGACGCACCGCGGCTTTCATCCCGTGGATCCGAGCGTGCTCCCGGGGCCGGGCGGCGCGCCTTCCCCCTTTCCGTCACCCTCGGGCTCGTCCCGGGGGCCCAGTGTTCCGTTCGCAGAGCGGTCAAACGCGCGCTCGCACGGCATGCGGCTGCGAACGGTCCGGGCGATGGTGCGACGGCGCCCTGGGCCCTCGGGACGAGCCCGAGGGTGACGAAACTTGGGGCCGGCGTGCAGCCGCTCGCCCCCTCCACCACGCTGCGCGTGGTCCCCCTCCCCCGCTTCGCAGGGGAGGAGATGCCCGCTCAGAACCGCCGCGCCGGCGCCGGCGGCGGGCTCACCGGATCGCACACGCCCCAGGCCCGCGCGTAGGTCGGGCGGCGCCAGAACTCGAGCGCGTGGGAGACGTCGCGGAACCAGGTGATCTGGCCGCTGGCGCGGTCGATGCGGGTGGTGGTGACGACGCCGGCGGGGTCGCGCTCGCGGCGCTCGAAATAGAGCGGCGCCGTCGTGCAGGCGTAGATCGCCGGGCTCTCGCAGCCGCCGGCCGCCCAGGCGCCGGCGCGCGGGTCCCAGCGCATCCAGAAGCCCTGGTCGTCGATGCGGAACAGCTGCTGGACCTGGGCGGCCGCCTCGCCCGGCGCGATGTCGGCGGCGCCCTGCAGGCTGCAGCGCAGATAGACCGGCGCCTGTGCGCCCGCCGCCCCGGCCAGGGCGAACGCCGCCAGGCCGGCCGTCAGTGCAAGCTCGCGACGCATCGGCGACGCTCCGAGGCGTCCCCCAGGGGGAGCAGCTTACGCCCGCGCGCGCGGCGACGCCTATCGGGGTGGGTGGCAAGACGCGCAGCACCGCTCTCGCTAGAATTCCGGGATTCGAGCGGGGCCGACATGTGGGACAAGGTGATCGACTTTGCGCGGGCCAAGCTCGCGCGCCAACAGAAGACGTCCGTCCTCGGATCGCAAATCAAGGACACGCTCTGCCCCGGAATGAGCTTGCCGGACCCTTTGGAGCGGCTCTTCGCGTGGATTGAAGCCAACGGCTACTACATCGACACCCCAAACGGCCGCCTGGGCTTCCTGTACTCGGCGCAGACGATCGCGGACGAACATACAGATGACGGCCGCCCGGGCGGCACCGACATCGAGTTCGCCGCCGAGGGCAACGTCAACCTCAGGTATTGGTTTCGGAGCGAGGACCCGGACCTCATGAACCGCCTGTGCGTCTTCGCCAAAACCGGCGGCGACGGATCGATGGCCGCGTTCTGGCTGGCCGACGACGGAACCCAGAAGATCGTCCACCTCGGATCGGGATCGGGCTCGACGACAGTCTGCGTGCTCGCGGACGATCCCGTCGACTTCCTGCGGCTCCTCGCCATCGGCTACGACGAAATATGCTGGGGCGATGAACTCTCCGAGCCGCCGAATGCGAGCGGCGAGTTCATCGTCCAGCCTAACCGCGCGTTCGCCGCCTGGGTCGCGGAGACCTTCAAGGTGACGATCCCCGAGCGTGGGACGGACATCGTCAGGCACCTCGCGTCGATGGGCGACGACCACTCGCCGGACCCGTTCTGGACCTGGGCTCGGGCCCATACGGGCTGAGCGTCGCGCCGACACCCCTCATCTGACGCGCTCCGCGCGCCACCTCCTCCCGCAAGGGGAGAAGGAGAGCGTCTACCCCGCCCGCCGGTAGCCCTTCGCCTCGTACACCGCGCGCAGGTTCTCGCAGGCCAGGCGCACCAGGGCGCCGGCGGCGTCGCGGCCGGGGTCGCCGGTGACCCGCGCGACCGTGGCGCGCCAGGGTTCGCG
>NZ_JAAIVC010000114.1 GCF_010975005.1 Caulobacter sp. 17J65-9 | reverse complement strand
GGGCCGAAGCGCAGCGCCCCGGCCCGGAGCGCGAAGCCCGCCAAGGCGCCGGCCGCGGCCGCCGCGGTCGCGCCGACGCCCAGCTGGCCCAGGCCGACGAACACGCCTGCGGCCAGCAGGGCGGCGGTGATGTAGATCTCGCGGCGCATCAGCACCGAGGGCTCGCCGGAGAGCACGTCGCGCACCACCCCGCCGAAGGTCGAGGTCAGCACGCCCATGACCACGCACACCAGGGCGGGGAAGCCCAAGGCCTCGGCCTTGGCCGCGCCCACCACGGCGTAGGCGGCCAGGCCGATCGCATCCAGCCACAACAGGGTGCCGAGGCCCGTGCGCCGGCCGCGCAGCACCCACACCATCAGCGAGGCGAGCAGGCACACGGCCAGATAGCCCTGGTCGCGGGTCCAGAACACCGGCGCGTCCAGCAAGAGGTCGCGCAGCGTGCCGCCGCCGATGCCGGTGACCGCGCCGAAGAAGGCCAGCGCGATCAGGTCCTGCTTGCGCCTGGCGGCGGCCAGGGCGCCCGTGGCGGCGAACAGGGCCACGCCGGCGTAGTCCAGCCACACCAGCGGAATAGGGATCGCCCCCGGAATCTCGACCACGCGAAACGCCCCTCGCCTCGAACACCTCGGCCCGATAGGCGCCGTCGCGGGGCGCAGCGTCAAGCGGGCGAACCGCCGCCCCGCCCGCCTCGTTGTGGGCCCATGACCGATGCCGCCGACGAGCCCTTCCTGAGACAGGCCGTGGAGCTGGCGCGCGAGAACGTGCTGGCGCGCCGCGGCCGTCCGTTCGGGGCGGTGCTGGTCCGCGACGGCCGGGTGCTGGCGACCGGGGTCAACGAGGTGCTGGCGAGCGGCGACCCCAGCGCCCACGCCGAACTGCAGGCCATCCGCGCCGCCACCGCGGCGCTGGGCGACACGCGGCTGGACGGGGCGGTGATCTACGCCAGCGGCCAGCCCTGCCCCATGTGCCTGGCGGCCATGTACCTGACCGGCGTGGCGCGGACGGCCTATGCGGCCTCCAACGCCGAGGGCGAGCCCTACGGCCTGTCCACCGCCGCCATCCACGAGGACCTGTGCCGTCCGCCCGAGCGGCGCCGGCTGCGCGCCGAGCATGCGCCGGTCGCGACCGAGGGCGAGCATCCCTACGAAGCCTGGCGGCGCCTGCAGGCCGGTGACGCCCCGTAAACCTGGAGCCGCCAGGGTGCGCGGCGTTCCAGTTCGCGTAGAGGCGTATCGTTCGTGTCGCGTATCGTGTGGGCCGCCGTGGCGGCCGTCCTGCTGGCGAGCCCCGCCCTCGCCGTTCCCGTCCCTTCCGAGCCCCTGGTCGGCCGCGCCTCGGTGATCGACGGCGACACGCTGGAGATCGCCGGCAAGCGCGTGCGCCTGCACGGGGTCGACACGCCCGAGAGCGCCCAGACCTGCCAGGACGCAGACGGCGCGGACTGGCGCTGCGGCCAGCGCGCCGCCCTGGCTCTGGCCGACCGGCTGGGCCGGCGGACCGTCACCTGCACGCCGCGCGACGTCGACCGCTACGGCCGCATCGTCGCCGCCTGCAGCGTCGGCGGCCGGGACGTCGGGCGCTGGCTGGTCAGCCAGGGCTGGGCGGTGGCCTACCGCCAGTACTCGAAGGACTACGTCGCCGCCGAGGACGCCGCCCGCATGGCGCGGCGGGGCATCTGGGCCGGGAGCTTTACCCCGCCGGACGAATGGCGCCGGCGGCGCCGCGCCAGGGCCGCCGCAAAAAGGCTCGGGGCGCGCTAAGCCGTCGCATCCCCGCGCCCGCCGAACAACGGCATGCTAGGGTACAGCTCGGTTCGTCGGGCGGGGGCCTCATGACCATCAAGACCATCGTCGCACGCGCCGAACTTGAGACGCCGCCGCTGACCGCGGGGAACCTGCTGCGCCGTCTGGCCGGCCGGCCGCTGAAGACGCGCCCCACCCTGCACGAGGCCGAAGCCGTGGTCCGCCACAACGCCGGGCCGGAGCCGCGGCTGACGCTGTCGGTCGAAGGCTTCACGGTCGTGGTCGACACGCCGGCGGTCGACGGCTGCGACTGCGAGGTGCTGGACGTGAACCTGAAGAGCTCGACGCCCCGCTAGAGCGCGTTTGCCGTCAGGACTTCGTCTTCCAGATCCGCGCGGTGAAGGGCGCGGTCTGGCAATGCCCCACGGACACGCCGCCTGACGGGCCGGTCCAGGTGAAGCCGCCGTCCGCACGCCGGATGACCATGGTCGCGCCGCCCGGCTGCAACACCCGAATGACCTGATCGTCGGCCGACTGGATGGCGCTGGACGCGCGCGCGCACATGCGGTGGTCGCACATCAGCCGCCGCGAGAAGTCCAGGCTGTAGCGCACCGGAACGCGGGCCGCGGCCGGGATCTCGATCGGGGCGGCGTCGCCGCTCCGGATCTGCTCGCTGATGCAGATCAGGTCCAGCTGTTCGGGCGGCGTTTCGGCCATGACCGGCGTGACCGGCAAGGCCGGCGCGGCCGCGGCGACCGTCAGGCGCGCGCCCCGCCGCAGCAGGCAGTCCCGCCCGCTCGCCTTGATCCGGCCGCAGTAGGCGCCGGCCTCGGCGTCCGAAGCGAAGCCCGTCACCAGCGCCCGGTAGAAGGTCTTGCCGTCGCGCGAGATCGAGGTGACCTCGACGCCGCCGCCGCCGGGAAACAGGCGCCTGAACTTCTCCGCCTCGCCCTGGGCCACGGCCGGCGACGCGAACGCGCCGACCTGGACCTTGGCCTCGTCGATGGTGGGTTCGGCGCTGGCTGAATGCGCACTCAACGCGACAAAGGACGCCAGCCCTGCAAGCAAAGCCTTCATGCTCCCCCCGCTGAAGGCGCCGCTGATCGCGCGGTCCGGCTGAGCCGATCACAGCCACGCGCGTCACGCCCCCGAACGTTAACGCACAGCTTGCGGTCGGGTTTCACGAGCGCGGCGTGCTGTCGTTTGACAGCCCCGCGACCGCACCGCAGGTTCGCCGAATTGTACGCGCGGAGCCTTCCGCGCAGGGGGAAGCGTAATGAAGAAGTTGCTGAGCGCGGCCGCGATGGCCGCCGCCGTCCTGACGGTCGCGGGCGCGGCCGGACCGGTCCTGGCCCAGGCATCGAAGGTCCAGACCGTCACCATGAACGGCGCCAGCCAGGCCGTGACGCGGACGGTGCCGGGCGGCTTCGACCTGACCGGGACCTACACCTACGACGACGGCTCCGAGGCCATGGTCGTGCTGAACGGCGACGGCCACGGCAAGTGGCGCGGCGACACCGGCGAGGCCACCCGCGACATCACCTGGTGGATCGCGGCGGACGCGTCCGGAAAGGCCGAGACCCAGACCGGCCCGGGCGGCCAGGCCCACACCCTGATCGTGGACTTCGGCGGCGGCGACTATTCGGGCTTCGAGCTCGCCATCGCCAAGGAGCCGCGCCAGATCTGGATCAACCGCGAGCGCGTGAAGGCGTACTGACGGCGCGCCGTGGCTCCGCCTGCGCGGGGCCACGGCTTCCGATCGTTCTCAGTGCTTGGCGCGCAGCGCCTTGACCGCGTCCATCATCTTCTGGACGTGCTGGTCGGGATTGCTGTCGGTGTAGCTGGCGACGATCTTGCCGTTCTGGGCGATCACGTACGAGGTGCGATTGGAATAGGCCGGATTGCCCTGGCTGCGCGCGTCGTAGCTCGCCGCGATCGTGGCGCCCGGGTCGGCGGCGACCAGGAACTTGTCGCGGCATTCCACAGACGAGAACTCGGCCACCCGATCGATATTGCCCGCGGTGATCCCCACCACCGTGGCGCCCAGCTTCTTGAAGTCGTCGGTCGCCTCGGCGAATTCGTGGGCTTCCAGCGTGCAGCCCTTGGTGAAGGCGGCCGGGAAGAAATACAGCACCACCGGCCCCTTCTTCAGGGCCTCCTTCAGCGAGAAGGTCTGGGTCTTGCCGGCCAGAGCGCCCTGGGCGGTGAAGGCCGGGGCCGGCGCGCCGTCAGGCAGGGCCGCCCAGGCCGGCGCCGCGACGGCCATCGAAAGGGCGGCGGCGAGAATCAGTTTGCGCATGTCGGTCTCCTCTCAACGCCCTTCCCGAGCGCTGGTAGGCCCGGCAGGACTCGAACCTGCAACCAGACCGTTATGAGCGGTCGGCTCTAACCATTGAGCTACGGGCCCGACGCAGCGGGGGTCCGGCGTAGCAAATCGGCCGCGGCGGGGAAAGCGGCGGAAGCGCGGCGGGAACCTGAACGGCTCAGCCGGACTTCCGGTCAGGTCCCGTTCAGCGACCGGCGGTCACGGTGCGGTCACGGTCAGCAGTGAAGCTTGACCGTGGACGGGGCGACGAACGCCCCGCGAAACCGGAGACGACGAATGAAAGCCCTGCTCCGCTCCGCCGCGCTCGCCGGCGTCCTGCTGGCCGTAGCCGCCCCGGCGGCCCTGGCCCAGAGCGGTCCCATGCCGCCCGAAGGCGGCCCGCACATGATGATGCGGCGCGGCCCGGTGCTGAACCTGTCCGCCTACGGCGAGACCCGAGTCGCCCCGGACATGGCCACCATCAGCCTGGGCGTGACGACCGAAGCCCCGACCGCGGCCGACGCCATGCGCCAGAACCGCGAGCGCATGACCCAGATGATGGCGGCGCTGAAGAAACAGGGCGTCGCCGAGAAGGACATCCAGACCTCCGGCCTGAACCTGTCGCCGCAGTACACCTATCGCGAAAACCAGCCGCCGCTGCTGCGCGGCTACCAGGCCAGCAACCAGGTGACGGTCATCGTCTATGACCTGACCAAGCTGGGCCAGGCGGTCGACGCCACGGTCGCGGCCGGCGGCAACCAGGTGAACGGGATCAGCTTCGGCCTGCGCGATCCGCAGACGGCCGAGAACGCCGCCCGCGTCGCCGCGGTGAAGGCGCTGAAGGCCAAGGCCGACCTCTACGCCGGGGCCACCGGCCTCAGGATCAAGGGCCTGCAGAGCCTGTCGGAAGGCGGCGGCTACAGCGCCCCGCCGCCCATGCCGGTGCCGATGTTCAAGGCCGCCCGCGCGGAGGCGATGGACTCCACCCCGATCGCCGGCGGCGAACTGGTCCTGCGCGTCGACGTGCAGGGCGTGTACGAGATGGAATAGGGCGTCTGGCCGGGAGGGGAGCCTGCTCCCCTCCCACGCCGACGTCAGCGGATCAGGCGGAAGACGACGGCCAGGGACGTGGACTCCACGACCGGGGTCGCGGTCAGCTTGAGGGCGACATCCGGCGACAACGGCGCCGCCCCGTCGTCCTCCAGGACCCTCGCCTGAGCCTTCAAGGCCGGCGCATATCCAACAACCAGGTTTTCACCGTCGACGCCGCGGTTGATGCTGAGCACCGGCCCAAGCTTCGCGCCCGAGGCGGTGGCCAGAAGCTCCGCCTGGGCTCGCGCGTCTTCGAACGCAGCCTTCACTGCGGCTTCGCGCATCGCGCGCGGATCATCGACCCCGCTCACGCCGAGCTCCACGCCACGCGCGCCGAGCTGTACGGCCAATGACGCCGCGTCCCCGACCTTCCCGGCCGGCCGGAACTGGACAGTGACATCCAGCTGGGCGACGAAACCGATCGGCGCACAAGCGCCGGTCGAGAGGCGCGGCTTCGGGTCGTAGCTGTCGCCCGGGTCACATTCCGGCGGCAGCACCCGCTTCACCTCGAACTCGCCGGTCTCGAACCTCACGTCCTTGGCGTCTGCGAGCCTGCTCAGGCCGCTCTCAATCCCGTCGCGACGAGTCGCCAACGCCTTCAGCGCCTCGGTTTCGGACTTCGCCTCTCCGACCACCTCGAACTTGAGCGCCGCATAGTCCGGCGCGTGCTCGACCGAGCCGTTGCCCATCACGGCGATCACCGGCGCGTCGGAGCCGGCGGACGGCGCCGCTCCCGCCGTGGTCGCGACCGCCGCCAGAGCGACCAATAGAGCCTGCATGGATGCCTCCCCCCAATTGGAAGGAAGGAGGCCCAATCAGGCCGGCCGAAATATGGCGACGGTCGACGAACGCGGGTCGGCCTCGCTCAGTGCTTCGCCTCGGCCGCCGCCACCTTGTCGGCGGCGGTTTGCATGAGGCCGTCCAGGGCCGCGCGGTCGAGATACTTGCCGTGCAGCACCACGCCGTTGATGGCGCGCGTGGCGGAGATGTCCTTCAGCGGGTCGCGATCCAGGATCACCAGGTCGGCGGCCTTGCCCGGCGCGACGGCGCCATAGCGGTCGGTCTGGCCCAGGAATTTCGGGCCGGCCAGCGTCGCCGCCTGCAGGGTCTGCAGCGGGGTCAGGCCGGCGTCGACGAACAGCTTCAGCTCGTCGTGCAGGCCCACGCCCGGATAGTTGTACGAGTTCAGGAAGCCGGCGTCGGTGCCGGCCATCAGCATCACGCCGGCCTTCTGCAGCAGCGGCAGCAGGCTGGCGTCCTGCTCGGCGCGGCGGTGGCGCGCGGCGATGGCGGCCGCGTCGTCCTTGGCCGCCCGCTCGATCCGCCAGGCGTAGGTCGCCTTCAGGCCCGGGCCGAGGTAGCGCAGGTAGGGGTCGTGGGCGTGGTCTTCCTGGTCGAGGTAGGCGATGACCCGCCCGCCGTTCAGCGTCGGCGTGATCGCCACGCCGTGCTGGGCCAGCTTGCGGAAGCCGACTTCGGCCGTCTTCGGGTCGAAGCTCTCGACCAGCCGGTCGCGCGCCTGGGTGTAGGTCAGCTTGCCCGCCGCATACTCGGCCGAGATCTCGGCGTCCTGGGGCGAGGCGGACTTCAGCGCATAGTCGACGTGCTCGATCGAGCCCAGCCCGGCGGCCTCGATCTGGTCGATGGTCAGGGACAGCGGCACGTGGGCGGAGGTCTTCAGCCCGCGCGCCTTGGCTTCGCCCAGGGCGTAGAGGAAGAGCTCGGGCTTGAGCGTGTTGTCGGTGATCTTCACGAAGTCGACGTGCATGGCCTGGAGCTTGTCCAGGCCGGCGCGCACCTCGGCCTCGCTGCCGACCTCCAGGTCGCCCGGCCAGATCGAATTGATCCCCTCCAGCTTGGGGCCGGAGGTGAAGATGGTCGGCCCCAGCAGTTCGCCGTTCGCCACCTGGGCGCGCCAGGCCAGCACGCTGTCGCTGAGATCGCCCGCGCAGTCGCGCACCGTGGTCACCCCGTTGGCGACGTAGAGCGGCAGCAGGTCCTTGTTTTCCTCGATCAGGGCTTCGCCGCCGCCGAAGTGGACGTGCATGTCCCACAGGCCGGGGATGACGAACTTGCCCTCGCCGTCGATCACGCGGGCGGCGTCGAAGCGCTTGGCCGCACGGTCGGCGTCGACCGCCACCACCGTGCCGTCGCGCACCGCGACCAGCCGGTCGGGCAGCAGGCGGCCGGTCTCGACGTCGACCACCGTGGCCTTGCGGACCAGCAGGTCGACCTTCTCGGCCGCGGACGCACCGCCGGCCGCGGCCAGCACCAGGGTCAGCGCCGCGGCGCCCGCAAACTTACGCATGAACTTCGTCTCCGGCGCCCCCGCCGGTCGGCCTGACGTCAGGCCGCCGCCCCTAAGAGGCTCAGGCCGCCTTTTTGACGACGTTGCCTTCGTCCAGCAACACTACGCCGGGCGTGTAGTTGCGGGCTTCGGAAGCGTCCATCTGGCAGTAGGTCACCACGATCACCTTGTCGCCCTTCTGGACCAGGCGGGCGGCGGCGCCGTTGACGCCGATCACCTTCGAGCCGCGCGGAGCCTCGATGGCGTAGGTGGTGAAGCGCGCGCCGGTGGTGATGTTCAGGACATCCACCTGCTCGTGCGGGAAGATTCCCGACGCGTCGAGCAGGTCACGGTCGATGGCGATGGAGCCTTCGTAGTCCAGATCGGCCTGGGTCACCGTGGCGCGGTGCAGCTTGGCCTTCATCATGGTCACCAGCAAGGGCGAGCCTCACGCTTCCTGAGCGGCGATCACGTGCCGCGAACCGAGCGGTGATATAGCGAGGCATGAGTTCCGCTTCAATATTCCGCGACCGCGAACAAAGTTCGCACCCGCAATAGGCGAAACTTCCCCGGCCGGACCGGGTTGAGGGGACCGTGCCCCGCCCCTGTCAGCCGCTGACCGCCTGCTTCGCCGCGCTCGCGCTCGGCCTTTTGGGCTGCGGCCCGGACGAGGGCGCCCATTCGTCGACCAGGAAGGACGCCATGCCTGAACACAGCTCCGGCGAATCCATCGCCATCCTGCGCCTCGACGCGCGTCCGAACGCGCCGGCGATCCGCGTCACCTCGCCGGCCTTCTCGCCCGACGGCATGATCCCGCTGCGCAACAGCGCCTATGGCGACAACTGGTCGCCGCCGCTGACCTGGACCGCCGCACCGGGCGCACAGAGCTACGCCCTGATCGTGGAAGACCCGGATGCGCCGCGCGCCGAGCCCTTCGTGCACTGGATCGCCTGGAACATCCCGGGCGACGTCACCTCGCTGCCGGAGAACCTGTCCAAGGCCGAAAAGCCCGGCCAGCCGGCGGGGATGATCCAGGGCGTAAACGGGGCCGGCGAGACCGGCTGGTTCGGGCCGCGCCCGCCGGCCGGCCACGGCGTCCACCGCTATCACTTCCAGCTGTTCGCGCTGGACGGAAAGCTGGACATCGGTCCCGACGCCGAACTGCAGACCCTGATGAACGCCATGAAGGGGCGCATCGTCGCCGAAGGCGAGCTGGTCGGCCGTTTCGAGCAGAAGCGCCCGCAGTAGCGGCGCCGGGACCTGTCGTCGTCAGCGCGGACGCGACTGCGTCTTCACGCACATGGGCTTGCCCTCGAAGGTGTCGCCAATCAGCGAGCCGTCGCGGGCGGCCGCCTTGCGGGCGCGGTCCAGGGCGGCGGATTCGGCCGGCGGGGTCTGGCCCTCGCCGCACCAGGACGCCTTCACCTTGGCGCTGTCGCCCGGACAGACGCACATGTCGTCGGCGCCGGACATGCCGCCGCGGTCGCAGACGATGCCGACGCGCTGGCCGTTGCTGAGGCACACGTAGGTCTGGCTGTCACGGCTGCCGGCGTAGGCGCCGCCACCCATGAACGCGGCCGCGAGGCCGACCGCGAGAACTGTCTTCAACATGCGTTTCTCCCGAAGTTCCCCGTCCCCGCGATAACTGTCGCCGCAGCAGAGCAGTTCGACAAGCCGCGTTCGTCGAACCCGGGCGCGCCCGTTCACCACGTTTGCACGCGCGCGCTTAACCCCGCCGGGCGAGGGTGCGAGACGAGGAGCTTTTCCGCATGCAAGCCATCGCCGCCTCCGCCGCCGGCATCGCCAACGCAATCAACCGCTTCGACGCCAGCGCCCAGCGCACGGCTCGCTGGGGCTCGGACGCCGGGGCGGACGTCGACCTCGCCCAGGAGGCGGTGGAGATGATCGGCGCCAAGGCGGCGCTGAAGGCCAACGTGCAGGTGATGAAGACCGCCGACGAGATGACCGGCGTGCTGCTCGATATCCTGGCCTGACCGTCGCTCGCCTTTGACAGCCGCCCGGCGCGCGTCTAACGGCGCGCCATGTCGACCCTGCAGACCCTCTTCGTCACCGAAGTCTACCGCGCCGCGGCCGCGCCGGACCCGGCCTTCCTGGCCGAGCTGGAGGAGGCCTGCTTCGGCATCGCCGAGGAGGACCGCGCCGGACGCGCCTGGTGCCGCGAGCACGGCTACCGCGGCTACACCTCCTACGCCTCGCTGGACGACTTGCCGATGCGGGCCAGCGTGTTCGACGAGCTGAAGCGCAAGCTGGACAAGCACGTCGCCAGCTTCGCCCAGGCGCTGGAGCTGGACCTCGGCGGACGGCGGCTGAAGCTGGACAGCCTTTGGATCAACATCCTCAAGCCCGGCGGCGCGCACAGCGGCCACATCCACCCGCACAGCGTGGTGTCCGGCACCTTCTATGTGAACGTCCCGGAGGGGGCGAGCGCGCTGAAGCTGGAGGACCCGCGCCTGGCCATGATGATGGCCGCGCCGACCCGCCGCGCCGACGCGGCGCTGCAGCGGCGGCCGTTCGTCTATCTCCAGCCCGCCGCCGGTGACGTGATCCTGTGGGAGAGCTGGCTGCGCCACGAGGTGCCGGCCAACGCCGCCAAGCAGGAGCGGATCAGCGTCAGCTTCAACTACAGCTGGCGTTAATCCTCCCCCACTGGGGGAGGGGGACCGCGCGAAGCGTGGTGGAGGGGGCTCCAGCCTGGCGCGACTGATCCGGCGCGCCAAGACGAGCCCCCCATCGCCGCCCCTTGCGGGACGGCTCCTCCCCCCAGAGGGGGGAGATTACTTCCCGAACAGCTCGCCGAAGAAGTCGCCCTTGTTCCAGTGCGGACGTTCCGGCGTGTCGGCCAGTTCGCGGGCGATCTCGTAGTTCACCTTGGCGAACAGGGCGCCCGCCCGCCAGTCGATGGGCTGGTTCAGGTCGTCGCCGGGCCGATGATAGCGCTCCTTCAGGAACGACTTGATCGCCGCCTCGCCGCCGTTGGACGGGCCGGTCATCAGGAACACCGACGGCACGCCCTGCTCGACGAAGCGATAGTGGTCCGAGCGGGTGAACAGGCCCTGCTCCGGCATGAAGTCGGGCGACAGGCCGACCCCGGCGCGGGCGGCGGCGTGCTGAACCGCCGGGCCCAGCGACGAACGCTCGGCCCCGAACGCCACCACGTCGGTGAAGGCGTAGTTCAGCACCGGCATGTCGAGGTTCACGTCGGCGACCATGGCCGATTTCGGCACGGTCGGATTGGAGGCGAAGTACTCCGAGCCGATCAGGCCCTTTTCCTCGGCGGTCACGGCCACGAACAGCACCGAGCGGCGCGGCCTGGCGCCCGTCTCCACGAAGCCGCGGGCGGCCTCGAGCATGGAGGCGATGCCGGTGGCGTTGTCCATCGCGCCGTTGTGGATGCCGTCGCTCCCGTCCGCCTGCGTCTGAACCCCGACGTGGTCGAGGTGGGCGGAGAGCACGACGTACTCGTTCTTCAGGACCGGGTCGGAGCCCTCGATCATGCCGACGACGTTCTCGCTCTCGACGGGGCGGGTCTCGGTCGTCAGGTCGGCGGCCAGCCTGGCCTTCAACGCGAAGCGCGGCGGCGCCCCTTCGGGCTTGGCGGCGGCGGCGAAGATCGCGTCCAGGGTCTGGGGCGCGCCCTGGAACAGCTTGGCCGCGCCAGCCAGGCTCAGCGTGCCCAGCAGGGCCGCGTCGCCGCCGTGCACGGCCGGACGGCCCGAGGCGTCGCGCCAGGTCATCGACCAGCTGTCCTGATGCGAGCGCCGGTTGGCCCAGGGGCGCACCTTGTCCGCCTCCGCCGTGGGCAGGAAGACGACGCCGACGGCCCCGCGCGCGGCCGCGGCGGCGCGCTTCACCTTCAGGCTGGAGAAGTGGGCCCGCTCCTCGGTCTGGAACGACTTGGGCGCGCCCTCCAGGAAGACGACGATCTTGCCCTTCACGTCGAGCCCGGCGAAGTCGTCGCGGCCCCGGGCGGGGTCGACCACGCCGTAGCCGGCGAACACCACCGGCGCGCTCAGCTTGACCTCGGCCGAGCGCGGATCGGCGCCGGGCAGGTAGTCGTCGCCGTAGACCAGGCGCACGGCCTTGCCGTCCGCCCCGGTCAGGGTCATCTCGCCCTGCCCGGCCGAGCGGTAGGCGGTCAGCGGCACGTGCTGCAGGTAGCCGCCGGCGTCGCCGGCCGGCTTCAGGCCCAGCTTGGTGAACTCGGCCGCCACATAGGTGGCCGCCAGGTCGTAGGCGGGCGTGCCGGTCTCGCGGCCCAGCATGCGGTCGTCGGCCAGGAAGGTCACGTGGCCCTTGAACACGTCGGCCGACGGCTGGAAGCCGCCCGGGGCCTCCGCCGCGACGGCCGCGCCGCCGATCACCGAAGCCAACACCACAGCCGTGGCCGCACCGGCCCAAATCTGTTTCACGCGCACGGACGCCCCTCGCCTCTCGTCCGGTGTAGGCCCGGACTTTTCGGCGGCGATACGAGGCGTGGCCGCGCCCCGCGTCAAGCGTGGCCTCGACCTGGCGACCAGGAAGCGACCAGAAGTAGCGCTCAGAACAGGCTGTCGAACCGGATCGGCAGGGCGATGCCGAAGGTGTAGTCCGGCGCCGCCTCGGTCAGGCCGACCCCGACCGTCACGTCCAGCAGGGCGCGCTTGGTCAGCACCGCCGAGGCGCCCAGGTTGAGCGTCGCGATGGTCGTGTCGGAGCCGGGCACGCCGTTGCCCCTGAACTTCGTCTCCGACACCCAGTTCTGGTCGATGTTGAAGCGCAGCGAGGTCGTGGGGGTCACGGCCAGCACCGCCCCCAGGGACAGGCCGATCTGGTCGCCCGGGGTGACGTCGTGCGCCTCGAAGGTGTTCTCGTAGGAGAGCGTCCCCACCCACACCAGCGGATCGGCGCGCTTCACGGCGGTGAGCGAGGCGCTCAGCTCGTCGAAGTCGCTGCCGAAGCGGAAGTCGCCGTCGGTCGTGCCGGTGGTGGAGTTCCAGTTGATCGCCGCGATCACGTCCGGGCGGCGCCCCTTCTCACGCACCAGCACCTTGCTGAGGCCCACGCCCAGGTCGCCCCAGCCGTCGCCGTCCAGGCGGCTCTCGAGCAGGTCCGAGAAGTCCACGGAGGTGACCCGGGTGACGTCGCGCCAGGTGTAGGGGATGTTGAACTCGATCTGGGATTCCCAGGGCAGGCCGAAGCGCAGCGCGAGCGCCGCCTCCACCGCCTCGGTCTTCACCCGCTGGCGGCCGATCAGCTGGTTTCCGTCCTGATTGACCAGCACCGGGGCGTCGGCCTCCAGCCAGCCGTACTGCACGCTGGGCTGCACCTCGAACGAGTTGGCCGGCAACAGCAGCGCGCCGGTGGCCACCAGGGTGCGTTCCAACGCCCGCTCGGCCGCCGCGTCGTCGACGGCGAACGATCCCGGCCCGGACGGCGGCGAGCCGGCCTGGCCGCCTTGGGCCGGCTTGGCCCCCGCAGGCTGAGCGTTCGGGGCGTTCTGGGCGACCTGGGTGTTCTGGGCCGCGGGCGCGGTTCCTGACGCGCTTTCCGGCGCGATCGGGGCCGAGGCCGCCGTGGCGGTCGCCGGCGCGGCCGCGGGCGGCGCGGCCTGGGCG
>NZ_JAAIVC010000113.1 GCF_010975005.1 Caulobacter sp. 17J65-9 | reverse complement strand
CGCCTGGGGCCTGGCCGGCCTGCACCGGCTGGCCGCCTCGGGCGGCCCGGCGCGCCTGCCGGCCGAGCTGACCGCCGACGTGCGGGGCGAGGTGGCCCGCGCCGTCAAAGCCGCGCGTGGCGAGGTGAGGGACCTGTCAGTGGCGGCCTTCCCGTCGATCGCCTACGTCGCCCTGGCCGCGCCCTACGCGCGGGGGCGCACGCCGTCAGACCTGATGCGGCGGCTGCGGGTGACCGCGGCGGTCGCGACCGGGCGGCTCTAAGATCCTCGCCAGGGCGTCAGGCGGGGGATCCAGCGCGGCACGCCGGCGACGTAGGCGGGATAGTCGTCAGGAAAGCGGCGGCGCAGGTCCGGCTCCTCGTAGAGCAGCACGAACAGGTGCGAGACCAGCCAGACCAGGACCGCATAGGCCAGCAGCGCGGCGCTTCCGAACAGCAGGCCCTGGCCGAAGACCACCGCGGTGACCGCCACGTAGATCGGGTTGCGCACGTGCCGGTAGACGCCGCCGACCACCAGCCGCGAGGGCGGGGCCACCGGGGCCGGCGTGCCGAAGCCCTGCAGGACGAAGCGGGCGTAGCAGTCGAGCAGCAGCCCCAGGCCCGCGACGGTCAGCGCCGCGCCGATCCAGCGGCCGAGCTCCAGGCCCAGCAGCGGCGGCCCGATCCACCAGCCGGAGATCCACCAGGGGACCAGGCAGGCGACGGTCGCCGGCGCGAGCAGAAACAGCAGGGTGCCGAGGGCGGCCGCCTTGCGGGTCATGGCCGCCCCCCGGTCATTCGGCGGCCAGGGCCGTCTCGCCCAGCCAGCCGTCGAGGTCGGCGATGGCGCGCGCGCTCATCGCCCGCTTCTTGGCCCGGCCGCGTTCCTGCGGCGGCAGCTTGCGGCCCTCGGCGTCGCGCCGCGGCGCCTCCATCGGCGGCAGCAGGCCGTAGTTGATGTTCATAGGCTGGAACGCGCCGCCGCCTTCCAGCCAGCCGCCGGTGATGTGGGCGATCAAGGCGCCCAGGGCGGTGGTGGCCGGCGGGGCGGCCAGCGGACGGCCCAGGCGTTCGGCCGCGGCGAAGCGGCCGGCCAGCAGGCCCACCGCCGCGCTCTCGACATAGCCCTCGACGCCGGTGACCTGGCCGGCGAAGCGCAGGCGCGGCATGGCCTTCATCCGCAGCGAGGCGTCCAGCAGGCGCGGCGAGTTGATGAAGGTGTTGCGGTGCAGGCCGCCCAGGCGGGCGAACTGGGCGTTCTCCAGGCCCGGAATGGTGCGGAACACCTCGGTCTGGGCGCCGTGCTTCATCTTGGTCTGGAAGCCGACGATGTTGAACAGCGTGCCCAGCGCGTTGTCCTGGCGCAGCTGCACGACCGCCCAGGGCTTCTGGTCCGGCTGGTGCGGGTTGGTCAGGCCGACCGGCTTCATCGGCCCGTGGCGCGGCGTCTCACGCCCGCGCTCGGCCATCACCTCGATCGGCAGGCAGGCGTCGAAGTAGGGGACGTTCTCCCAGTCCTTGGACTCGGCCTTCGGCGCGTCCAGCAGGGCCTGCACGAAGGCGTCGTACTGGTCCTTGGTCATCGGGCAGTTGATGTAGGCCGCCTTGTCGCCGCCCGGGCCCTCCTTGTCGTAGCGCGACTGGCGCCAGGCCACCGACATGTCGATGCTCTCGGCGTGCACGATCGGCGCGATGGCGTCGAAGAAAGCCAGCTGGCCCTCGCCGGTCAGCTCCAGCACCGCCTGCGACAGGGCCGGCGAGGTGAGTGGGCCGGTGGCGACCACCACGCTGTCCCAGTCCTCCGGCGGCAGGCCGGCGACCTCTTCGCGGACGATGGTGACCAGCGGGTGCGCTTCCAGCTTCGCCGTCACGGCGGCCGAGAAGCCGTCGCGGTCGACCGCGAGCGCGCCGCCGGCCGGCACCTGGTTGGCGTCGCCGCAGCTCATGATGATCGACGCGCAGCGCCGCATCTCGGCGTGCAACAGGCCGACCGCGTTGTGCTCCCAGTCGTCGGAGCGGAACGAGTTGGAGCAGACCAGCTCGGCCAGCCCCTCGGTCTGGTGGGCCGCGGTGCCGCGCACCGGGCGCATTTCGTGCAGCACGACAGGCACGCCGGCCTGGGCGATCTGCCAGGTCGCTTCGGAGCCGGCCAGGCCGCCGCCGATCACATGAACGGGTTTCACAGTCATGCGCCCCACATAGCGCATTTCCTGCCGAAGTGGCGGCCGGTTCGGCGTGGAAAATGCGCTCACTCAAAGTCTTCCGGGCCGCATCCGATCCGGCGGTTCGGATGAGGCTGTCGGCGGCCACGGCGAAGAGGGAGGTGTCCCAGGATGGGAGCCGTCACATAACCCTGATATGGTCCCGCCGTCGTTTGGGGGGATGACCATGTCTTCGAGTTCTGCCGCGGGCGCGAGCGCGCGCCTGTCCGTCGTCAACGCCGCGTTCGCGGGCTTCCGGCTGATCGCGCGGCGGCCGCTGGCCGTGCTGGTCTGGGGGGCGCTGTACTTCGCGCCGCTGTTCCTGCTGCTCTGCGCCGTGTTGGCGCTGGCGGGGACGGACGTCGGCGTGGACGCCGACAGCCTGTTCGCCGGGAGCTCCGATCCGGGCCTGCTGTTCCTGCTCGCCATGCTGGCCGTCGGCGTGCTGACCGTGATGGTCCGCGGCGTGGTCCAGGCCGCCACCATGCGCGCGGTGCTCAAGCCCGACAGCAAGGCCTTCGGCTACCTCGGCTGGGGCCGGGCCGAGCTGGACCAGACCATGCTCTATCTGGTGCGCGGCCAGATGTCCTGGTGGCCGGCCGAAGCGGTGGCCGTCGCCTTCGGCGCGCCGCTGATCGCCGTGGGCGGCGTGCTGGCCTCCATGGCCATGCTGCCCGAACCCTGGAGCTTCGTCGGCGCGGGCGTGTTCGTGGTCGGCGCGGTCGTGGCCCTGGCCTATCTCAGCGTGCGCATGTCGATCATGCGGCCGCTGGTGTTCGAGCGCGGCCTGCACGGCATGCGCTCGGTCTGGCCGCTCACCCGCGGCATGGCCTGGGAGCTGCTGGCCATGAACATCGTCGCCTACGTCATGGCCCTGCTGACCTACGTCGTGCCGGCCCTGCTGGCGCTCGCGCTGATCGTCGGCGTCCTGCCGCAAGCCATGCTGGCGGGCCTGCCGGTCCACGTCGCCACCGGCGAGTTCCACGTGTCGGGCGTGATCGCCGCCCTGGTGGCCGCCGCCCTGATCTCCTTGTGCAACGCGGTTCACCACGCGGTCGCCTACGCGCCGGCGGCAGTCGCCTATCAGGCGTTGAGCGCTCGCCACGGCGACGCGGCGGGCTAAGGTCCTCCCCTTAGTTTATAAACCGTAAAGCTTGGCGTATCGTCCTGTCGGCCGCCGCGAGGCGGACGGGACCAGGGGCGCGGCCGAAGCCGTGGGGTCGAGGGTGGCATGAGTGGTGGTCGTAGATTGCCCGTGTGGGCGTGTCTGGGCGAAGCGGTCCGGTTCCTGCCGCGGGCCTGGAGCGGCGCGTGGGCGGCCCTGATCCTGGTCGGCCTGGCGGAGGCGGCGCCGTTGGTGCTGTCGTCCCTGGGGAAGCTGCCGCCGGGCGGTTGGGCGCCGGCCGCGCTCGTCGTCGCGGCGATCGCCGCGGTGCTGGTCGCCGACGGCGCGCTCTATCGTCTGGGCGTGTTCGGCGGCCAGGCGCGCGCTGAAGGCCTGGGCTTCGCCGGCCTGCAGTTCGGCTTGCCGGAGCTGCGGCTCTTCGGCGCCCAGGCGTTGATCAGCCTGTTCCTGACCATGATCGCGATCGCCGCGGTGGTGGTCCTGGCCGTCGCCCTGACGGCGGCCGAGCTGAACGGTGTCGCGTTCGGCAAGATCCACACCCTGGCCGACCTGCGCGGCCTGGCCGGACCGGTGCAGCTGGGCGTGCTCGGCGTGCTGGTGGTCGGGATCGCCGCGATCTTCCTGCTGCTGACCGTGCGGTTCTCGCTGTACGGGGCGGCCACGGTCGGCCGTCGGCGGGTCGTGTCGCTGAACGCCCTGGGCGTCGCCGAGGGCTCGTTCTGGCCGCTGCTGTTCGGCCTGGTGCTGGCCTCCGCGCCGGCCGTGGCCCTGTTCGTATGGCAGCACGGCATGTCCGGCCTGACCGGGCGTAACCTTCTGATTTTCCACGGGCTGCAGGCCCTGGCGTACGCGTTCGTCCAGAAACCGCTCACCGCCGGGTTCCTCAGCGCCGCCTATCGACGCCTGGAGTACCTGCCGGCCGGGCCCGACGGGAAATGACTCTTCCATGGCGACCTTTTCGATAAGCGACGCCCTAGAGGCGGGCTTCAACGTGATCCGCCGGCGGCCGATCTCGCTGCTGGTCTGGGGGCTGGTCTATTTCGTGCTGGCGGTGCTGCCGAGCGCGGCGCTGTTCTCGCTTGTCGGCGGCGACATCTTCGAGGTCATCCGCACGGCGGGGGCCGGAGGACGCCCTGACCCCGACCTCGAGTCCCTGGTGCGCGTGAACAGCACGCTGACCCTGTATCAGCCGATCACCTTCCTGGCCGCGATCGCCGGGCGCGCCATCCTGACCTCGGCGGTGTTCCGCGCGGTGCTCGAGCCGCAGAACCGCGGCTTCTTCTACCTGCGCGTGGGCAAGGACGAGCTGTGGCAGGCCCTGGTGTTCCTCTGCCTCTACGTCCTGCTGTTCATCGCCGCCTTCGCCATGGCTATGGGCGGCGCGGCCGCCGGCGCGGTGGTCTGGCTGCTGGGCGGCCTGGCCGCGGCGCCCTGGGCGGGGGTGATCCGCGCCGTCGGCCTGACGGTGGTGGTGCTGACGTCGGTGGGCGCCCTGGTGTGGGTCGGCCTGCGCCTGTCCCTGGCCCCGCCGATGACCTTCGCGGACCGGACCTTCCGCCTGTTCGAGTCCTGGACCCTGACCCGCGGCCAGGGCGGGCGCCTGCTCGGTCTGGCGGTGCTGATCCTGGTGGTCGTCCTCGTCATCGAGATGGTGGTGGGCGCGCTGGGCTGGGCCGCCGTGCTCGGCTTCGGCGTCGACGGCGGCTTCGATCCGCACCGGTTCCAGGCCTTCTTCCAGAAGCCGATGGAAGCGTGGATCTCCGAACTGCTGCCCGCGATCCTGGCGTTCTCGCTCGTGCTGTCGCTGGTGACGGCGGCGCTCTACGCCATCGTCACGGCCCCATGGGCGGTGGCCTACCGCCAGCTCGGCGCCCCTCAGACCGAGGGGGCGTGAGATGAGCTTCTCGATCTCGCACACGGGGCTGGAAGGCTTTCGCCTGATCGGCCGGCGGCCGGTGTCGGTGGCGCTCTGGGCCCTGGTCATGCTGGTGTTCTGCGCGGCGATCGTCGCGCTGTTCCTCGCCGTCGCCTGGCCGACCCTGGCCGCCCTCGACGGGCTGAAGGACGAGACCCTGGGGCACGCCGAAGCGCTGCGGCTGTTCGGTCCGCTGGCCCTGGCCGTCGCCGCCGTCCTGCCGGTCGCCCTGGTGATGAAGGGCGTGCTGCTGGCCGCGCTGTTCCGGGCCGTGCTCAAGCCTGAAAAGGTCGGGTTCGGCTTCCTGCGGCTGGGCGGAGACGAACTGCGCCAGGTCGTGGTCGCCCTGCTGCAGTCGCTGATCGCCATCGTCCTCGTCTTCGGCCCGGTCTTCGCGATCGTGCACCTGGACCTGGCCTTCCCGTTCACGGCCGGCCAGTGGGCCGCGGCCGTGCTGGGCTGTGTCGCGGCCTTCCTGCTCTACGTCTGGGTCGGCGTGCGCCTGTCGCTGGCCGGGCCGATGACCCTCGCGGCCGGACGGGTGCGCTTCTGGAAGTCCTGGACGCTCACCCGCGGCCGGTTCTGGCCGCTGCTGGCCATGTTCCTGCTCGCCAACATCGTGGCCCTGGTGATCTATTTCGTGGGCGACATGGTCACCGAGGCCGCCCTGGCCGCCTTCGGCGTTCCGTTCCACTTCAGCTATGACACCGACCAGCTGCCGCACGTGGCCGAGCTAACGCTCACCTCGAAGGCCTGCATCGGCCTGGGCGTCTATTTCCTGTTGCAGATGGTGCTCGCGGCGGTGCAGTTCGTCGTCGCCTACGCGCCGGCGGCGGGCGCCTACCGCGACCTGACGGCGGCGCGGGAAGCGTAGGGCGCGCAGCCGAACGTCCGGCCCGCTCGCTTGTTGTTTTCGGGTCCGTGGGCCCGCAGTTCGTTCTGGAGACCAGACATGGCGTTTTCCGCCACCGACGCGGCGTTCGAGGGCTTTCGCCTGACCCGCGAGAAGCCCTTGGCGGTGGTGGGCTGGGCGGTCTTCTACGTCGTGGCGACGGCCCTGGCCGGCGCCCTGCTGCTGATGGTGGCGGGGCCCGGCGCGCTGGCGTCGATCAAGACGGAGCCGACCACGCCGGCGGAGGCGGTCGAAGCGCTTACGACGCTCGTCCCGCTGGCCGCCGTCGGCGGGCTCGCCTGGCTGGTGATCGGCAGCGTGGCCAAGGCGGCGGTGTACCGCGCCGTGCTGCGGCCGCAGGACAGCCGCTTCGCCTATCTGCGGTTCGGCGCCGACGAGCTTCGGCTGATGCTGGTCACCCTGGTCCTGGCCCTGGTCGGGGCCGTTCTGCTGGGCGTCCTGGTGGCGGTCGCCGGCGTCGCGGACGGCGTGGCCGGACCGGCCGCGGCCGGCGTGGTGGGCGCGATCGGCTTCGTGGTGATCGTCGCGCTCGGCGTCGTCTGGAGCGTGCGGCTGTCGCTCGCGGCCGCCATGACCTTCGCCCAGAAGCGGGTGCGGATCTTCCAGTCCTGGACCCTGACGCGCGGCCCGTTCTGGCCCTTGCTGGGCATGTACGTGCTGGTCGCGGCGCTCTACGTGGTCGTGCTGTTGCTGGGCTCGACCATCATCATCGCCCTGGTGATGATCCTGGGCGGCGGCTTCCACGCGCTGGAGGCGGTCAGCAACCCGGACCTGGCCAATCTGGCGCCGGGCCTGTGGGCGGCCTTCGCCGTCTACCTGCTGGGCAACATCGTGCTCGCGGCGCTGCAACTGGCGATCGCCTACGCGCCTCAGGCGTTCGCCTATCGTGAACTGGCGGGCGAGGGGGCCTGATCGCGCGGAATCGCGTTATCGGCAAGCGCGAGCCTGCGGAGGAAGACGTGGCCCAGAATAAGTTCGGTGTCCTGGATGCGGTCGGGCACGCGGTGTTGTTCGCCAAGGCGAACTGGAAGTCCGCGTTCGGCGCGCTCACCCTCGTCGCCGTGACCACCGGAGCGGCCTTCGCCGCCCCGTATCTCGGCGTCCCGCAAATGACCCTGCCGGCGGTGATTGCGTCCGCGCTCGCCGGGTGCATGGCCTACGGCGCGCTCTACCGCCGGGCCTTCGCCGGCGAGCATCCGGGAGACGTGGATTTCCGCACCGGGCCGGGCGGCCTGCAGTGGGGCAAACCGGAGTGGCGGCTGCTGGGCGCGGGCGTCTGTCTCATGGCCGTGATCGCCGCACTGATGCTGACGGCGTTCGTGGTCATGGTGGCGATCGTCCTCGCCGGCGGCGGCGGTCCGGTCCTGCAAGGCCTCAGCCCCGGCGCCTCTCCTGAAGCGGTGTCTGAAGCGCTGGTGAAGGTGCTCGGCCCGCAGCCCTCGGCTCTCCTGAGCCTGGTCGTGATGGCCTTCTTCGTTCTGGTTCTCTGGCTGGGGCTCCGCCTGTCGCTTTACCAGGCCGCCGTCGTCGCCGAGGAGCGGATCACGCTGTTCCGGAGCTGGACCCTGACCAAGGGGCGGTTCTGGCTCGTGTTCGCGTCCACCGTCCTGGTCAGCCTGCCGAGCTTGACCGCGTCGGCTGTCACGACCGCGGTCGAGAGCGCACTGGGGACGCCGGGCGCTAACGGCGCGCCGGTCCTGCCGCTGGGCGCGGTGCTTGCCGTGTCCGTCTTGACCGCCCTGGTGGCGGCGTACGTGCAGCTGCCGCTGGCGACCGGGCTGTACGCCCAGCTCTACCGCCGACTGCGGTCGGACGCGGGGCAGCGGGCCTAGGAGGCCCGCTTGCGCCGTTCCTTGCGCCGGTCCTCGTGCCGGCGCAGCACCTCCGCCAGATAGCGGCCGGTCCAGCTCTGCGGATCGGCCGCGACCTTTTCGGGCGAGCCCTGGGCCACGATCAGGCCGCCGCCGTCGCCGCCTTCCGGGCCGAAGTCCAGGATCCAGTCGGCGGTCTTCACGACGTCGAGGTTGTGCTCGATGACGACCACGGTGTTGCCCTGCTCGACCAGCTCGTGCAGCACCTCCAGCAGCTTGCGGGTGTCCTCGAAGTGCAGGCCGGTGGTCGGCTCGTCGAGGATGTAGAGGGTCCGCCCGGTGGCCCGACGCGAGAGCTCCTTCGACAGCTTCACCCGCTGCGCCTCGCCGCCTGACAGGGTTGTCGCCTGCTGGCCGACGTGGACGTAGCCGAGGCCCACGCGCTTCAGCGTCTCCATCTTGTCGCGCACGCTGGGCACCGCCTTGAAGAAGTCGGCGGCCTCCTCGACGGTCATGTCCAGCACGTCGGCGATCGACTTGCCCTTGAACACGATCTCCAGCGTCTCGCGGTTGTAGCGTTTGCCCTTGCAGACGTCGCAGGTGACGTAGACGTCGGGCAGGAAGTGCATCTCGATCTTGATGACGCCGTCGCCCTGGCAGGCCTCGCAGCGGCCGCCCTTCACGTTGAACGAGAAGCGGCCCGGGCCGTAGCCGCGCGCCTTGGCCTCGGGGAGGGCGGCGTACCAGTCGCGGATCGGCTGGAAGGCGCCGGTGTAGGTCGCCGGGTTCGAGCGCGGCGTGCGCCCGATCGGCGACTGGTCGATGTCCACCACCTTGTCGAAATGCTCCAGCCCCTCGATCCGGTCGTAGGGAGCGGGGGCCTCGGTGGCGTTGTTCAGGCGCCGGGCCGCGGCCTTGTAGAGGGTCTCGATCGTGAAGGTCGACTTGCCGCCGCCGGACACGCCGGTGATGCAGGTGAAGGTGCCGACCGGGATCTCGCCGGTGACGCTCTTCAGGTTGTTGCCGGTGGCGCCGATCACCTTCAGCCGCTTCTTGCCCAGCGGTCGGCGGTCCTCCGGCACCTCGATCTCGCGCGCGCCGGTCAGGTACTGGCCGGTCAGCGACTTCGGGTTGGCCATGACGTCGTCGGGGCTGCCCTCGGCGACGATCTCGCCGCCGTGGACGCCCGCGGCCGGACCCATGTCGATGACGTAGTCGGCGGTCAGGATCGCCTCTTCGTCGTGCTCGACGACGAGGACCGAGTTGCCGAGGTCGCGCAGGCCCTTCAGCGAGTTGAGCAGGCGGGTGTTGTCGCGCTGGTGCAGGCCGATCGACGGCTCGTCCAGCACGTAGAGCACGCCGGTCAGGCCTGAGCCGATCTGGCTGGCCAGGCGGATGCGCTGGCTCTCGCCGCCCGACAGGGTGCCGGACGAGCGCGCCAGGTTCAGGTAGTTCAGGCCCACGTCGTTCAGGAACCGCAACCGGTCCTTGATCTCCTTCAGAATCCGCCGCGCGATCTCGGCGTCCTTGGGCGACAGGGTCGGCTCCAGCGCCTCGAACCAGGCGTGGGCGTGCTGGATCGACAGGTTGGAGACCTTGCCGATGTGCTCGCCGCCGACGCGCACGGCCAGGGCTTCCGGCTTCAGGCGATAGCCGTCGCAGGCCTCGCAGGGCGTCTCGGACTGGTAGCGGCCCAGCTCCTCGCGCACCCAGGCGCTGTCGGTCTCGCGCCAGCGGCGCTCCATGGTGTTGACGACACCTTCGAAGGCCTTGGAGACGTCGTACTTCCGCGCCCCGTCGTCGTAGGAGAACTTGATCTTCTCCTCGCCGGTGCCGAACAGCACCACCTTGCGCGCCTTCTCCGGCAGGTCGCGCCACGGCTTGTCCATGGAGAAGTCGTAGTGGCGCGCCAGGGCCTGCAGGGTCTGGGTGTAGAAGGGCGAGGGCGACTTGGCCCACGGACCGATCGCGCCCTTGTGCAGGGTCTTGTCCTTGTCGGGCACGACCAGCTCGGCGTCGAAGGCCAGCTTCACGCCCAGGCCGTCGCACACCGGGCAGGCGCCGAACGGGTTGTTGAACGAGAACAGCCGCGGCTCGATCTCGCTGATGGTGAAGCCGGAGACCGGGCAGGCGAACTTCTGCGAGAACAGGATGCGCCTGGGCTCCTTCTCGCCGTCCTCGACGCCGGCCCATTCGGCCGTGGCGATGCCGTCGGCCAGGTTCAGGGCGGTCTCGAGGCTGTCGGCCAGCCGCTGCTCAAGGCCCGGCTTGGTGACGATGCGGTCCACCACGACGTCGATGTCGTGCTTGAACTTCTTGTCGAGCGCCGGCGCGTCCTCGATGGCGTAGAACTCGCCGTCGATCTTCAGGCGCTGGAAGCCCTGGCGCTGCCAGTCGGCGATCTCCTTGCGGTACTCGCCCTTGCGGCCGCGCACGACGGGGGCCAGCAGGTAGAGGCGCTCGCCCTCGGGCAGGGCGGTGATCTTGTCGACCATCTGGCTGATGGTCTGGCTTTCGATCGGCAGGCCGGTGGCGGGCGAGTAGGGGACCCCGACCCGCGCCCACAGCAGGCGCATGTAGTCGTGGATCTCGGTCACCGTGCCGACGGTGGAGCGCGGATTCTTCGAGGTGGTCTTCTGCTCGATCGAGATGGCCGGCGACAGGCCCTCGATCAGGTCGACGTCCGGTTTGCCCATCAGCTCCAGAAACTGGCGCGCGTAGGCCGACAGGCTCTCGACGTAGCGGCGCTGGCCTTCGGCGTAGATGGTGTCGAAGGCGAGCGAGCTTTTGCCCGAGCCCGACAGGCCGGTCATGACGACGAGCTTCCCGCGCGGGATGTCGACGTCGACGCCCTTGAGGTTGTGCTCACGCGCGCCGCGCACACGAATAAAATTCTGATCGGACATGGGGCTCTTCAAACTGCGCGTCGCGCGGGCCGGCCGAACGACGTAACGCCCGGATGTAGGGACGAGACTCGCGTTTTGCACAAGAACATTTTGCGAACGCGTGCGGCTTGGCGTCGCGCCGTTCGGAGAATCACGTTCAATAAGATCGTTAACGCGCGTTAATGCGCGGCTCCTCAGTGCATTCCGTTCAACCCAGTCGCCTTCTTCAGGGGGGAGAATGCGTACTCTGGCCGTGCTGTCCCGCAAGGGCGGAACCGGAAAGACCACCGTCGCCGTTCAGATCGCCGTGGCGGCCGCCAAGGCGAAGCGCCGCGTCGTCGTCGCCGACCTCGACCCGCAGCGCTCGGCGCTGGACTGGCGTCGCGAGCGCATCGGCGACGGTCCGCGCGTGATCGAGGCCAAGGCCGGCGCTCTGTTCACGCTGAAACAGGCGGAGATGCGGGCCGGCACCGACCTGCTGGTGCTCGACACCCGCTCATCCAACGACCAGGAGTCGGCTGAAGCCGCGCGTGAGGCGGACTTCTGCGTGATCGTCACCCGCCCGTGCTTCTTCGACGTGCGCTCGATCCAGCGCACGGCCGAGCTGGTCAACAATCTGCGCAAACCGGCCTTCATCGTGCTGAACCAGGCCCCCTCGCGCCGCAACGGCGAGGAGCCGCGGCTGATCCGCGAGACGGTGGAGATGCTGGACTCCTACGGCCTGCCGGTCGCCCCGGTCGGCCTGCGCTACCGCGCCGCCTACCAGACGGCGGTGCGCGCCGGTCTGGCCGCCCAGGAGATGGACCCGGACAGCCTGGCCGCCTTCGAGATCAACGCCCTGTGGCGTCACCTCAAGCGCGAGATCTGGCCGGTGCAGCCCAAGGCGGTCCAGCCGATGGTCGAGCGGATGCTGGGCGCGGCCTGAACCGTACGTTCAGCTTTGTTGGGGATCCTACCGTCTGAAGCCCCGGTCCGCCGGGGCGAGGACGGATCCCATGCAGGCGCTTTTCGGCATCACCCGCAGTCCTGAAGACCCCCGCTGGGTGCTGATCGTCCTCATCGCGGGACTGGCGGCCGCCTGGTACAATCATTGGACCGGCCGCTGGTGGTGGTGGCGCTCGCGCGGCCGCACGATCTTCTCTTGTGTGGTCCTGGTCGGCCTCATCGCCGCCTACTACCTGGTCGACTGAGCGCGGGTCCGGGCTTGCGCCCTGGCCGTTCGCCCCTAAGTTACGCCTCCCGTATCCGAGGAGGTGACGATGATCGAAGCGCTGGAAACCGGCTCCGCCCTTTCCCGCCCTTGCTTCGAGTCTCGTCATGCCCGCCTTCGCCACCCTGGATCGCGTCAGCGCCGTCACCCCTGACGGCCGCACTCTCTTCGACAATCTGAGCCTGGCCTTCGGCCCCGAACGCATCGGCGTGGTCGGGCGCAACGGCTCGGGCAAGACCACCCTGCTGCGGCTGCTGGCGGGGGAGGCGACGCCCGCGTCCGGCGCGGTCAGCTTCGGCGGGCGCGTCGGCGTGCTGCGCCAGAGCCTGCCGCTGGCGCCCGGCGACACGGTCGCCGACGCGCTCGGCGTGGCCGAGGGGCTGGCCCGGCTGGACCTGATCGAGCAGGGCTGCGCCTGCGAGGCAGACTTCGAGGCGGCCGACTGGCTGCTGCCGTCGCGGCTGGAGACCGCCCTGGCCGAGGCCGGCCTGGGCGCGATCGGCCTGGACCGGGAGGCCGCCACCCTCAGCGGGGGCGAGCGCACCCGCGTGGCCCTGGCCGCCCTGCTGGTCGACGAGCCGGACCTGATCCTGCTGGACGAGCCCACCAACAATCTCGACGCGGAGGCCAAGGGCGCCGTCGCGCGACTGCTCGAGGGCTGGCGCAAGGGGGCGGTGGTGGTCAGCCACGACCGCGAGCTGCTGCGCGGGGTCGACCGGGTGCTGGAGCTTTCCAGCCTGGGCGCGCGGCTCTACGGCGGCGGCTGGGATCACTACGCCGAGCGCCGGGACGAGGAGCGCGACGCCGCCGAGCGCGGGCTGGACGCCGCCGAGCGCGAGCTGCGCCGGGTCGAGCGGGAAGGCCAGACCGCCCGGGAGAAGAAGGCCCGCCGCGACAGCGCCGGCCGACGCGACGCGGCCAGGGGCGGCGCCCCGAAGATCCTGCTCGGCGCCCGCAAGGCGAACGCCGAGAACAGCGCCGGCCGCGAGAGCCGCGTGGCCGATCGCCTG
>NZ_JAAIVC010000112.1 GCF_010975005.1 Caulobacter sp. 17J65-9 | reverse complement strand
GCCTTGGCCGGAGCCTTGGCCGCAGCCGCCTTAGGCGCCGCCTTCGCGGCGGCCGGCTTGGCCGCCTTCGGCGCCGCGGCCTTCGCCGCCGGAGCCTTGGTCGCAGGCTTCGGGGCCGCGGCCTTCGGAGCCGCCGCCTTGGTCGTCGTCGCTTTCGCCGCCGCCGGCTTCGCAGCCGCGGCTTTCGGCTTGGCGGTGGTTTTCGTGGTTTCGGCGCTTCCCGCCTTCGCCGGACTCTTCGCCATGACTGGTCTCAACCCCCGGAATTTCGATCCTCGCGCCGCGCGAGGGCGCGACATGTCCGAATCGGAGTGTAACCCAAGCGCGCCTTAGGAAAGTCTTTACGCAACACGTTCGGCCCTGGTTCCGGGCCCAGGCGCTGCATTTCGCACGCCGCCGGTCCTCAAAAGACTCTCGTCACGGCGCATTTTCTTCACCGCAGCGCGTCCCCTCCGGCGGAAAATGCGCTAGGAGCGCGCGCATGAACGAACCCGCCGTCCAGATCGTCGCCCGCGGCCCCCGCGCCGAAGCCGAAGCCGCCGCCGTCGCCGTCGACAACGACGCCCTGCTGGAGGGCGCGACCTACTCGATCCTCGAAGAGGACGAGGACCGCGGCATCTGGCGCATCGACGCCTTCCCGACCAGCTCGGAGGAAGCCGAGAACTTCCGCCGCGTGCTGGGCGAATTCGCCGAGCTGACCGTGGTCACCGAGACCCTGGCCGACGCCGACTGGCTGGCCATGGCGCTGTCGGGCCTGCCGCCGGTGCGCGCCGGGCGCTTCTTCGTGTTCGGCCTGCACGACCGCGGCCGCACCCCGCCCAACGCCGTGAACCTGCGCATCGAGGCCGGCGCCGCCTTCGGCACCGGCCACCACGGCACCACGGTCGGCTGCCTGAAGGCCTACGACCGGCTGCTGCGCAAGAAGCGCTTCCCCAAGGTGCTGGACGTCGGCGCCGGCACCGGCGTGCTGGCCATCGCCGCCGCCCGGACCGGCTCGAAGAAAGCCGTCGGCACCGACATCGACGCCGTCTCGGTCCGCATCTCGCGCGAGAACGCCGCGGTGAACAGCGCCAACGCCCGTTTCGTCTGGGCCTCGGGCCTGGACCATCCGGAAGTGCGCAGGGACGCGCCCTACGATCTGGTGTTCGCCAACATCCTGGCCCGGCCGCTGGTCTCGCTGGCCCAGGACATCAAGGGCGCGCTGAAGCCGGGCGGCACGGCCATCCTGTCGGGCCTGCTGCGCACCCAGGAGCGCTACGTCCGCGCCGCCTACCTGAATCGCGGCTTCAAGCTGGTCGAGCGCATCCGCAAGGACGCCTGGTGCACCCTGGTGCTGGAGCGGCGCTGAGCGTAGCTCACTGAGCCGCGGCGGCGGCCGGGCCGGCGACCTGGACCGGCGGCAGTTGATAGGTTCCGTCGACCAGGGCCGGCTTGGGCCAGTAGGTGCGGGCCATCAGGATGAAAGGCCCGCTCGGCGCCGGCAGCCAGTTGGATTCCTTGTCCTTCCCCGGCGAGCCGGCCTGGACGTAGATGTCGGTCGAACCGTCGGGGTTCTGCTGCAGCTTGTCCCGTGCGCTGACGGTGAAGCGGTTCAGCGGATTGGCCACTAAGAAGTACTGCGGGTCGTACATGGTGATCGACCAGAAGCCGTTCACCGGCGGCAGGCCGTCCTTCGGGAAGCGGATGACGTAGCTGTTCGCCGCCGCATCGAGCGGCTTGCCGGCGCTGTCGACCTTGGTGGTCGGATAGATCGCGTCCTCGGGCAGGTTGGCCCCTAACCCGGCCTGGGCGACGAAGGCGCGCTGCAGGTAGTCGGTCCCGTACTGGCCGGTGGGCGAGGCGAAGGTCCAGCCGTTCACGGCCTTGCCCGCCTTCGAGAAGTGGTCGCTGATCCGCTTGAGCGCCGCCGCCTTGGCCTGCTCGGCGGTGGCGTCGTCCAGTTTCGAGGCGTCGAAGTCCTGCCCGGGCACGATGCCGACACGCGCCAGCTGGGCCACCATGGGCGCGTCGGCGGCGGCCGGCGGATTGGCCCTCAGGAGCTCGGCCAGCCGCTTGAAGAAGTTCGGGGCGCTCATGGTCTCGACTTGGGTGCGCACCGGGGTCTTCATGTCGACGTTCGGATCCACCACCCCTTTCGGCCGTTTGTACGGCTTGCCCCAGGCGCTGAGCGGGGTGAGCTTGTACTGGTCCTGCAGGGCGTGGACCTGGGCGTAGTCCTGCGGCGTCCCGGTCGAATAGGTGCGTCCCAGCACCCAGACCATGCCGGTCGGGGACCGGTATTGCGTCATCCCGGCCGGCAGCGTTCCGGTCCATTTCGGCCCGGTGACGGCGAAGGTCTGCGGCCCGGCGCCCGTGGTCCGCTTGCCCGGCGACTGGAATACGTTGGTCCAGCCGTCCAGCAAGGGGAACAGGTAGTAGCGCGACCCCATATCCGGGAGCTGCACGACGATCGGATCCGCACCGACGTCCAGCCAGGCGCTGGAGTACAGGGTGTCGGCGTTGGGCGCGGTGACGTCGCGGAAGGTGGCGTCGGGATAGCTTCGCAGGTTGGCGAACTGGTTGATCGGCGCGTGCGAACCCTCGGGCGTCGCCGTGTTGATGCTGACCCGCCGCGTCATTTCCATCGTCATCAGCGGATAGCCGTAGACGTAAGCGTCGGTGGCGTCGGCCAGCACCGTCCCGGTCTTCGGCGCCGCGGCCGGCGGCGCCTTGCCGGCCTCTCCGCGAGGCTTGCAGCCCGGGGCGGTCGAGACCGCCAGCAGGGCCGCGCCCGAGGCCAGGAGCATGCGCCGCGACTGGCCGGGCTGGGTGCGGTCGAAATGGCGGGACAAGGACATTGGCGGCCTCCGCGCGGTCCACGTGGAGAATGCTACTTACGTCCGAGGGCGGGCGGACCCCATCGGGAAACCCCTGAGAGCGGCCGGGGATTCACCGCAAGCGACGCGGCGCGACCATGGCGGCCGGGCGCCTCCGACGGCGAAATCTCGCCCTCGCCGCTTGCAGCCCGCGCTCCCGGCGCTAGGGTCCGCGCCATGCGCCAGACCTTCGACGAAACCACCGATCCGTCCTTCGGCTCCAAGCACCTGCCCCGCCTGCGCGCCGAGATGGCGCGCCAGGGCCTGGACGGCTTCCTGGTGCCGCACGAGGACGAGCACCAGAACGAGTACCTGCCCGAGGCCAACGACCGTCTGGCCTGGCTGACCGGCTTCACCGGCTCGGCCGGCGCGGCCGTGGTGCTGAAGGACAAGGCCGCGGTGTTCGTCGACGGCCGCTACACCCTGCAGGTGCGAGACCAGGTCGACGAGGGCCTGTTCGAGATCCGCGACCTGGTCGAGGGCGGCGTGCCGGCCTACCTGGAGACCCTGCCCGGCGACGGCCTGGTGATCGGCTACGATCCCAAGCTGCACAGCCCCGACGCGCTGTATCACCTGCGCGTCGCGGCCGAGAAGGTCGGCGCCACCCTGCGCCCCGTCGAGGCCAACCCGCTGGACGCCGCCTGGGGCGCCGACCGCCCGGCCCAGCCGACCGCGCCGATCGCGCCGCACGCGGCCGAGTTCTCCGGCGAGGACGCCGCCAGGAAGCGCCAGCGCGTCGGCGAGAGCCTGAACGCCGACGCCGCGGTGATCAGCGTCGCCCCCTCGATCGCCTGGCTGTTCAACGTGCGCGGCGGCGACGTGAAACGCGCCCCCATGCCGCTGGGCCAGGCCATCCTGAACAAGGACGGCACCGCGCGCCTGTTCCTGGATCCCGCCAAGGTGACCTCGGGCCTGCAGCAGTGGCTGGGCAACGCGGTCAGCCTGGAGGATCCGTCCGTGCTGCCGTCGGCGCTGGACGCGCTGAAGGGCAAGAAGGTGCTGGTCGACCCGTCGCAGTCGCCGGCCTGGTACTTCGACCGCCTGCAGGCGGCCGGCGCCACCGTGGTCCGCGGGCTCGATCCGACCGCCCTGCCGCGCGCCGCCAAGAACCCGGTCGAGGTGCAGGGCGCGCGCGACGCCCACGCCCGCGACGGCGCGGCGGTGACCCGCTTCCTCCACTGGCTGGCCACCGAAGCGCAGACCACCCTGCCCGACGAGATCGAGGTCACCCAGAAGCTGGAGAGCTTCCGCGAGGCCACCGGCGCGCTGAAGGACCTGTCCTTCGACACCATCGCCGGGGCCGGCCCGAACGGCGCGATCGTCCACTACCGTCCGACCGAGCGCACCAACCGCAAGACCGAGAAGGGCTCGCTGCTGCTGGTCGACAGCGGCGCGCAGTATGAGGACGGCACCACCGACATCACCCGCACGGTCGCCATGGGCGAGCCGACGGCGGAGATGCGCGACCGCTTCACCCGCGTGCTGAAAGGCCACATCGCGCTGTCGCGCGTGCGCTTCCCGGCCGGCACCACCGGCCACGCCCTGGACGCCCTGGCGCGCCAGCCGCTGTGGGAAGCCGGCCTCGACTACGACCACGGCACCGGCCACGGCGTCGGCTCGTTCCTGAGCGTGCACGAGGGGCCGCAGCGGATCTCCAAGGCGCCGAACTCGATCGCCCTCCGGCCGGGCATGATCCTTTCCAACGAGCCCGGCTATTACAAGACCGACGCCTACGGCATCCGCATCGAGAACCTGCAGGTGGTCACCGCCGCCGCCCAGATCCCGGGCGGCGAGCGGGCCATGCTGGGCTTCGAGACCCTGACCCTGGCCCCCATCGACCGCCGGCTGATCGAGCCGTCCCTGCTCAGCACCGAGGAGCGCGACTGGCTGAACGCCTACCACGCGCGGGTGCTGGCCGTGGTCGGGCCGCAGGTCGAGCCCCAGGTCGGCGTCTGGCTGGCCGAGGCCTGCGCGCCGGTGTGATCCCATGCTCCGGGCGGCGGTCCTGCTGGCGGCGACGCTCCTGACCGGAGCCGCCGGCCCGGACGCCCCGAGCAATCGCCTGCCCCGCTCGGTGCTGGACGTCATCCCGCCCGAGGAGCGGGTGACCGGCGGCCCCGGCTCGTTCGAAGTCTGGCAGCGCGCCTGCCGGGTCGCCCCGGTGGGCGCCGACACGCGCCGGCGCCTGGTCGACGTCGCCGTCCAGGAGTGGGCGGTGTTCGGCTTCCAGACGCTCGACCTCGCCACCACCGAGACCCGCCTGCTGCCCGGCGGCGAAGGCGATCTGGAGCTGGTGCCCGACGCCCTCAATCCGCCCCTGCCCCAGCCCCGGCTGACGCGGCGGATCCTGCGGCTGGGCAGCTCCGAGGACGAGGAAGACACCTACGCCACCGTCGCCGGCTACTGGACCGCCACGCCCGACGGCTGGAAGGTGCTGCTCCGGCAGAACGCCATCTGGCGCGAGCCGGCGGGCGAAGGCCGGGGCTGGCTCCAGCCCTGGTCGGCGGCCTTCGTCTCCTGGGTGATGTGCGAAGGCGGCCTGGGCGATCCGGACGTCTTCGCCCGCTCCGTCGCCCACTGGGAGTACGTCGACCAGGCCGTCGCCGCCCGCCAGGGCCGCGCGCCCTACGCGGCCTTCGTCGCCTACGACCTGGGCGAGCGGGACATCTCGCCCGGCGACCTGCTGTGCAACGCGCGCGGCGAGACCACCTATCGCACCGTCGCCGACCGCGCCGCCCAGGCCGGCGAGTACGCGCCCCTGCACTGCGACCTGGTGGTCAAGGTCGATCCGCGTCAGGCGGTGATCCTGACGGTCGGCGGCAACGTGCTGAACTCGGTCAGCCTGTCGGTGCTGAAAGCCGTACAGGTGAACGGCCGCTGGACCCCGGTCGCCGAGGACGAGCTGGAGGGCGCGCGTCGGTGGTTCGCCCATCTGAAGCTGCGCACGCCCGACATCGAGGCCGACGCCCTGGACCACACCCCGACGGTCCAGAGCCTGCAGGGGCGCTGAGCGCGTCTTACGAAAGCTTAAGGCGACAGGTCGCTGCCTCGACGCTAGTAGCGTGAACTACTAGTTCAAAGCGACACCCTCTCCCGGCGTCGCCCGAAGGAGCCGACCGCATGCTGCGCCCCCTGCCCCTCGCCGCCGCCCTGGCCGTGCTGGCCTCGCCGGTCGCGGCCGACCCGCTGTCCGACGTGGTCTCGCGCCACCTGGCCTGGCGCGGCGGCGCGGCCTTCGAGGCCCTGACCTCGGTGCACCAGCAGGGCCGGGTCGAGGCCGCCGGCCTGACCGGGACGGTCGACGCCTGGACCGACCGCAAGGGCGAGGCCCGCCAGGACGTCGACCTGGGCGCCGTGCGCGAGCTGACCGCCGTCACCGCCGCCGACGCCTGGACCCGCAACATGAGCGGCCAGATCGAGGACCTCGACGCCCACATGGCCGACGACGCCCGCGACGGCGCGGCCCTGATGTTCGCCGGCGCCCTGCACGGCGAAGGCGGCGCGAAACTGAACCTGCTGCCGGCCGAAACGCTGGACGGCCGCAGCTGGTCGGTGGTGCGGGTGAACTTCGGTGATCCCGACACCTACGACCTGTTCCTGGATCCGAAGACCGGGGCGCTCCACGCCCTGCGCGCGGTCGAGAACAAGCGCACGCGCATCGTCCGTTACGGCGACTGGCGCATGGTCGACGGCGTGCGCATGGCCTTCTTCGAAAGCAGTGAGAACGAGAACGCCGCCGCGAACGCCAAGGTCGTCTACGGCAAGATCGAGCTGAACCGCGCGCCGGCCGCCGAGCTGTTCCAGCGCCCGGCCGACGAGGCGACCTACGCCTTCGCGAACGGGGCGTCGGGCACCGGCTGGGTCGACTTCGACTTCTTCAACGCCAACCGCATCTACATCCCCGCCGCCGTGAACGGCACGCCGGTGCAGGTGCTGCTGGACAGCGGCGCTGAAGCGACCGTGCTGGACAAGCCCTTCGCCGAAAAGCTGGGTCTGAAGACCGTCGGCGAACTTCCGGCCGAAGGCACCGGCGGCTCCTCCACCGCCGCGCTCGCGACCGGCGTCGACGTAGTGATCGGCGACATGACGCTGAAGAACCTGACGGTCGCCATCATCGACCTGTCCGAGGTCGAGAAGCGCATCGGCCGGCCGATGCCGGTGATCCTGGGCAAGGAGGCGTTCAACCAGCTGGCCGTCGACATCGACTTCCAGGGCCACCGCATCGCCTTCCACGACCCGGCCAGGCTGGTCCCGCCGGCGGGCGCCGTGGCCGTCCCGGTCAAGGAGGTCGGCGGCCTGCGCGCGGTCGAGGTGTCGGTCGAGGGCCGCTCGCCCGTCCTGCTCGACTTCGACATCGGCAACGGCTCGCCGCTGCTGCTCTACAAGTCGTTCTGGGAGCCGCAGAAGCTGCTGGACGGCCGCCCGACCTCCAAGGCCCTGGCCGGGGCCATCGGCGGCGCCCGCGAGCAAGGCACGACGACGGTGAAGACGCTGAAGTTCGGCGGCGTCGAGTTCCACGACATCCCCACCGTGCTGTCGACGCCGGGCGCCGCAGCGGTCGACTCCGACCGCACCTTCGGCAACCTCGGCCTGCCGGTGATCAGCCGTTTCCGCCTGATCACCGACTATCCGAAGGACACCCTCTACCTGGTCCCGCAGGCGGACGCGGCGGCCAAGCCCTTCGACAAGGACCGCTCTGGCCTGCAGGTCGTCGCCCAGGGCGACCGACTGAAGGTCGCCTACGTCGCGCCGGGCTCGCCGGCGCAGGCCGCGGGCTGGAAGGCCGGCGAGGAGATCACCGCCGTCGACGGCCACACGATCGGGGCCGACTACAACGGCTCGGAGCTATCGAAGTGGCGCACGGGCGAGGCCGGCCGCACGGTCGACTTGACCCTGGCCGACGGGACCAAGCGGAAGCTGAAGCTGGCGACGTACTTCTGATCCCGAGAGGCTAGCGCCCCACCAGCGTCAGCCACTCGTCTTCGGTCAGCACCTCGATGCCTAGCTCGGACGCCTGCTTCAGCTTGGAGCCGGCGCCCGGGCCGGCCACCACCAGGTCGGTCTTCTTCGACACCGACGAGGCGACCTTGGCGCCCAGGCTCTCGGCCTGAGCCTTGGCCTCGTCGCGGGTCATGCGTTCCAGCGCGCCGGTGAACACCACCGTCTTGCCGGCCACCGCCGTGTCGGTTTTCGGCTTCTCTGCGTCCTGGACCTGCAGCTGGGCCTTCAGCCGTTCGACCACGCCGCGGTTGTGGTCCTCGGCGAAGTAGGCGGCGACCGCGTCGATCACCGCGTCGCCGACCTGGTCCAGGGCGTCCATCTCGGCCACCGCCGCCTCGTCCCCGTTGGCCACCGCGTCGGCGGCCTCCAGGAAGTGCTCGGCCGAGCCGTAGCCGCGGGCGAGCGTGATGGCCGTGGTCTCGCCGACGTGGCGGATCCCCAGGCCGTAGATGAAGCGGTCCAGCGCGATGGTCCGACGCGCCTCGATGGCGGCGAACAGGTTCTTCACGCTGGTTTCGCCGAAGCCCTCGCGGTCCTTCAGCTTCTTCAGGCTGGCCTTCTCGCGCTCGGCCAGACCGAAGATGTCCGCCGGTTCGCGCACCCAGCCGTCGTCGTAGAAGGCCTGCAGCTGCTTCTCACCCAACCCCTCGATGTCGAAGGCGCGGCGCGAGACGAAGTGCTTCAGGTGCTCGATGCGCTGGTAGGGGCAGGCGAACTCGCCGGTGCAGCGGCGCACCACGCCGTAGATCGGCTCCCCTTCCTTGGTCTCGCCCATGGTCTCGCGCACCACCGCCGTCTTGAGCGGGCAAGGGCACACGTGGGGAAACTGGTAAGCCTCTTCGCCTCGCGGCTCGTCGGGGACTGAGCCCAGGATCTGCGGGATCACGTCGCCGGCGCGCTGCAGGATCACCGTGTCGCCGACCCGCACGTCCTTGCGCTCGATCTCGTCGGCGTTGTGCAGGGTGGCGTTGCGCACGACCACGCCGCCAACGGTCACGGGCTTCAGCCGCGCCACCGGCGTCAGCGAGCCGGTGCGGCCGACCTGGATGTCGATGCCTTCCAGCACGGTGCGGGCCTGCTGGGCCGGGAACTTGTGGGCGACGGCCCAGCGCGGCGAGCGGGAGACGAAGCCCAGCCGGTTCTGCCAGTCCAGCCGGTCGGCCTTATAGACCAGCCCGTCGATGTCGTAGTTCAGCTTCGGCCGGTCGGCCTCGGTCCAGCGATAGGCCTCCATCAGGCCCGGCGCGCCCTCGCGCCGCTCGGAGCGGTCGTTGACCACGAAGCCCCAGCTGCGCAGCTTTTCCAGCGCCTCGCTCTGGGTGGCGGCGAACTCCGAACTGGTCAGGCCCCAGCCGTAGGCGAAGAAGCGCAGCGGACGTTTCGCCGTCACGCCCGGATCGATCTGGCGCAGCGAGCCGGAGGCGAAGTTGCGCGGGTTGGCGTAGGTGCGCCCGCCCTCGGCCTCGGCCGCGGCGTTGAAGGCGGCGAAGCCGTCCAGCGGCGCGTAGACCTCGCCGCGCACCTCGATCACGTCGGGAATGCCCTCGCCCTTCAGGCGGTGCGGGATGTCGGCGATGGTGCGGAGGTTGGCGGTGACGTCCTCGCCGGTGCGGCCGTCGCCGCGGGTGGCCCCGCGCACCAGCACGCCCTTTTCGTAGCGCAGGTTGGCCGACAGGCCGTCGATCTTGGGCTCGACCGCGAACCAGACCGGCTCTTCCGGCGTCAGCTTCAGGAAGCGACGGATGCGCCCGACGAACTCGACCACCTCCTCCTCGGCGAAGGCGTTGTCCAGCGACAGCATGGGCACGCCGTGGGTGACCGGCGCGAACTGGGTCGAGGGCGCGACGCCCACCCGCTTCGACGGAGAGTCCTCGCGAACCAGCGCCGGGAAGCGCGCTTCGATGTCCTCGTTGCGGCGCTTGAGGGCGTCGTACTCGGCGTCCGACACGCTCGGCGCCTCGTCGCGATAATAGGCCTGGTCGTGCTCGGCGATTTCACGCGCCAGCCGTTCCAGTTCGCGAACGGCGTCGGCTTCGGTCAGGTCGGCGACGGCGGGGGATTCGAGCACGGGCATGGGAGCGATTTAGCCCGTCCGGACGCACGCCGGGAGCCCCGATCGCGGAACCACAGGCGCTCTTCCGGGTCGATGGGGCGTGGTCGACCTGCCTCCCACCCTCGCCGCCCGCCGCGACCAGATGTTCCCCGTCTTCGACGCGGCGGAGATCGAGCGGCTGAGCCGCTTCGGCGAACCCCGCCGCTTCCGCGCAGGCGAGGCGCTGGTGTCGGAAGGCCAGGTCGGGCTCGGGCTCAACCTGATCCTCTCGGGCGGCGTCAGGGTCAGCTACCGCGACGCCGCCGGCCAGGAGCAAGAGGTCGTCAGCTACGCGCGCGGCGGCTTCACCGGCGAGGTCGGCCAGCTGGCCGGCCGTCCCGCCCTGGTGACCATCCGGGCGACGGCCGACACCGAGGCCGTGGCCATTCCGCCCAAGCAGCTACGGGCGCTGATGATCGAGGAGGCGGACCTGGGCGAGCGCGTCATGCGCGCCCTGATCCTGCGCCGGGTCGCCCTGCTGGAGGTCGGCGGCGGCGGGCCGATCATCGTCGGACCCGAGGGCCATCCGGACGTGGTGCGGCTGGAGGGCTTCCTGGCCCGCAACGGGCATCCGATGCACCACCTCGACCCGGACGGCGATCCGACCGCCGCCCAGATCATCGAGCGCTTCCACCTCCCGCCGGACGAGCTGCCGATCGTGCTCTGTCCGGACGGCCAGCTGCTGCGCAATCCCACCGAGAACCAGCTGGCCCGTTGCCTCGGCCTGGTCGGCACGCTGGATCCCGACCGGACCTACGACGTGGTGGTGGTCGGGGCCGGCCCGGCCGGCCTGGCCTCGGCCGTCTACGCCGGCTCGGACGGGCTGTCGGTGCTGGTCCTGGACTGCCGCGCCTTCGGGGGCCAGGCCGGCGCCTCGGCGCGGATCGAGAACTATCTCGGCTTTCCCACCGGCATCACCGGCCTGGCCCTGATGGCCCGAGCCTACACCCAGGCCCAGAAGTTCGGCGTGGAGGTCGCCATACCCGACAAGGTGATCCGGCTGGCCTCCGGGCCGGACGGGGTCTTCACGGTCGACCTGGCGGACGAGGAGCGCGTGCGCGCCCGCACCGTCGTGATCGCCAGCGGCGCCGCCTACCGCCGGCTGGACACGGTGGAGACCGACGCGTTCGAAGCCGCCTCGATCCACTACTGGGCCTCGCCGCTGGAGGCGCGGCTGTGCTGCGACCAGGAGGTGGTGCTGGTCGGCGGCGGCAATTCGGCCGGCCAGGCGGCGGTGTTCCTGTCCCAGCACGTGGCCAAGGTCTGGATGCTGATCCGCCGCGACCGGCTGGACGAGCGGATGTCCAGCTATCTGGTCGAACGCATCGCCGCCCGGCCCAACGTAGAGGTCGTGCCCCGCTCAGAGGTCTGCGGCCTGGTGGGACACGACGGCGTGCTGGAGGCCGTGCGCTGGCGCGACGTGCGGACCGGTCAGGTGACCGAGCGGCCGGTGCGCCACCTGTTCCTGTTTATCGGAGCCGAGCCGGAGACCGCGTGGCTGGACGGCTCGGGCGTGGCGCTCGACAACCGCGGCTTCATCGTCACCGGGGCCGACGCGGGCCATCCGCTGGAGACGAGCGTCCCCGGCGTCTTCGCGGTCGGCGACGTGCGCTCGGGATCGATCAAGCGCGTCGCCGCCGCGGTCGGCGAAGGGGCGCAGGTCGCCGCCGCCGTCTACGCCCACCTGGCCCGGACCCGGCGCGCCGAGCCCGCCTAGACGTTCCACATTTGTTCCGGCATGATCGCGTCAGACTTGGGAGGCGGTCATGGGGCGTGCGTCGGGTCTTGCGGAGCAGAGTGCGAGGGAGATGGTCGGACGCGCCGCGGCGCCGTTCGAGCTGGTCGCGTCTCCGCCCTCGCCGCCCACCCACGCCCAGAGCACGGCCGGCCACCGGGAACGGCTGCGAGCGCGGGCCCACGCCGCCGGGCTGGAGAGCCTGCCCGACTACGAGCTGCTGGAGCTGTTCCTGTTCCGCTCGATCCCGCAGCGGGACGTGAAGCCGCTGGCCAAGGCGTTGCTGGGGCGGTTCGGCTCGCTGGCCGCCGCCCTCGCCGCCCCGATCGAGGCCCTGACCACGGTTTCGGCGCTGGACGCCAAGGGCAAGGTCCTGAAGATCGGCCCTGAGACGGCGCTGGACCTGCGCGCCCTGCACGACGTGGCCCGCCGGGTCGCGGCCGAGCCCGTCAGGAAGCGGACCGTGATCTCGTCGTGGACGGCGCTGCTGGCCTATCTGCGCGTCGCCCTGGCGCACGAGACCCGCGAGCAGTTCCGCGTCATCTATCTCGACAAGAAGAACCAGCTGATCGCCGACGAGGTGATGCTGCGCGGCACGATCGACCACGCCGCGGTCTATCCGCGCGAGGTGGCGCGCCGGACGCTGGAGCTGTCGGCCGCGTCGCTGATCCTGGTGCACAACCACCCGTCCGGCGACCCCACCCCCAGCCGCGCCGACGCCGACATGACCCGGATGATCGTCGACGCCATGCGCGTGCTAGGCGTCAGCGTCCACGACCACCTGGTGGTCGGCCGCGACGGCGTGGCCAGCCTGAAGGCGCTGGGGCTGATGTAATTCGACGAATGCGGACGGCGGCGCGTTCAGGTCCCCGCCCGACAGCCTTGGCGAAGCCTCAATCACGCGGTTCCTTCTTAGCCCATGCGTCGCTTGGCCCTCGGCGAAAACCTGGACCTGATCGGCGCCGGCCCCGGGACGGCGGCGGCGCCGGTGACGTTGAGCCGGCATGCGCCCGGCCTCGCCCCGCAGCACGAGCACACGGCCGCCTACGCCTGCGCCGTGCTGGCCGGCGGCTTTTTGGAACTGTCGGGCGGGCGCGAGACCTGGTGCGCGACCGGCTACCTGGTCACCCACGAGGCCGGCGAGCGGCACGCCAACCACATCGGCCCGGACGGGGCGCTGTGCCTCAACCTGCACGTCGACCTGCCGGCGAGCGCCGATCCGGTGCGGCTGGCGCCAGACGCCCGCGGGCTGGCCGACGCGCTGGCGCAGCAGGGCTTGCGGGGCGCCGACCCGTTGACCTGGGATTCGCTCGCCGCCGAGCTGGAACACCGCTTGGGCGGCTGGCGCACGCCGCCGCGCGACCCGGCTCCCGTCGACGCCGTGGTCGCCGCCCTGGACGC
>NZ_JAAIVC010000111.1 GCF_010975005.1 Caulobacter sp. 17J65-9 | reverse complement strand
CTGATCGTCACCTATTTCCCGCGCCGCCGACCGCGAGCAGCACGGCCGGGATGGCGGCCGGCGCCCAGCGCGCGCCGAACACCAGGGTGATCAGCGGCTCGGCGTTGGCGGCGAACACGGCGGTGGGCAGGCCGCAGGCGGCGGTCAGCAGGGCGCGGCCGCGGCGGATCACCTGGGCGCGCTGCTGCGGATCGCCGGCGGCGAAGGCCGGCTGGAACAGCACGCCCGAGAAGGCCGCCTGGGCGGTGACCAGGGTCGCCTCGATGCGCTTACCCAGATTGAAGCGGGCCAGGCTGGACGCCGGCACGAACAGGGCCAGCAGCACCTGGTCGAGATAGTTGTTGGCCGCCCCGGCCAGGCGCACGGCCGAGGCCAGGCCGGCCTGGCGGGCCATCGGGCGCAGGACCGCCGGCGCCCAGACCGGGCGGGCGAACGCGCGCGACCAGGCGGCGGTGAACAGGAACAGGAAGACCGACTGGGCCAGGTAGGCGCCGATCAGGCCCCAAAACGGCTCGACGCCCAGCGCCACCCCGACGCCCACGATCGCCGCCAGCAGGTTGGCGATCATGACCCGCGCCGCCAGCGGCCGGAACGCCGCGCGCCTGGCGAGCGCCGCCTGGGGCTGCAGCAGCAGCAGGTCGAACAGCACCTTGGGGGCCAGCAGGGCCACCGCCCCGCGCATGCCGCGCAGCTCGCTCCAGACGCCGGAGGCCGCGAAGGTCAGGATCACGAACAGCGCCGCGCCGGCCGCGCCGGCGGCGAGCAGAAGCCCGGTGGCGGCCTGCTGCTCCTCAAGTCGCGCTTCGCCCTGCAGCAGGGCTTCGTAGAGCCCCTGGGGCCCCAGCGCCTTGATCAGCTCCAGCGCCGCCAGGGCGGCGGCGGCCACGCCCAGTTGGGCCGGCGGCACCACCCGGGCGAAGAACACGAACAGCAGCAGCGGGAAGGCCACCGAGAGGCCCGCGTTCAGCGTCGCCCAGACGGCCCCTGTGAACAGGCTCGAGCCTCCCGGGGCGGACGGACCTGACTGTTCGGCGATCATACTGTCCCCCGCCGCGTCCTCCGCGGGAGCGGGGTCGGCTGCTCCGGGACAAACAAACTTGGCCGTCGGTGGTTCCAAGGTTTCGGCCGGCGCGAGGCCGGCCTTTTTCTCAGCGCTGAAGCCGCCGTTCCGGGGCCAGGGCGAGGGCGGCGGTCAGGAACAGGACGAAGGTCGCCACGCTGAACTGCACCAGGGTGATCGACTCCAGCGGCGTGCGCGACAGCAGCAGCAGGAAGCCCGCCGCCCCGAAGGCCACGGTAGGGGTCGGCTGGAACATCAGACGCGCGGCGAAGGCGGCCAGACCGACGGCCAGGGTGCACACCAGGGTGATCAGGCCGACCCAGCCCAGCTCGACCAGCACCTCGATGTACTGGTTGTGGAAGTTGAAGCCGGCGCGGCTGCGGATGTTGGCGAAGCGCCAGAGCCCCTCGGCCTCCAGCGACCCGCGCCGCCAGAACGCCTGGTAGCCGTGGCCCAGCACCGGGCGGCGGGCGATATAGCCTTCGGCGCGCTGCCACAGGTAGGTCCGCCCCGTGAGGGTCGGGTCCTTGCCGAGCTTGCGCAGGATGGTGATCTCGCCCGTGCGCGCCTGCTGCTCGGCCATGAAGGCGGCCGGCACGGTGGCGAACAGCACGGCCGCGGCGGCCAGGGCGCGCCACTTGAAGCGCATGCGGGTGATCAGGATCAGGATCACGAACAGGCCGCCGGCCAGGATGGTGGAGACCACCGCGCCGGCCGACTGGCTGGTGCGCAGCAGGAGCGCCGCCAGCATCAGGCCGCCGACGCCGGCGACGCGCATGATCATCGGCTGGCGCGGGTCGGCCACGGCGGCGCCGGCGGCCAGGGCCAGCAGGCTGGCGATCACGGCCATCTCGTTCTTGCTGCCGAAGATGCCGGCGAAGGCCGAGCCCTGCTGGAAGCCGACCGACACCCAGCGACCGAACTGCAGGGACAGCACGCCGGCCAGCAGCAGGGCCGCGAAGGCCGAGCCGATGATCGCCGGCCCGGGCGTGCGCCGCGCGATCAGCAGCGCGATGAAGACGGTCAGGCCGAACTGCAGGCCGTGGCGGAAGCTCTCCATGGGGGCTTCCGACCAGAGGGTCGAGGCCATGGCCAGCGCCGGCAGGGCCAGAAGCGGCGCCACCGGCAGCATCGCCGTCAGCGCCTCCTTCCAGAACGCGATGAGATACAGGCCGAGCAGGCCCAGCATCACGTAAAGCGACTTGCCGTCGGTCGCGACCACGGTGAGCAGGGCGGTGAACGACCCGAAGCTCAAGACCCATTCCGGCGACCAGTAGCGGCCGCTGGCGAACGCGGCCGGGGCGACCCGCGGCGCGCGCCACGGCTGCACCGCCTGAGTTTCGGCCGCCTGAGTGTCCATGGTCATCGAAGACCCCTCTCCGGACACGCCGAGCTTTAGTCGGCGTAGTACTTCTGGACCGAGCCGTAATAGTAGGCGGCGTCGCCGTAGCCGGTGCGCGCCTGCTCGCGCAGGTCGACCTGGGTCAGGGCCACGCCCGGCACGAAGGCGCCGCTCGCGGCCAGCTGCTCCAGCGCGTTCTTGGACGCCATCTCCGGCGTCTTGGCCCAGCGCAGCAGGTACAGCACCGCGTCCGCCCGGGTGGCCAGCACGCGGGTGTCGGACACCGCCAGGATCGGGGGGGTGTCGAGCAGCACCAGGTCGAAGCGGTGGCGCAGTTCGGCCAGCACCTTCTGCATGGCGGGGCTGCGGAAGATCTCCGGATCGCTCCACGAGCCCTCGGCGATCGGCAGAACCTGGGCGCCGCTGGCCTTGTCCAGCCGCAGCACCTCGTCCAGCGACGCCTTGCCGGCCAGCAGTTCGAACAGGCCCTTGCGGACGCCGCCGTCCAGCTTCTGCGTCAGGCTGCGGTGGCGCAGGTCGCAGTCCACCACCACCACCTTCTGGCCCGCGGCGGCGGCCAGCCGGCCCAGGCAGAAGGTCGTCAGCGTCTTGCCCTCCTCAGGCAGGGCGGAGGTGACGGCCACCACCTGCACGAGCTCTTCGCCACGCGAGGACAACAGCGAGGTCTTCAGGCTTCGGAACGACTCGGCGAAGGCCGAGCGCGGGCGCTTGAGCAGGTAGTCCTCGGGCTTCAGCGAGCCGCGGTCGGCGGCGGCGGCGACCGAGCCCAGCACCGGAATGGCGCCCAGCAGCGGCAGGCCCAGGCGGTGGCGCACCTCCTTGCCGGTGCGCAGGCCGCTGTCCAGCGCCTCGGCGGTGACCACCGAGGCCATCCCAGCGGCGAGCGCGAAGGCCAGGCCCAGGGCCAGGTTCAGCTTGGTGTTCGGCGCGCTGGGACGGCTCGGGGTCTGGGCGTAGGAGACCACGCGCGCGTCGGCCTGCTGGCCGCCGGCCTGGGCGGCGGTTTCCTTCGAGCGGTTCAGGAAGGCCTCGTAAATGGCTCGGGTGGCCAGGGACTTGCGCTCAAGCTCCATCAGGCCGACCTGGGCGCGGTTGTTGTTGGCCAGGTTGCCGCGCGAGGTCCCGCGGCTGCCGACCAGCGAGGCGGTGCGCTGGCGCGCGACCTGCACTTCGGCCTCGAGGTTGGACATCACCCGTTTGATCTCGGCGTCGATCTGCACGTCGTAGTCGGCCAGCTCCTGGTTGACCTTCTGCACGTCGGGGTGACGCGGCCCGTAGCGGCTCTCCAGCTCCGCCTTGTGGCGGCTGACCTCGGCGCGCTGACCACGCAGCTGGCGGATGACGTCGGAGCCGAGCGCGGCGGCCGTGTCGGCGCCGCCGCCGCCGCGACGCACCTGCGCCTGCGCGGCGGCCAGACGGCCTTCCCGCTCGGCCTGCTCGGCCTGGGCCTCGGCGATCTGCTGGTTGAGGACCGAGATCTCCTGCTCGGCCATGGTCGCGCCCTCGGCGCTCATCAGGCCATGGTTGATCTTGTAGGTCTGCACCTCGGCGTCGGCCGCCTCGGCCTGCCGGCGCATCTCGTCCAGCTTGGCCTTGAGCCAGCCGCTGGCCTTGTCGTTGGCCCCCGACTTCGCGGCGAGCTGCTGGTTGATGTACTCGTCGGCGAAGGCGTTGGCGATGCGCGCCGCCTTCTTCGGGTCGGTGGACGTGAAGCCGACGTCGATCACATAGGTAAGGCCGACCCGGCTCGCCCACATCTGCGACAAAACGGCGTCCACCGCGCCTTCGGGGACCGTGGAGCCGGCGCCGCCGGCCAACGAGGCCTGGATCGCCTTGGAGCCGCCGGACGACTTGGCGAAGTCGGGATCCTGGTCGAGGCGCAGGCGCCGGACCACCCGCTCGCCCACGGCGCGCGAGTTGATGATGCGCGCCTCGGTGTCGACCACGCTGGAGTCGGTCGGCAGCTGCGACATCACCTGGTCGAGCTTCAGCACGGCCTGCTTGCGCGGGTCGATCAGCACCGAGGCGGTGGCGGTGTATTCCGGCGTGGCCCGCAGCGTCACGAGGACGGCGGCCAGGAAGACCGTGCCGGCCACCAGGCCGAACAGCGGCAATCGCCGGCGGAAGCGCGCCATCAGGTCGCGCGGGTCGGGCACGCCGCCGTAGGGACGGGGGTCGGAACCCTGAAGGTCTTGGGGGTTGCTGCGGAAGAGGTTCATGGCGTCCGCCCGTTGGAGGTCAGGGGTGCAGCACCAGGACCGCGCCGAAGCGGTCCTCGGTGTATTCGAAGCCTGGATCGCCGCCTGACGACGTCCGATCGAAGTGCTGGAAGCTGATGCGCGCCGCCACGAGGCGGTTGAACTTCAGGTCGGCGCCCACGCCGTAATCGACCCGGTCGTCGACGCGGGAGATGCCGTCGTAGTCGTCCTGGGCCCAGTTGGCGCGACCCCAGAGGATCAGGTTGCGCCGGAGCTCGTGGTCGACGCGAATGCCCAGCGCGGTGGTCAGGGTGCCGGCCGCGTCGCCGACCGTGGTGTCGTTGATGCTCTGGTCGGCCGACAAGGTGACCGTGGTCATCTGGGTGGGGAACCACTCGACCCACGCGTCCATCGCCAGACCGTCTGTGGTCGTGGCGTCGGGGTCCTCGTAGTCCTGCTCGAGATAGCCGATCAGGATGTGGCCGCGCGCCGCGTGGGTCAGGTCGAAATCGACCCCGACGCCGACGTCCCAGCCCGAGGAGTCGCGGTCGACGTCGTTCTGCGGGTTGTCGTCGGTCAGGTTCGGCTGCTGCTGGAAGCTGCGGTCGTTGCCGCGCACCGAGCCGTAGACCGCCACCGCCGGGCTGAGCGCGTAGTCCAGCCGCACGCCGCCGTAGAACACGTCCTCGTTGCGGTAGGACTGGGACTGCAGGCCGTTGAACAGGGTCTGGACCGCGTCGTAGCGGTAGCCGGACCAGCCGATGTCGCCGCCCAGCCGGAAGCGGCCCACCTCGTGCGAGGCGCTGCCGTTGTAGGTGGCCAGGTTGTAGGTGACCGGCTCGAGCGCATCGACGGGGGTGGAGGCGTCCGACCGCGGTTGCACCAGCTCGTGGTACTGCGCCCCGGCCGAGACGTTGGTGCCGCGCGCCAGGTCCAGCCGGCCGTCGGCCCCGACGCCCCACTCCGCGTGGCTCTCGTCGGTGAAGTCCATGTACTGGAGATTGTTGAACTCGACGAAGCCGTTCAGCGCGTGGCGCGACCATTGCGACTGGGCGCGCAGCGCCGCCGACAGGGTCAGCACGGTGTCGGACTGCTCGTCGACCGGCGTGGCGAAGATGTTGTCGCTCCACACCACGCCGGCTTCGGCCCAGGGGAACAGCAGGAACGAGCCGGCCCGCAGCCCGAGCGCGTCGTAGCCCGGGAAGCGCCGATCGCGGACGCCGACATTGTGGTCGCGCGCGAACGACGTGTCCTGGGCGGCCGCGGAACCGGCCGCGGCCACGGCGGCGGTGGCGAACAACACCGCGCAGGACGACGAACGCAGGAGCTTCAGCCTCATCTCCCCCCTCCGGGAATGGAACCTGGCGAGCAACGCCTTCGCGCTCAGAAGAAGCGCTCCGCCACGCGGACGGTGTCGCCGGGCAGGACCGGGGTGGTCGACGTCAGGCTGTATTCGGTCTCGGCGCCGCTGCCGGCGTGGCGGATGAAGATCCGCTTGGTGTTGGCGCGGTAGGTGAAGCCGGAAGCGCCGGCGACCGCGTTCAGCACCGTCAGCTCGTCGGTGAACGGGTACTGGCCCGGCTTGTTGACCTCGCCGAGGATGTAGAACGGCCGGTAGGCGAGCACCTCGACGCTGACCCGCGGGTCGCGCAGGTAGCCGGCGGCCAGGCGGCTCTGCAGCTCGCCCTGGAATTCGGTGACCGTCAGGCCCTTGGCCATCACGTCGCCGACCAGCGGATAGGACACCTGGCCCGCGCCGGAGACGACGAACTCGCCCGACAGGTTCGGCTCGTCGAACACCAGCACCCGCATCTTGTCGGCCGGGCCGAGCTGGTATTCGGCGGACAACGGCGACACCCTGGCTTCGGGCGGCTTCTTCACGAGGCCGCTCACCTGGGCGCCCACCTGGGCGCATCCGGCCAGCGCGATCTGGGCCACACAAACAAGCAGGACGATCAAGCGGGTCATCGCGGCAGTTCTCCCCTCCGCCGTCACCGCGCCGCGGTTCGATCCGACCGGGCTTCAGCGACTTCACGACGGCGGGTCCGGGTCCGCCCGCGGAACCGCCGGGACGGTAAAGCTGCGAACTGGCTTAACGGTTCCCGAGAAAGCTTCACCGGACGCAGAACCGGCCCGATCCGCCTGGATCGGGCCGGGTCCGAAGCCCGCCAAATCGTCGGGAAAGGCGCGCTAGTGCTCTCGGAAGGAGCGCCACAGCGACTGCTGCAGCGGCTCGAAGAAGTACTGCAGGGCCGTGCGCTTGCGCAGCGGGACGACCACCTCGGCCGGCAGGCCGGGCTTCAGCACCGTCTCGGCCCCGCGGACCCGGCGCAGCTCCACCAGTTCCTGCGGCGGCACCGACACCTCGGCGCGGTAGTAGCGCTGGCCGGTCTTCTCATCGACGAAGCTGTCGGCCGACAGCTTGGTCAGACGGCCGTGGATGATCGGCAGGTCGCGCTCGTGGAAGGCGCTGAAGCGCACCTCCGTGGCCTGGCCGATGTGCAGGTCGTCGGCGTCGTTGGGCTGGACCCGCGCCTCGATCACCAGCGGGGCGTTCTTGGGCACGATCTCCATCAGGGTCTGGCCGGGCTGGATCACCCCGCCGACCGTGTGCACGGTAAGGCCGACCACCTCGCCGCCCACCGGCGCGCGCACCTCGGCGCGGCTCAGCTGGTCGCGCACGGCGGTCAGCTTGGGCGAGGCTTCGTTCAGCTGGTCCTCGGTCTGGCGCAGCTGGTCGGCGATCTCCTCGACCGCCTGCCGGTCGACGGAGACGATCTGCATCTTGGTCTCGCCGATCGCCTCGTGCGACTTGGCGACCTCGGCCCGGTAGGAGCCGTAATCGCCTTCCAGCGAGGCCGCGGTCCGCTCGGTGGCCCGCACCCGGGTCAACGGCGCGTAGCCGCGCGCGGCCAGGCTTTTCAGGCCCTCCAGCTCCTCCTGGATCAGCGACTGCTGCTCGCGGTTGGAGGCGATCTGGCGGTTGTAGCCCTCGATCTGCTGCTGGAGCTGGTTGACCCGCTGGGTCAGCACGCCGTGCTGGGCCTGCAGCGACCCGCGCCGGGCGGTGAACTGCAGCTCCTGCAGGCGCATGGCCTCGTCGGCCAGCACCCGGTCGGCGGCCGGCAGGACGGCGAATTCGGCCGGCGGCACGATGTTGGGCAGGTGGTCGCGCTCGGCCGCCAGGCGCGCGCGCTGGGCTTCCAGGGCGATCACCTGGCTGGTCAGGGCCCGTTCGTTGGCGCGCAGGTCGGCGGCGTTGATCTCGACCAGCACCTGCCCCCGGGCGACCTCGTCGCCTTCCTTGACGTGAATGGCCGAGACCACCCCGCCCTCGCGGTGCTGCACCGCCTGGCGGCTGCCGGACACCACCACCTGGCCGTGGGCGTAGGCCCCGGCGTCCAGCGGCGCGAAGGCCGCCCAGCCCAGGAACAGGATGAAGAACAGGCCGGCGACCGCGCCGCCGACCCACAATTCGCGGGTAGGCGCGTCGCTGACCTCCGGCTCGGTGGTCGCGGCGCCGCCGCCGGCCGACGGCACGGGCGGTTTGAAGTCGTCGGTCAGGGCCATGATCGCGCTCGAAGGTCAGCCGGCGTCGGCCGGCGCGGGTGTCCGCGGAAGTTTGGGCTCGGGCTGCGAAAGGCGGGCGACCACCTCCTCGCGCGGGCCGAAGAGGTCGACCATGCCGTCGCGCATCACGACCAGCTTGTCGGCGGAGGTCAGCACGCCGGTGCGGTGGGCGATGATGATCACCGTCGCCCCGCGCGCCTTCACGGCGCGCAGCACCTTCAGCAGGGCCGCCTCGCCTTCGGAGTCGAGGTGCGAATTGGGCTCGTCCAGCACCATCACCGGCGGATCGCGGTAGAGCGCGCGGGCCAGGGCGACGCGCTGGGCCTGGCCGGCGGAGAGGCCGCGCCCGCCCGCGCCCAGCATGGTGTCGTAGCCTTCCGGCAGGCGCAGGATCAGCTCGTGCGCGCCGGCCGCCTCGGCCGCGGCGATCACCCGGGGGTCGATGTCCTCGACGTCGCCGCCGTTCCAACGCTCGAAGCGCGAGATGTTGTCGCGCACCGAACCGGCGAACAGGCCGGAGTCCTGGGGCAGGTAGCCCATGTAGCGACCCAGCCGCTCGGCGTCCCAGTCCCGCAGGTCCGCCGAGTCCAGGCGCACCACGCCGTAGTCGGGCAACAGCGCGCCGGCCAGCACGCGCGCCAGGGTGGTCTTGCCCGCGCCGCTGGGGCCGACCACGCCCACGGTCTCGCCGGGCTGGACCGAGAAGCTGACGTTGCGCAGCACATAGCTGTCGGCGCCGGGCATGCGGTTGGTCACGCCCTCGACCTGGATCATCCCCTTGGGCGGCGGCAGCAGGGTGCGCTCCGGCTCGTCCGGATAACGGTCGAACAGCTCGACCAGGGTGGTGAAGGCGTGGCGGGCCGAGACGATGCCGCTCCAGGCCCCGACCACCTGCTCGATCGGCTGCAGGGCGCGCGACAGCAGCACCGAGGCGGCGATCACCGCGCCGGACGAGATCTGTCGTTCCACCGCCAGATAGGCGCCGGTGCCCAGCGCCAGCGACTGCAGGACCAGGCGCAGGAACTTGATGGCGCCCTGGTAGCGGCCGCCGACGAACTGGGCCTGGGCCTGGATCTCGGTGGCCTTATGGCGCTGCTGCAGCTGCAGGGTGACCAGCGCGCGACGCATGCCCAGCGCCCGCACGGTCTCGGCGTTGGCCGAGACCGCCTCCTGGGCGACGTAGGCCGCGGCCGAGGCCTCGCTGGCCTGCTGCAGCCGCTGCTTGTTGGACCGCTCGTTGGCGATGGCCAGCAGCAGCAGGATGATCCCGCCGGTCAGGGTCAGCAGGCCCAGCCAGGGGTTCAGCATGAAGGTGAACAGCAGGTAGATCGGCGTCCAGGGCGCGTCGAACAGGGCCAGCGCGCCGGGGCCGGTCATCACCTGGCGGAAGCTGTCGAACTCGCGCATGGCCTGGCTGATGCGCAGCGAGCCCGGCTGACCGGGCCTCAGCTGCGAACTCAGCCGGGTGAGCACCTGGCCGGCGAGCTGGCGGTCCAGCCGCAGGCCCGCCCGGATCAGCAGGCGTCCGCGGATGTAGTCCAGCCCCGCCAGGGTCGCGAGGGCGAAGACGATCACCGCCGTGATGAACACCAGGGTCATTATCCCCCCGGTGGGGATCACCCGGTCGTACACCTGCATCATGTACAGGGTCGGGGCCAGGTAGAGGATGTTGACCAGGGCGCTGAACCCGAAGGCGAACCACAGGTGCCGACGCACGGCCCGCAGCGCCGCCTTCAGCGGCTCTGGGACGGGCTTGTCGAGGATTTCCAGCCTGCGAGCCATGACGTCTCCGCTGCGGGATGAAGCCGTGCGTCAAGAACGGGAAACCGCCGCGGGACCGGAAGGATGCGTCGGCGGCGGGAGGGAATTTTCCGAGGACCGCGCCGGGCCTCAGTACGAACCCCGCCGCGCCAGCACCGCCGGCAGGGTGCGGACCATGATGTGCAGGTCCAGGCCCAGGCATTTCTGGCGCGCGTAGACCACGTCGATGGCCACGCGGCGGCGGTAGGAGACGTCGTTGCGGCCGCTCACCTGCCACAGGCCGGTCAGGCCGGGCTTGACCGTGCAGTAGTCCTTGAAGCGCCGGCCGTACTTGGCGATCTCCGCCTCGACGATCGGGCGGGGCCCGACCAGGCTCATCTCGCCGGCCAGCACGTTGAGCAGCTGCGGCAGCTCGTCGAGGCTGTACTTGCGCAGGAAGACGCCCAGGCCGGTGATGCGCGGGTCGCAGCGCAGCTTGTGGTCGCGGGCCCACTCGTCGCGGGCCTCGGGGTCGGCGGCCAGCACCGCGCGCAGACGCGATTCCGCGTCGCGGACCATGGTGCGGAACTTGAAGCAGGCGAACCGGCGGCCGTCGCGGCCGATGCGGCGGTGGGCGAACACCGGCGAGCCGCCGTCCTGCAGCCAGACCAGGGCGGCGATCAGCGCGAACAGGGGGGCCAGGGCCAGCACGCCGATCCCGGCCACCGCCACGTCCACGACGCGGATCCATCGCTCGCCCCGCGGCGGCGGAGCCTCGCCCGGCTGGGCGGTCTCGACCGCCGTCCCCGGAACAGACTCAATCTCCATCGCGTCGAACATGAACCACCCTCGGCCGGCGCGCGGACGCCCCAGCCCTTCCGTCAATGACGATGTCGCCGGAGGCGCTGCTGTATGCCCGCGCCTGTGAGCCCCGCCCCAACCCGCAACCGACGGCGCCGGTTCCAGCAAACAAGCGGGGCGACAAATCAAGGTTTGCTGGAACAGCCCCCAAACCCCTCAGGTTGTCGGGCCGGACGGAAGCGAGGGAGTATCTTCCATGAGCCGCCGGGGTTTTCGAGCCTGGTGGGCGGGCGGGACCGCCCTCGCCCTTAGCTTGGGCGTGGCGTCAGGCGCCCACGCCCAGAGCGCCCCCGAGGTGGCCGAGGAGCTGCGCCGCCTGCGCGCGACGCTCGACGCCCAGGCGGCCCAGCTCGCCGCCCAGCAGGCCGCCCTGACCGAGCAGCAGCAGCGGCTGGACGCCCAGGCGGCCGAGATCGAAAAGCTGCGCAGCCTCGACGCCGCCAGCCTGGACGCCATGCGCGGCACCGGCGGCCCGGGCATCCCCTACGCCGCCTTCGGCCAGGCGGCCGCGCCCATGGCCGGGCCCGCGCGGGAGCTGGCTAGGCCGGTCCCCTCGCCCGAGGCCCCGGTCGCCCAGAGCGCCGAGGCCCTGCCCCAGCAGCCGGTCGGCGAGGCGCCGCCGGAGACCAAGCCGGTCCCGGTCGAGGCGATCCCCGAGGGCGCCGGCGTGCTGACCCCGCGCGGGGTGTTCGTGGTCGAGCCGCAGCTCGACTTCACCCACGGCTCGTCCAACCGGCTGGTCTTCCGCGGCATCGAGATCGTGCCCGGGATCCAGATCGGGGTGATCGAGGCCAACGACGCGGACCGCGACACCATCTCGGCCGCCGCCGCCTTCCGCTACGGCCTGACCAACCGCATCGAGGTCGAGGCCCGCATCCCCTGGCTCTACCGCAAGGACCGGGTCACCACCGTGCAGCAGCGCGACGACCAGGTCGCGCGCACCATCGAGCTGGACGGCTCGGACATCGGCGACGTCGAGGTTTCGGCCCGCTACCAGATCAACGACGGGCGCAGCGGCAAGTGGCCGGTGTTCGTCGCCGGCCTGCGGGTGAAGAGCGACACCGGGCGCGGACCGTTCGACGTCGACCGCGACCCGCTGGGCGTGGCCACCGAGCTGGCCACCGGCTCCGGCTTCTGGGGCGTCGAGCCCAGCGTCAGCTTCCTGTACCCGTCCGATCCGGCGGTGATCTTCGGCAGCCTGAGCTACCTCGCCCACCTGTCGAAGGACATCAACGAGGACTTCGGCGACGGGGTCACGGTCGGCCGGGTCGACCCGGGCGACGCCATCAACGCCAGCATCGGCTTCGGCTTCGCGCTGAACGACCGGTTCTCCTATTCGCTGGGCTACCGGCACAGCTACATCTTCGAGACCGACACCGAGCTGAACGGCACGACCTTCGGCTCGAACGAGGTGCAGGTGGGCGCGCTGACCTTCGGCATGTCCTACGCGCTGGCCCGGCGCTATTCGCTGAACGCCACCTTCGACATCGGGGTGACCGACGACGCGCCCGACGTCCGCGTCGGCCTGCGCCTGCCGATCCGCTTCTGATCGCAGCTGCATTTCCCCGACGAGAAACGGCGCCGATCCGCAAGGACCGGCGCCGCTTTCGTATCCCGGATGACGACGCCGCTAGCGGCCCACCGCCCCGGACGTCGCGTTGGTGAGGTCGGCGCCCACGCGGAAGCCGAACAGGCTGAACAGCCAGTCGCGCTGGGTCTGGTCGAAGCCGGGCAGGCTCAGATTGACCTCGGTCTCCTGGCGGATTTCCACGCCGCTGTCGGTGTTGACCACGATGTTCTGGAAGTCGGCCCCCGACACCCGGTGGATGAAGGCGGTGCCGCCGCCCTCGGCCAGAAACACCTGGTCGGTGCCGGCCAGATCCTTGACGTCGAGCCCGGCCAGCACGGCGGCGGCGTGCAGGTCCTCGGCGGTGGCCGGCACGGTGGTCGGCCCGATCTGGTGACTGACCTGGGTCCCCGACGGGGTCCAGTTCAGGGTGGTCGACAGGGCCAGCTGACCGTCGACCAGGGTGCGCACCACCGCGCCGAGATCAAAGGCGATGCCGTCGGCGACCAGGAAGCCGCCGCGCATGGAATCCAGGTCGCCTTCGCCGACCGGCGCGCCGAAGCCTGCGTCGACGACGTCGGGCGGCGGGGCGGCGATCGGCAGAATCGGAACGGGTACGACCACCGGCGCCGCGGCGGCGGGCGTCGCCGCCGGCGCGGGCATGGCGAGCAGGGCCGGGTCGCCGCGGAACATGGCCGCCGCGATCAGGTCGGCGGGGGCCGGAGCGAGCGGGTCGCCGTCCAGCGC
>NZ_JAAIVC010000110.1 GCF_010975005.1 Caulobacter sp. 17J65-9 | reverse complement strand
GCGAGCGGGTGGGCGCGCCGCCCGCCGCGGCCACGCCGGCGGCGACGCCCGCGACTACGCCGGCGACACCCGCGGCCGAGCCCGCCCCGGCCAAGCCCGCCTACGAGGGGACGGAGACGCTCGGCAAGTACGCGATCAAGGTGCAGGCGGTGAACGCCCGCGACGACGGCCGCATCGAGGTGGTGACCCAGCTGACCAACACCAGCCAGGGACCGGTCTACCTGACCTCGGGCGCGCTGATGGTCAGCGTCGAGGACGCCGACGGCCTGTCCCAGCGGACCGGCCAGTTCGTACGCGGTTCCGGCGAGCCGCCGCTGCTGTTCGATTCGACGCCCGTGGTCGCGCTGCAGTCCACCGCGCGCGTGCGCTACCTGTTCCGCTGGCCCAAGGGCGCGCCCTTGCCGGCCAAGGTGACCTTCAGCGACGGCGCGCGGACGGTGGAGTTCACGGGGGGCTGAGGAAACAAGATCTCCCCCCTCCGGGGGGAGCAGCCGCCCGTAAGGGCGGCGTGGGGGGCTCCAGCGGAGTGCTCGGGTTCAGCTGCGCAAACGCCGTCGCGTGGGCGGCCGCCGTCGCGCCAAGCTGGAGCCCCCCACGCCGCTTCGCGGCTTCTCCCCCCAGCGGGGGGAGATATTTAAGCCCGCAGCTTGGCCCCGGCCTTTTCGGCCGCCTGCACGATCTTGGCCGACAGGGCCTCGATCTCGGCGTCGGTCAGGGTCTTGTCACGCGGCTGGATGGCCACCTCGAGCGCCAGCGACTTGAAACCTTCCGGCACGCCCTGGCCCTGGTACAGGTCGAACACCCGCGCCTCGGTGATCAGCGTCTTGTCGACGCCGGCCACCGCCCTCACCAGGTCGCCCGCGGCCTTGTCGGCCGGGACCAGGAAGGCGAAGTCGCGCGACAGCGGCATCAGCGGCGACAGCGACAGGGCCGGCTTGGTCTTGGTGGCCTTGCGCTTGGGCGCGGGCACCGCGTCCAGCACCAGTTCGAAGCCGTAGACCGGCCCGGCCACGTCCAGCTGCTTCAGCACCGCCGGGTGCAGTTCGCCGAACTCGGCCATGACCTGCTTGGGGCCCAGCTGCACGCGGGCCGAGCGGCCCGGGTGCCACCAGGCCGAGGCGGCGCCTTGCGCGATCTGCAGCGAGGCCACCGGCGCGCCCAGTTCTTCCAGCAGGGCGAACAGGTCGCCCTTCAGCTCGAACAGGGCGTCCTGGTCGCGGCCGTCCCAGCGGCGGGGGTTACGCGGCGCGACGATGGCCGTGACCACGGTGCGCTGGTCGTTCGGACCGTCGCCCAGATAGATCGGGCCGACCTCGAACAGGGCGGCGTCGGGGAAGCCGCGCGCGGCGTTGCGGCCGGCGGCTTCGACCAGGTTCGGCAGCACGCTGGGGCGCATGCAGTCCAGGTCGGCGGCGATCGGGTTGGCCAGCACCAGGGCGTCGGCTCCGCCGCCGAACAGGACGGCGGTGTCGCGCTTCAGGAACGACCAGGTGACCGCTTCCGCATAGCCGTTGGCGGCCATGGCGCGGCGGGACATGCGCGCGCGGGCCTGCAGCGGGGTCAGCACGCCCTGCGGTTTGATCGGGGCGTCGGGCAGCGGGGTCGAGGGCAGCTGGCCGTAGCCGGCGATGCGGGCGACTTCCTCGACCAGGTCGGCCGGGCCTTCGACGTCGCGGCGCCAGGACGGGGCCTGCACGCGCACGAGCGCGCCGGCGCCCGAGATCTCGAAGCCGAGCTTGACCAGGATCTCCAGCACGCCCTCGCGCGGCAGCGAGAGCCCCGTGAGCTTGTGGACGTAGTCCGGGTCGAAGTCGAAGGCGGCCGGGCGGGCCGGCGCCTGGCCGGTGACGGCCACTTCCGACGGCTCGCCGCCGCACAGCTCCAGGATCAGGCGGGTGGCCATCTCCAGGCCCGGAACCACGAACTCCGGATCGACGCCGCGGGCGAAGCGGTACTGGGCGTCGGAGTGGATGCCGGTGTCGCGGCCGGTCTGGGCCGTGCGCACCGGATCGAACCAGGCGCTCTCGACGAAGACGTCGGTGGTCTCCTCCGAGCAGCCGGTGGTCTCGCCGCCCATGACGCCGCCCAGGCCGATGGCGCCCGAGGCGTCGGCGATGGCGCACATCTCGGCGCCGATCGCGTACGTCTTGCCGTCCAGCGCCAGGAACTGCTCGCCGTCGCGGCCCAGGCGCGCCTCGACGAAGCCGCCGGACAGCTTGGCCGCGTCATAGACGTGCAGCGGGCGGGCGCGGTCGTAGGACATCAGGTTGGTGACGTCGACCAGCGCGTTGATCGGGCGCAGGCCGATGGCCTTCAGCCGGTCCTGCAGCCACTGCGGCGAGGGGCCGTTCTTCACGCCGCGGATCAGCCGGCCGGCGAACACCGGGCAGGCTTCCGGGGCGGAGATGCGGATCTCGACCGGGCAGGGGAAGGCGCCCGGCACGGCCGGGTTCGGCTGCTCGATCAGCCGGCCCACGCCGGCGGCGGCCAGGTCGCGGGCGATGCCGGCGACGCCCAGCCAGTCGGGGCGGTTGGGGGTGACCTCGAAGTCGATCACCGGCTCGGCGGCGAACACCTGCGCGGCCGGGGTGCCGACGGCCAGGTCGTCCGGCAGCTCCATGATGCCGTCGGACTCGGAGGCGACCTCCAGCTCGGCGGCCGAGCACAGCATGCCGTTGGAGACCACGCCGCGCACCGGCTTCTCGACCAGGGTCACGCCCAGGCCCGGCACGTAGGCGCCGATCGGGGCGTACATGGTGGTCAGGCCCGGACGCGCGTTGGGCGCGCCGCAGACGATCTCCTTGCGGCCGTCCTTGGTGTCGACCTGGCAGACCTGCAGGCGGTCGGCGTTCGGGTGGCGGGCCGCCTCGACGATCTTCGCCACGCTGAACGGGGCCAGCTTCTGGGACGGATCGGAGACGTCCTCGACCTCCAGGCCGGCCATGGTCATGGCTTCGGCCACCTCGTGGATCGAGGCGGAGGTCTCCAGGTGGCTCTTCAGCCAGGAGAGGGTGAACTTCATGATTCTGGTCTCAGAGCTCGTCGGAGTCGTCGTTGGCCGCGTCGCGCTTGCGCCACTCGTTCTCGTCCTCGACCGGGTCGGGCAGGACGGCTTGGAGCTGGCGCGCGCATTCGGCCGGCGGATAGTCGGGGCCGACGTCGATGGCCCAGGAGAGGCTGGTCTTCGGCCCGCCGATGGTGGTCGGCGCGATCGGCGTGAGGATGGTCGGCCAGTCCTCTTCGCGGGCCAGGAAGTTCAGCACGTGGCTGAGCTGCTGGACCACCTGCCAGGCCAGCGGGTGGTCGACGTCGATGTCGAGGCTGACCCACCAGCCGGCGCTGACCGAGCCGCCGCCGCCCAGATAGGCGACGCCCGGGACGCGCTCCAGCAGGTCCTGCATCGGCGCGAAATCGGCTTCGTCGGTGACCATCAGTCCAGTCCGGTGGCGGCGTTCGGGGCGGCGTAGGCGCTGAAGCCGTAGTGCTGCAGCCAGCGGGTGTCCGACGCGAACATGTCGCGCAGGTCCGGCATGCCGTACTTCAGCATGGCCAGGCGGTCGACGCCGAGGCCGAAGGCGAAGCCCTGGAACTCGTTCGGGTCGATGCCGACCTGGCGCAGCACGTTGGGATGGACCATGCCGCAGCCCAGGATCTCCAGCCAGCTGTCGCCCTGGCCGACCTTCACCTCGCCGCCGGAGCGGTCGCAGCGCACGTCCATCTCCGCCGACGGCTCGGTGAAGGGGAAGTGGTGCGGGCGGAAGCGGGTGGCGACCGTGTCGGTCTCGAAGTAGCGGCCGAGGAAGGTCTCCAGCGTCCACTTCAGGTGACCCATGTTGATGTCGCGGTCGATCACCAGGCCTTCGATCTGGTGGAACATCGGGGTGTGGGTCTGGTCGCTGTCGCAGCGGAACACGCGGCCCGGCGCGACGATGCGGATCGGCGGCTTCTGGCTGACCATGGTGCGCACCTGCACCGGGCTGGTGTGGGTGCGCAGCAGCTTGCGCTCGCCCTTCTCATCCGGGTTGAAGAAGAAGGTGTCGTGCATCTCCCGCGCCGGGTGCTTGGGCGGGAAGTTCAGCGCCGTGAAGTTGTGCCAGTCGTCCTCGATGTCCGGCCCTTCGGCGACCTCGAAGCCCATCTGGGCGAAGATCTCCACCAGCTCGTCCATCACCTGCATGGTCGGGTGCACCGAGCCTTTGCGGCGCGGCGCGGCCGGCAGGGTCAGGTCGACGCGCTCGGCGGCCAGCTTGGCGGACAGGGCGGCGTCCTCGAGCGCGGCCTTGCGCGCGCCGATGGCGGTCTGCACGCGGTCGCGCAGGCCGTTGATCAGCGGGCCCTTCTCCTTGCGCTCGTCCGGGCTCATCGCGCCCATGCCCTTCAGCAGGGCCGAGATCGAGCCCTGCTTGCCGAGGGCTGAGACGCGCACCTCCTCCAGGGCGGCGAGGTCGGACGCAGCCGCGACGGCGCCGAGCAGGTCGGATTCGAGAACGGAAAGATCGGTCATGACGGTCGTCTCAAGCGGTCGCGGGCGGTCTTGGCAAGCGATTTCCGGCGGCGGCCGGGCCGCCTGACGCCGGAAACGAAAACGCCCTTCCCGCCGGGGCGGAAAGGGCGCTCTCTGGGTTCGGTTCAGGCCGAAGCTTAGGCCGCGAGCGCCGCGCGGACCTTGTCGGCGATCGCCTTGAAGCCGGCCGGATCGGCGCCGGCCACATCGGCCAGGACCTTACGGTCGATGTCGATGCCGGCGACGTCCAGGCCGTGGATGAACTGGCTGTAGGTGAAGCCTTCCAGGCGGGCGGCGGCGTTGATGCGCTGGATCCACAGGCTGCGGAAGTTGCGCTTCTTGTTCCGACGGTCGCGGTAGGCGTACTGGCCGGCCTTGTCCACCGCGGCCTTGGCCGTGCGGATGGTGTTCTTGCGGCGGCCGTAGAAGCCCTTCGCCTGCTTCAGGACTTTTTTGTGCTTGGCGTGAGAGGTCACGCCCCGTTTAACGCGGGCCATAGTTCGTGCTCCTCGCTGACCTGATTACTTGGCGTACGGCATGTAGGACTTGATGATCCGAGCATCCGCTTCGGACAGCACGGCGGTGCCGCGCTGCTGACGGATGTACTTCGAATTGTGGCTGATCAAGCGGTGACGCTTGCCCGCCACGCCGGCCTTGATCTTGCCCGTCGCGGTCAGCTTGAAGCGCTTCTTGGCGCCCGATTTGGTCTTCAGTTTGTACTTAGACATTTCGCCGCGGACCGAAGTCCGCCCTTCTAGTAGCGTGACGGACCGCCAAGGCATGTCTAGGGCCTGGCGATCCCGGAAAGGGGGGCTTCCTATATGGAAACCGCCCGCGGGGCAAGGGGCCGCCTGGGTCCGCGGTGCGACGGCGACGGCCGCGACGTTGCGATTTGCGGGGCCGAGCCTGGCCGCCGGGTTCGCCGGCAGCTTCTGACCGTCCGGGGAAATCTGGACGTCGCCCAGCACCGGCGACTGGTCCTGGGATGATGCGGCCGCTGCCGCCAGCGCCGACCCGCCGACGCGAGTTGCAGCACGGCGGCCGCAGCGGCGGTCGCGAAAGCTCGTCCGAACATGGCGCCCTGAACAGAAAACCCCGGCCGCGCACCTTGGCGCGACCGGGGCTGTCGGGCAATCGCCGGTAGAACCGGGCTCAGTTCGGCGGGTTGTTCTTCTCGATGAAGGCGATGGCCGTCTGCAGCATCTGGGTCCGGGTCGCGCCCTTGGAGATCCAGTGGTCCTCGCCCTGCAGCTTGACGAACTCGTAGGGCTTGCCGGCCTTCTTCAGCGCGTCAGCCATCAGCTGGGTCTGCTCGATCGGCACCACGGTGTCGTCGGTGCCGTGCAGCAGCAGAATCGGCACGTTCACCTGGTCGACGTGCAGGGCCGGCGAGACGGCGTCGAGGCCGCGGTCGTCGACCTTCGCCGCGCCCATGTTGCGCTTCCAATAGCGGGTGCCTTCCGAGTCCTTGGCGCCGAAGCCCTTCACCCACAGCAGCATCTTGCGGATGTCGGCGACGCCGGCCCCGGCCACCGCGCAGCGGTAGACGCCCGGATCCAGGGTCGGGCCGGCCATGGCCGCGTAGCCGCCGTAGCTCCAGCCCATGATGCAGACCCGCTTGGGATCGACCACGCCTTCGGCGGCCAGGTAGCGCACGCCGTCCGACAGGTCGGTCTGCATCTCCTTGCCCCACTTGCCGTAGCCGGCCTCCAGGAAGGCGCGGCCGAAGCCGTCGGAGCCGCGGAACTGCGGCTGCAGCACGGCGTAGCCGCGCGAGGCGATCGCCTGCGACCACCAGTCGAAGCCCGCGACGTCACGCGCCGCCGGCCCGCCGTGCGGCAGCACGATCAGCGGCAGGCTCTTCGGATCGCGCCCGCGCGGCAGGGTCAGGTAGGCCGGGATCTCCGTCCCGTCTTGGGCCTTGTACTTGATCCACTTAACCTCGTTGACCGCCTCGGCCGGCACGCCCGGATAGGCCGAGCCGACCTTCATCGCCTTGCGGGCCGCGCGGTCGATCAGCAGGTAGGTGCCGGAATCGTCCTTCCCTTCGGTCTTGACCAGGATCTTGGAGAAGTCCGGCGTCCAGCCCTGCGGCGACACCAGCTTGCCCGGGAAGCCGGCCTCGATCGAAGCCCAGGCCTCGGCCAGGGTCGGGTCGGTGAACAGGTATTCGTCGCGCTCTTCGCCGCCGGCGTGGAAGCCGAGCAGCCGGCCGGTTTCGCGGTGGTACACCGGCGAGATGTCGCCGGCGGCCGGAATGCCCAGCTTCTTCTTGGCGCCGTCCTTCAGCGAGAATTCGTAGAGGGTGTCGCGCTCGCCGCTTTCGGGAATGGCGACCAGCACGGTGTCCGGCGCGCGCCCGAAGCCCATCAGGCTGGGCCAGTCGACCGTCTTCTCGCCGCCCTTCCAGACGAACAGCTCGCGATCCTTCACACCGTCGTCGGCCAGCAGCCGCCAGCTGCCCAGCTCGAAGCGGCGTTCCGACTTCGCCGTCACCTTGCCCGCGGCGTCGAGCAGGCCGTCGAAGTTCTTGAGGAAGGGCGTGCCCTTGCCGGTGTCCGGATCGATCTTGAACAGGGTGCTGTTGCCGGTCTGGAACGCGTCGACCAGCATCACCCGCTGGCCGTCGATCTCCCGCACCCAGTAGCTGTTGAACAGGTTCAGGACGCTCTCGTCGCCGGTGCGGCTGGAGCCCACGCCGCTGGCGCTGTCCAGCACGGTGGCGAACTTGCGGGTCGTGACGTTGTAGATCTGGCCGTTGGAGGCCTCGAGCAGGTCGCCGAAGTCCGAGAACTTGTCGGTGGTGACCGACTGGACGATCACCACGTGGGTGTCGTCGAGCCAGCTGATGCTGCGGATCTTGACCGTGCCCAGGTCGACCACGCCCAACGGCTGGCCGGCGACGGTCTGCACGCCCAGGCGGCGCTTGTCACCGACCTGGGCGATATAGGCGATGTTCTGGCCGCCGGGCGAGATCGCCACCTTGTCCAGACCCGGCAGCTGGCCGTAGGCCTCGATCGGCGGCGGCGCGGCCAGGGCCGGCGCGGCGCACGCGAATTGCAGCACGGCGGCCGCGGCGGCGGTCGCGAAAGTTCTTCCGAACATGATGTGGGCCCCCAAGATATAACCCCGGTCGCGCAGTCTGGCGCGGCCGGGGTCCGGAAGCAATCGAGCGGCCCAGCTTTCGCCGAATCAGTTCGCCGGATTGTATTTCTCAAGGAAGGCGATCTGAGCCTGCAGCATGGCCACGCGGGTTTCGCCGCGCGACAGCCAGTGGTCCTCGCCGCCCAGTTCGGTGAACTCGACCGTCTTGCCGGCGGCCTTCATGGCGTCGCGGAAGCGGTAGCTGTGCTGGATCGGAACCACGACGTCGTCCTTGCCGTGGATCAGCTGGACGGGAATGGTCACCCGGTCCACGTGCTTGATCGGGCTGATCGAGGCCCAGCTCTCGCGCGGGCCCATGTAGCGGGTCCAGAAGCGGTTCGATTGGCTGTCGCCCTGGCCTTCCTTCTCCTTCAGGTCGGCCATTTTCCAGTCGATGTCGGCCACGCCCGCCACCGCCGAGGCGCAGCGATAGACGCCGGTGTCCAGGGTCGCGCCGCCCAGCGCCGCCGAGCCGCCGTAGCTGGCCCCGGCGATGCAGACGCGCTTGGGATCGATGACGCCGTCCTTGGCCAGCCAGCGCACGCCGTCCGACAGGTCGGTCTGCATCTTGCGGCCGTACTCGCCATAGCCGGCGGCCATGAACTCGGGGCCGAAGCCGTCCGAGCCGCGGTACTGCGGCTGCAGCACGGCGTAGCCGCGCGAGGCGAGCGCCTGGGCCCACCAGTCGAAGCCGGGATAGTCGCGCGCCGCCGGCCCGCCGTGCGGCAGGACGATCAGCGCCAGGTTCTTGGCCTCGCGGCCGCGCGGCAGGGTCAGGTAGGCCGGGATGTCGAGGCCGTCGGCCGCCTTGTAGTGGACCAGGCGCACCTCGTTGACCGCGTCGCCGGGCACGGCCGGATAGGCGCCGCCGAGCTTGGAGGCCTTACCGGCGGCCAGGTCGACCAGCAGGATGCTGCCGGCGTCGTTCGGGCCCTCGGTCTCGATCACCCATTTCTTGAAGTCCGGGGTCCAGGACTGGATGGAGATGCGGCTGTTCTTGAAGCCGGCCCGGATCGAGGCCCAGGACTTGGCCAGCGCGTCGTCGAGGAACACCACCTCGGTGTCGGCCTCGCCGTGGAACATGAAGCCCAGCAGGCGGCCGGTGCGTCCGTCGTGGAACGGTTCGCCTTCGCCGAGGTCGCCGAACGACAGCTTGGTGCGCGCGCCGGTCGCCAGCGTGACCTCATAGAGGACGTTGGCGGGCTTCTCCGGGACCCACAGCAGCACGGTGCCGGGCTTGCGGCCCGCGCCGAGCAGCGTGGGCGTGTCGATCCGCGCGTCCTGGTCGACGTAGAGCTCTTTCCAGGTGGTCCCGTCGCGGCCCATCAGCCGCCAGCGGCCCTCGTCCTCGTAGTACTCCTCCTTGGCGATGACCTGGCCGGCCTCGTCCAGCACGCCGAAGTTCTCGTTGAACAGGCGCCCTTGCCCGGTCTTCAGGTCGATCTTGAACCAGGCCCCGTTGTATTCCTTGTCGTAGCCGCCCACGAGCACGGTGGGCTGGCCGTCGACCAGGCGGATCTCGGGGTAGGCCAGCACCATGTTGGAGTTGGTGACGTTGCCCTTGACCCGGCTCGCCCCGCCCCCCGACGCGCCCGACGCGGCGCCGTGGTCCAGCAGGGTGACGAAGCTGCGCTTGGCGATGTCGTACGACTGCGCGGTGTAGTGCTCGCCCTTGTTGAAATAGTAGCCGCCGGCCGCGAACGCGACGTTGGTGGTCATCGAGGTGGTGATGAGCACGTGCCCGTCGTCGCCCCAGCGGATGTCGCGCACCTTCTGGTCGCCGAGCCTCACCCCGCCCAGGTCCTGGCCGGCCAGGCTGCGCACGCCCAGCGCGCGCGTGCCGCCCACGGTGGCGATGAAGGCGATCTTCTGACCGTCGGGGGAGATCTCGACCTGCTCCAGCGCCGGCAGGGCGCCGTACGCCTCGATCGGCGGCGGAGCGGCGAGGGCCGGCGCGGCGAATGAAAGCTGCAGCGCGGCGGCGGTCGCGGCCGTCGCCAGAAGACGTCTGATCATGGAACTACCCCCTGCGCCGCTACAAAAACCGGCGTTTCGGGATAGATGCCGCGAGCTTTGCTGGAAGGCAATCCTTCCGCAACTTTAACGATAGGTCAGGCCGCCGCGCGGGCCTCCTGCTCGCGGCGGAACGCGCCGCCGGCGTTCAGCGCCATGAACATGGCCGGCACGGTCAGGGCCGCGCCCAGCCAGAACGGGGCGTGCGAGCCGAAGGCGGAGAACAGCGCCCCGGCCACGATCGGGCCGCTCATCCGCGCGGCCGAGCCGGCGGCCATGTTCAGGCCCAGCATGGCCCCCTGGCGGTCCGGCGGGGACGAGCGCGAGATCAGGGCCGAAATCGAGGGCATGGCCAGGGCCTGGCCGAACACGCCGAAGCCGGTCAGCACCGGCACCATCCACGGCGTGTGGTGCTGGGTCTGCAGGAACAGGGTCAGGCCGAACAGGCCCATGCCGAAGGCCAGCACCCGCGCCTCGCCGAACCGGCGGGCCAGCCGTCCGGTGAGCAGGGCCTGGGTGATGGCGGAGACCACGCCGACCACCCCGAAGATCATGCCGACCTCGCGCGGGCCCCACTGGAAGCCCGCCTGGGCCCACAGGCCGAAGGTCGATTCCATGCCGGCGAAGGCGGCCATGTAGGTGAAGGTGACCAGCAGCACGCGCGAGATCACCGGATTGGCGCGGGCCTCGTGCAGGCCGGCCAGGAAGCGCTGACGCGGGGCGGCCGGATCGGCCTTGGCGCGGCTCTCCTTCACGAACAGCAGCACCCCCGCGGCCGCCGCCGCTGACAGGGCCGCGGCCGCGAACAGCGGCAGGCGGAAGCCGAGGTGGCCGGCTTCCGGCTGGGCCAGCAGGCCCCCGACGGTCGGGCCGACCACGAAGCCCAGGCCGAAGGCCGCGCCCAGCAGGCCCATGCGTCCGGCCCGCTCGGCCGGCGGGGTGACGTCGGCGACATAGCCCTGGATGGTCGAGATGTTGCCGGCGCCCAGGCCCGTGAACAGCCGGATGCCGATCGCCGCCCAGATGTTCGGCGCGAAGGCCAGGGCGACATAGCCCAGCACGTTGGCGAAGGTGGTGACCATCAGCACCGGCTTGCGCCCGATCCGGTCCGACAGCCGGCCCCAGAACGGCTCGGCGAAGAACTGGCCGACCGAATAGGCCGAGAACATTAGCGTCACCTGCCAGGCCGGCGCGTGCAGGCTCTCGGCGAAGAACGGCAGCAACGGCACCGCCAGGCCGAACCCGATCAGGTTCAGGCAGACGACGGCGTACAGGACGATCAGGGCCGGTCCGAGCGGGGTGCGGACGGCGGGGGAGTCGGCGCGCGGGTTCATCGCGCGCCGCTATAGGCCATTTCCGGCGCTGCGGCGACGGTCCCGCCGCCGCAGGGGCGGGGCGAGGGTCAGAGCGCCCAAATTCAGAGAGCTTGCGCCGCCTCGTCCAGCCGGCGGAACTCCTCATCGGTCAGCTCGACCGCGGCGCCGGCGACGTTCTCCTCCAGGTGCTTGACCTTGCCGGTGCCGGGGATGGGCAGCATGACCGGGCTGCGCTCCAGCACCCAGGCCAGCGCGATCTGGCTGGCGCTCGCGCCGTGGTCGGCGGCCACCGCGGCGGCCACGCCGCCGGGCTTGGCGAGGTCGCCGGCGGCTAGCGGGAACCAGGGGATGAAGCCGATGTCCTGCGCCTCGCAGTGGTCCAGCACGTCTTCGGAGCCGCGGTCGACCAGGTTGTAGCGGTTCTGCACGGTGGCGACCGGGAACACCTTGCGGGCCGCCTCGATCTCGTCGACCGAGACCTCGCTTAAGCCGGCGTGACGGATCAGGCCTTCCTTGATCATGTCGGCGATGACCCCGAACTGGTCCTCGCGCGGGACCTTCGGGTCGATCCGGTGCAACTGCCACAGGTCGATGCGCTCGACCTTCAGCCGGCGCAGGCTGTCGTGCACGCACTGGCGCAGGTATTCCGGCCGGCCGTCGGGGTTCCAGACGTCGGGGCCCGGGCGCAGCAGGCCGCCCTTGGTGGCGATCAGCAGGCCGTCATAGGGATGCAGCGCCTCGGCGATCAGCTCCTCGCTGACGTGGGGGCCGTAGCTGTCGGCCGTGTCGATGAAGTTCACGCCGAGCTCGGGCACGCGCTTCAGCACTCGGATCGCCTCGGCCCGGTCCTCGGGCTGTCCCCAGATGCCGCGCCCGGTCACCCGCATGGCCCCGAAGCCCAGCCGCACGACCTCGATGTCGCCGCCGATCTTGAAGCGGCCGGAAAGGGTGGCGTCGGGCTGGCTCATGACGGTCTCCTGAACTCTTTGATTAGAGCGCGACGGCTGCTGAAACCGGCGTCCACTTTCAGCTATCGCGCTCTAGTTCGCGGACCCTAACCCCGTAATCGGCGGCGCGGCGTCAGCGGGGCGCAAAATTCCCTCCGCTTCGGCTGAGCGGATCATCTCCTCGTAGGCGTCGGCCAGGGCGTCGAGCGCCGCCGCCCCGTCGCCGGCGAAGGACGAGCCGTGCATCAGCGCCAGCGTGGTCGGCTTCAGCCGGGCCAGACGGCGCAGGGTCGGGACCGTCGCCACGCCCAGGCTGGTGGCCTTGAACAGCGCCTCCGCCGCCATGGCCGGCTCGATGACGTCGCTTTCGGTCAGGGCCGGGCCCCGGCCGACGTGGGTGAAGAGGTCGCCGCAGAGCAGGGTCCCGGTGGTCTCCTCGAACAGCAGGCCGGCCTCCCAGCCGTGCGGCACGTGCGGGGTGTCCATGTAGCGGACCCGCTTGCCGCCCAGGTCCACGACCTCGCCGTCGGCCAGTTGGCGCGGCGGTCGGTCGGCCAAGTCGCTCAGTGACACCATGCAGGCGGTCGCGCCATGCGCCACCTCGGCCGAAGGGGCGGCCCCCAGCCACTGGTTCATCGAGCCGCACTCGTCGGCCTCGACGTGGCCGAAGGTGATCCAGCGCAGCCGCTCGACCGGCGTGACCTTCGCCACGGCGGCGGAGACGGCCGGGAACAGGCCGCGGTGCCCGCAGTGGAACAGCAGGGGTTCCTCCGCCGCGATCAGGAACTGGTTGAAGGTGAAGCCGGCCGGGCCGCCGACCTCGGGCATGAAGGTCGAGATTCGGTAGATCCCGTCGGCGATCTCGGCGAGGTCAGTGTCCATGGCGCGCCTCCGCAGGGTTCGGCGCAGGGACGGTCGCGGCCGCCGGCAGGTTCCCGCGCGCGGGGCGGCGGGGAATTTCGTCGCAAATTGAGTCGGTTGACTCCGGCGCGCCGACATAGAACAAAATAAGAACATCAAGCGTTATGAAGAGGCCATGACCTCCGCCCCCCGTCTGGCGGCCCTGCGCGCGCGCGTGGCCGCCCTGGAAAGCTCCGGATCCGCTCTGGGCGTGCTGCCGTTCGGCGACGCGCGGGTGGACGGCTGCCTGGCGGGCGGCGGCCTGCCGCTGGGCCGCTGGCACGAGCTGGGCGGCGAGGGGATGGAGGCGGAGACCGCAGCGGCCCCCGC
>NZ_JAAIVC010000010.1 GCF_010975005.1 Caulobacter sp. 17J65-9 | reverse complement strand
GACGTCGGGGGCGGAGGCGGCGGCGGCGGCGGAGGCGGCGGCGGCGGCGGCGGCGGGGCGAAGGCGTAACGCAGACCGATCGTGATCGACTGGTCCTCGTAGTTGCCCGAGAAGGTGCCCGGCGCGAACGGCAGGAACTCGTCCGGCGACACGGCGCTGTCGAAGTCGACGTCGTTGCCGCCCAGCCAGCGATAGGTCACGTCCAGGTTCAGCCGGTCGGTCCACGCGTAGGCGAAGCCGATCAGGCCCTGCCAGGCGAAGGTGGTGTCGTCGTCGTCGATGTTGACGACGGCCGGGCCCGGATCAGGAACGATGCCGTCCGGCGAGGTCGACATCACGCCGCGGGTCTTCACCGAGACCTGGTTCACGCCGATACCCGCGCCGATGAACGGGCGGAAGCGCGAATCCGGCATGAAGTCGTAGATGAGGTTGGCCATGAACGTCCAAGAGTTCAGGTCCCCACTCGGCGACGGACAGATGCTCGGGTCCGCGACGTGAGCGTCCGAGCACAGCGCTTCCGGAATGCCCGGACCGCCGGTGACGGAGTCGACGTCGCCCGGGCGGTAGCCGATTTCGAACTCGGTCCGCCAGGCGGGATTGAAGCGGTAGCCGAGGCGGCCGAACGCGGTCCAATCGGAGTCCGCGCCGAAGCTCCAGCGGTACGGCAGGTCGTCCTGCGTGAGGCCCGAGGAGTCGGCGTCGATGCCGTCGGGCTGATGGTAGCCGACGTCGAGCGCGCCATACCAACCGTCGGGTTCGGCCGAGGCGGCCGTCGCCACGCCGAAGGCGGCGAGAGCGGCTCCCGCCAGCAATTTGAGTTTCATATTCAGAGCCCTCTCTCTTTGCCCTCTGCTGTCACGCCCGCAGGCTCTCCCGCGACGCGACGCCAACCCGACGAACACACCTTGGTCAGGTCGGGAGCGGAAACATGCCTCGTATTGCTAGGGTTCCTTCCCTCGCGACAGAAACCGGCGGCTGCGGCGCGCGTGCAACATGCGCGGGGAAAAGCGGCGCCGTGTCGCGCGTCAGTCGAGGGTGGTCCGGTAGCGGGCCATGGCGAGGGCGGAGACGACCACCACGAACACCACCAGCGCCGTCAGGCTGGGCCAGAGTTCGGCTAGGCCGAGGCCCTTCAGCAGGGCCCCGCGCACCACCCGCAGGAAGTGCGTGACCGGGATCACCGTGCCCAGCGCCTGGGCCCATTTGGGCATGCCGTAGAACGGGAACATGAAGCCCGACAGCAGGATCGAGGGCAGGATGTAGAACACCGACATCTGCATGGCCTGCAGCTGGGTGCGCGCGACGGTGGAGATCAGGAAGCCCAGCGCCAGGCTGCCGACGATGAACAGCAGCACGCCCAGCCCCAGCGCCGCCCAGCCGCCGGCCATCGGCACGTCGAACAGGGCCCGCGCCAGGGTCAGGAACACCACCGTCTGGGTCAGGCCGATCAGCACGTAGGGCGCCAGCTTGCCGATCATCACCTCCAGCGGCTCGACCGGGGTGGCCAGCAGGGCCTCCATGGTGCCCCGCTCTTGTTCGCGGGTGACGCCCAGCGCCGTCATCATCACCAGGGTCATGGACAGGATCACGCCCAGGAGGCCCGGCACGATGTTGAAGGCGGTGATGATCTCCGGATTGTAGCGGCGCTGGACCACCACCTCGAACGGGGCGGGCCCGCCGGCGCGGAAGGCGGTCGCGCCCTTCAGGTCGTGGCGCAGGGCCTCGGCCGGCAGGCCCGCGGCCGCCGCGACCGCGCCGCCGGTGGCGGTCGGGTCCGAGGCGTCGGCCTCGATCAGGATCTGGGCCTGGTCCCCGCGCACCACGCGGCGGGTGAAGTCCGGGGGAATGGTGACGGCGAACAGCACGCGGCCACGCTCGATCGCTTGGTCCAGCTCGCCTGTGGTGCGCGCGGTCTCGACGATGCGGAAGTAGTCGCTGTTCTCCAGGGCGGCCAGGACGGAGCGGGCGTAGGTCCCCTGGTCCTGCACCAGCACGGCGGTGGGCAGGTTCCGCGGATCGCTGTTGATGGCGTAGCCGAACAGCAGGAGCTGCACGATCGGCATGACCAGCATCATGGCGTAGGTCAGCCGGTCGCGGGTCAGCTGCAGGAACTCCTTGCGCAGCACCGCGGCGACCCGCTGGAAGGAGAAGTCGAAGCTCATTCCTCCGCCTCCGCCTTGCCCATCAGGTGGATGAAGACGTCCTCCAGCGTCGGCTCGACCTGTTCCCAGCGCCACGGCTCATGCCGCCAGGGCGCGATCGCCGCCTCCAGGGCGGCGCGGTCGGTGCCGCTGACGTGGAGCGCCAGGCCGAAGGCGGCGGCGGATTCGACGCCCGGCCGGGCCCGCAGCTCAGCCGCCAGCCGGTCGGCGTCCGGCCCCTCGGCCCGGAAGGTGACCAGGCCGGAACCGGCGATCACCTCTTCGGCCGTGCCGCGCGCGATCAGCCGGCCGTAGGCGATGTAGGCGATGTCGTGGCAGCGCTCGGCCTCGTCCATGTAGTGGGTCGAGACCATGACGGTCAGGCCCTTGGCGGCCAGGGCGTGGATCTCGTCCCAGAAGGCGCGCCGGGCCTTGGGATCGACCCCGGCGGTGGGCTCGTCCAGCAGCAGCAGCTTGGGTTCGTGCAGGGTGGCGGCCGACAGGGCCAGGCGCTGCTTCCAGCCGCCGGACAGGGTGCCTGCCAGCTGGCGGCGCCGGTCGGTCAGGCCCAGCCGCTCCAGCGCCGCGTCCACCCGCTCGCGGCGGTGGTCCAGCTCGTGCACCTGGGCCATGAAGTCCAGGTTCTCCTGCACGGTCAGGTCCTCGTAGAGCGAGAACCGCTGGGTCATGTAGCCGGTGCGCCGCTTGATCTCGCGGGCGTCCTTGACGATGTCGAGGCCCAGCGCGCAGCCCCGCCCGCTGTCGGGCGTGAGCAGGCCGCAGAGCATGCGCAGGGTCGTGGTCTTGCCCGAGCCGTTGGGGCCGAGGAAGCCGGTGATCCGCCCCTCCTCCACCCGGATCGACACGTCCTTGACCACGTGCTTGTCGCCGAAGCTCTTGTTCAGCCCCTCGACCTCGACCGCCCAGGTCACCTGCCCGGCGCCTTCGGAAGGGGCGTGACGTCGACCGGCTGGCCGACGGTCAGCGCGCGCGGGTTGGTCGGCCGCGCCTCGACCAGGAACACCAGCCGGTCGCGGGTCTCGCGGCTGTAGATCACCGGCGGCGTGAACTCAGGCCGCGGGCTGACATAGTTGATGGTCGCCTTCAGCCCCTTGGCGCAGCCGTCGCAGGAGAAGGCCACCTCGCGGCCGTACCGGTAGGCGGCGATCTCGCCCTCCGGCACGAAGAAGCGCAGCTTCACCTGATCGTCGGGGATCAGCGACACCACCGGCTGGTTGGCGGGCACCCACTCTCCCGGCTGGAAGAAGGTGTCCTCGATCCGACCCGTCGCCGGCGCGACCGGGGCCAGCTGGCGCAGGCGAGCTTCGGTCTCGTCCAGCGTGCCCGCGGCCTGGGCCGTGCGGGCCTGGGCGGCCTTGATCAGGTCCTCGCGCGCGCCCAGCTCGGCGACGTCGAGCCGCTTTTCGGTTTCGCGCAGCTGGGCCTGGGCGGTCTGGTAGGTCGCCGTGGCCTGGTCCAGCCCGGCCTTGGCCAGGAACCCGGTCTTGGCCAGGGCGACAGCGCGCTGATAGTCGGCCTCGGCCTGGCGGAAGGTGGCGCGGGCGGCGGCCCGCTGGGCCTCGATCACCGCCAGCTCCTGCGGCCGCTGGCCCTTCAGGGCGTCCTCGGCCTCCGAGGCCGCGGCCTTGAGCGCCGCCTCGGCGCTGGCGCGTTCGGCGGCCAGGGGCTGCGGGTCGACCAGGAACACCGGCGCGCCGGCCTCCACCCGCTGGCCGCGGCGCACGTCCAGCCGCGCCACCGCCCCCGACGTCGCCGCCGACAGGAACAGGGTGTCGCCCTCCACCCAGCCCGACAGGTAGCGCCCGCCCTCGCGCGGCCACCAGACCCAGGCGCCGAACCCGATCGCGCCCAGCAGGACCAGGACGGCGATCACGCGCTTCATCTTCTTCATGCCGCCCCCCCCTCGCGCGCGAGCAGTCCGCCCAGCACCGTCTCCACGTGCTGGGCCGCCAGGGCCTGCAGGTCGACCGGCGCGCCGCCGACCGGCTCCAGGACCTCGCGCCACAGCACGCCCAGCATCAGCGGCCCGACCAGGGAGAAGGCGTGCACCCGCGGGTCGCCCGGGCGCACCTCGCCGCGCGCCTGGGCCCGTTCGATCAGGCCGCTCAGCACGCCGAGCGTCGGCGCGACCACCTCGTCATGCCAGTGCTGGGCCAGGGCCGGGAAGTTGCGGCTCTCGCCGATCACCATCTTCACCACCTTGCCCGCGCCCGATTCGACGATCCGGGCGGCCATCATCGGCAGCAGGGCGCGGACCAACTGGGCGAACGGGCCCTCGAAGGCCTCGGCCGCGGCGCGCACCTGGGCGACGTTGGGCGCCACCGCGTCGCGCACGACGGCGTGGAACAGCTCTTCCTTGGTTTCGAAGTAGAGGTAGAGCGCGCCCTTGCTGACCCCGGCCCGGGCGGCGATCTCGTCCAGCCGGGCGGCGGCGAAGCCTTTCTCAGCGAAGACGGCGAAGGCGGCGGCCACGATCTCGCCCGGCCGCGCCTCCTTGCGCCGACGCCATTTCGGCCCGTCCGCCACGCTCACCGCCGTTGCTCCGGCTATAAATGACCCGTGAGTTATTACGCCTCCGAGCAGCGCCGGTAAAGACCGCCGGTACGCGAAGGTAAGATTGCGCGCCGCACATGCTCAGACGCTCTTGCGCAACCGAGTCCGTATGAGTAGGTATCCGCCCTCGCTCGCCCCAAGAGGCTGACGCCCGCGGAGAGGTGGCTGAGTGGTCGAAAGCACCGCACTCGAAATGCGGCGTGCGTGCAAGCGCACCGTGGGTTCGAATCCCACCCTCTCCGCCATACTGCTTCGCGCATAGCGCTTCGCAGCATCAGACGCCCCGCTCACCTTCGAAGCCGGATGCGACCGCGCCCCCTGTCGCGCGCGTAAACCCGCGCCTTTCAGACCGCCCCCGCCTGTACGAAAGTTAACTTGCGGCCCGGGGACGAAAATCGGGAACGATGGCGCGACCGCTCGGCAGGAAGCGGCGTTTCGGGCGGGGCGACCATGGACAAGACTGGGCTGTCGCGGCGAGCTTTCGCCGCCCAGGCCGCCGCGCTGGGCGCGGCGCTGGCGTTCGGGGGGAGCTCCGCCCAGGCCAAGGTCGTCGCGCGCGGCGAACGTCGCGACCTCTATCCGCAGGGCGTCGCCTCGGGCGACCCCCGTCCGGACAGCGTGATCCTGTGGACTAGGCGGGCCCCGGACGCCGGCGCCGCCTCGCACCGGTTGACGGTCGAGGTCGCCAGCGATCCCCAGTTTCGAAATCGGGTCGCCCGCGGCGCCGTCGCGGTCACCGCGGCGACGGACTGGACCTGTCGCTTCCTCGCGGCCGGGCTGAAGCCCGCGCGGGAGTACTGGTATCGCTTCGTCGACGAGGCCGGGAACACCAGCCGGGTCGGCCGCACCCTGACGGCGCCGGCCGACGGCGACGACCGGCCCGTCAAGTTCGCCTTCGTCAGCTGCCAGGACGTCACCCAGGGCGCCATGAACGCCTACCGGCGCATGCAGTATGAGGACGCCCGCCAGCCGCGCGACGAACAGCTCGGCTTCGTCCTGCACCTGGGCGACTTCTTCTACGAACTGGTCTGGTATCCCGAGGAACGGCCGGGCGGCATGGAGCGGGGCCGGCGCCTGCGCGACATCGTGCGCTATCCGCACGGCGAGAAGGTCGGCGCCTTCCACATCCCGACCGATCTGGACGACTACCGCACGGCCTATCGCGGCTATCTGTCCGACCCGGACCTGCAGGACGCCCGGGCCCAGTGGCCGTTCGTTCCCGTCTGGGACAACCACGAATTCAGCTGGCGCGCCTTCCAGAGCCAGCAACCTGTGGGCAGCGAGGTCCGCTCGGCCCAGAAGCTCAAGGTGGCGGCCAGCCAGGCCTGGTACGAGTATCAGCCGGCCCGGGTCCGCAAGCCCGGTCGCGGGGACGTGTTCGAAGCACCGACCGTGGCCGACAAGCCGCTCGGGACGCTGGACGCGCGCGGCCTCGGGCAGGACCCGGACAACCTGGCCGCCGTCAACGCGCTGCAGATCAAGCGGGCGTTCCGGTACGGCCGGAACGTCGACATGATCCTGACCGACAACCGCTCATTCATGTCGCCCGGCGGCGACTACAGCGGGCTGCCGCAGATCAAGTTCGGGGCCATGCCCGAGGCGATGCTGGAGATCCTGGATCAGGCCAGCGCCTACGCGGGCGGCTCTCCCCCCGCCACCATCCGCGTCGGCGAGCTCGAGTTTCCCAATCCGCATGTGAAGGCGCCGCCCGAAGCCTATCTCGGCCTCGATCAGATGGCCTGGTTCAAGGAGCGCCTGCGCGCCGCGAAGGCGCCCTGGAAGATCTGGGGCCATTCGTTCGGCACGCTGACCCGGCGCACCGATCCCCAGAACCTGCCCGCCGCGTACTCGGACCAGTGGCCGAAGGGCGCGGGCTACGGCGTGCTGAGCGGGGCCTACGGCGTCGAGCACGCCGAGATCTTCGATATGATCCGCGACGAAGGGATCACCGGCTTCGCGATCGTGGCCGGCGACAAGCATTCCTTCTGGGCCGGCTACCCCAGCAAGACCCTGCCGCCCCGCGCCTTCGATCCCGTCGGTGTCGAGTTCATCACCGGCTCGATCTCGGCCCAGGGCGCGGCCGAGGTGCAGGCGCTCACCATGCCCAAGGACCGGCCGCTGCGGGCCCTCTACATCCACGACAAGCCGGACGGCTCGATGGAGTGCAGCCTGGGCATGACCCTGATGCACGGCGTGAAGTCCTCGCTCGTGCTCAAGGAAACCGGGGACGCCGCCCAGGCGCGCGCGGCGCGCAACCCGGAGCTCGCCCCGCACCTCAAATTCGTGGACCACGCCGGTCACGGCTACACGACGGTGCGCGCGTCGCCAGATGAGCTCGAGACCGAGTTCGTCTGCATCCCTATCCCGCTCGAACGCAGCGAAACCGACGACGGCGGCTCCCTGCGCTATCGCGTGGCGCATCGCGTCTCGCTGTGGAAGGCGGGGGAACGTCCCCTGCTCCGGCAGGAAGTTCTCGAAGGCGATCCGGGCCTCGCCGTCTGATCACCGGCGCTGAAACGCCGCCGCGGCCGAGCCGCGGCGGCGTGATCCGAGCCAGCGTTGGCTTTACGCCACCTTGGCGCTGAGGCCGGCGCTGGCGACCTCGCGTTCGGCCTGGGTGAAGCCGTAGTCCGGCACGATCTCGCCCGAGCGGTCCGAGATCCCGTCCCAATTGGCCACCACCTGCTGGCCGGCGTCGGCGGCGGCCCCGACGTAGACGCCTTCCGACAGGGTGACGCTGGCGCGCGCGAAGTGGCCGGCGCCGGCGCACAGCACGGCGCGGGTCGGGGCGTCCTCGCCCACCAGGGCCAGCAGGCCGGGGCTGACCAGGGCGGGGTTGAGCAACTCGAGGCTGGACTGGGACAGTACGCCCTCGGTCATCTGGGTGGCGGCGGTGGGGGCCAGGCAGTTGACCCGCACGCCGTACTTCTCGCCCTCGATGGCCAGGGTCTGCATCAGGCCGACCAGGGCCATCTTGGCGGCGCCGTAGTTGGCCTGGCCGAAGTTGCCGTAGAGGCCCGACGACGAGGTGGTCATGACGATGCGGCCGTAGCGCTGCTCGCGCATCAGCTCCCACACCGCCTTGCAGCAGATCGCCGCCCCCATCAGGTGCACGTCCACCACCAGGCGGAAGTCGTCCATGGTCATCTTGGCGAAGCTCTTGTCGCGCAGGATGCCGGCGTTGTTGACCAGGATGTCGACCCGGCCCCAGGCGACGACGGTGCGGTCGACCATGCCGGCCACCGCGGCCTCGTCCGTCACCGAAGCGGCGAGCGCCAGCGCCTCGCCGCCGGCGGCGCGGATCTCCTCGGCCACGCGGTCGGCCGCCTCCTGGGCGAGGTCGTTGACCACCACCCGCGCGCCCTGGCTGGCGAGATACAGCGCGTGCGCGCGGCCCAGACCGCCGCCGGCGCCCGTGACGATCGCGACCCGATCCTTAAGCGACATGAGAACGCCTCCCCTACTCAGACCTGTTCTGTTCGATTTGGAAATTCACTAACAAGCTAGTGAATGTAAAGTCCGGACAAGGGGCGCCGTGCGGCCCGCCCGGGATGTTCAGGGGTTCAGGTGGCGGCGGCCGGCGCCTGCGGCTTGCAGATCGCCAGCAGGCCGGCGGCCATGAACGAGGCCATGCGCGCCTTCACGGCGACGAAATCCTCGGACTTGCAGAGCCCGCCCGACAGCTTGTCGATACGCCCGGTGCGCGCCAGGGTCAGCAGCAGCGCCCCGGTGACGAAGTGGTAGCCCCAGAAGATGTCCTCGTCGGCGCAGTCCGGCAGAGCCTTCTTCAGCAGGCCGATCAGGCGCAGGACCACCGGGTCGAAGTGCTCGTCCATCATCGCCGCGCCCCACTCGGGCGTGCTGGCGACCTGGGCGCCGAGCGCGCCGTAGTTCTTCCAGCTCTCGCCGCCCTGGATGTAGAGGTCCAGGTCGGTGTCCAGGAAGGCGTGCAGCGCGCCCTCGACGGTCGGCTTGCCGCCGGTCGAAGCGTCGTACTCGTCCAGCGCCTTCATCCGCAGCTCGCTGGTCACCACGGCGCGGCGGGCGAAGACGGCGTCGAACAGGGTCTTCTTGTCTTCGAAATAGTAGTTCAGCAGCGTGTGGTGCACGCCGACCCGAGCGGCCACGTCCTTCAGGGTGACGCCGTAGAACCCGTGTTTGGAAAACAGGTGTTCCGCCGCGTCGAGGATTTGCTCCATCGTCTCGGCGCGTTGCTCCGCCTTTTTGGAGCGCCTGGGTTTTGCAGCTTCGGGCACGTGGAACTCTTTCCGTCTTGCAGCGGCTAGCGTCAAGTCGGTCAGTCTCCCACGCGTGCGGCGCCGTATTCGGTGCGCAGGCGGATTTTGTCGATCTTGCCCGTCGCGGCCAGCGGCATGCTGGCGATGCGGACCACTTCGTCGGGCACCCACCAGGGCGCCACCCGCCCCTTGAGCGGCTCCAGCAGGGCCTCGTCGCTCAGCCCCTCCGGATCGTGCAGCTCGACCAGCAGGATGGGCCGTTCGCCCCACTTGGGGTCCGAGCGTCCGATCACCGCCGCCAGCGAGACCTCCGGCAGGGCGCCGACGACCGCCTCGATCTCGACCGGGTTGATCCACTCGCCGCCGGACTTGATCAGGTCCTTGGCCCGGCCGGTGATGATCAGGTTGCCGTCCTCGTCGATCTTGGCCAGGTCGCCGGTCGGGAACCAGCCGTCGGCGTCGACGGCGGATTGCTCGTGGCCGAAGTAGCGCTCGATCACCGCCGCGCCGCGGACGCGCAGATTGCCCTCCACCTCGCGCTGCTCCGGCAGCGGCCGGCCCTCGCTGTCGGTGATCAGCAAGTCGACGCCGATGGCCGGGCGGCCCGACACGGCGGCGGCGCGCCGGGCCCAGGCCGGCGCCACTGTGCCGGACGGCGACAGCTCGGTCATGCCCCAGCTGGTCTGGATGGTGACGCCCAGGCGCCGCTCGATCCGCTCCATCAGGGCGGAGGGCAGCGGCGTGCCGCCGACCACGATGCGCTTCAGGCTGGGCAGGTCGTCGCCGACCGCGTCCAGATGCTCGACCAGCCCCAGCCAGACGGTGGGCACGCCGACGCCGACGGTGACGCGCTCGGAGCGGATCAGCCGCGCCAGGCTGGCCCCGTCCGTGTGCCGCCCGGGCAGGACCAGCTTGGCCCCGACCGCCGGCGCGGCGAACGGCAGGCCCCAAGCGTTGGCGTGGAACATCGGCACCACCGGCAGCACGGTGTCCGCGCCGGAAATGGCCATCACGTCGGCCTGCAGCAGCCGCAGGGTGTGCAGATAGCTGGAGCGGTGGGTGTAGGTGACGCCCTTGGGCGCCCCGGTCGTGCCCGAGGTGAAGCACAGGCCCGACGGCGCGGTCTCGTCGAATTCGCCCCAGGCCAGGCGCTCGTCGACCAGGTCGAGCAGGGAGCCGAGCTCCGCGACCAGCGGACGGCCGGCGGGGGACGCCTTGGCCTCGCCGTCGATCACCAGCAGGCGCTCGACGCCCGCCGCACGCTCGGCGATCTGGCGGGCCAGCGGCAGCAGGTCGGCGCTGGCGATCAGGATGCGCGCGCCGGACTGCTCGGCCATCCAGCCGAGCTGGGCGCCGGTCAGGCGCGGATTGAGGGTGTGGCAAACCGCCCCCATGCCCATGACCGCGTACCACGCCTCGACGTGGGCCTGGGTGTTCCAGGCCAGGGTCGCGACGCGCTCGCCGGCGGCGACGCCCAGGCCGCGCAGCAGGGCCGAAATCCGCCGGCTGCGGTCTTCGACCTCGGCGTAGCCGGCGCGCTCGACCCCGCCCTCGCGGGCGGTGACGATCTCGGCCCGGGGATGCCACTTGGACGCGTGCACAAGGAACTTGTCGAGCGTCAGCGCGAACGGCTGCATGGCTCCGTCGGTCATTTGGGCGACGTCTCGTCCGGCAGCGGCGGGGCGATCACGCCCACGTTCCAGCCCCACGGCGTGTCGCCCTTGGCGCGGCGGCGGGCGACCACCTCCTCGTGCAGCTCGTACATGCCCGGCAGGACGTGGGTCTTGGCCTTGGGCATGTCCTCGAAGGACATGTAGGCCCGCTGTTCCGCGTAGGGGCGCCAGTCCGGATGGCCGGCGGCGCGGGGCGCGCCGTCACGCACGAAGCTGGCCCAGTACGCGTTCACCGCGTCGCCGAAGCGGGCCTCCTCGGCCGTGGCTTCCGGCGTCGGCCAGACGGGCGTGGCCCGCGACATGGTGCCGAAGGCGTACGGGATCTCCGAGGCGTGGAAGCCGTGCAGGCCTGCCTTGTCCGCGGCCGGGTAGCCGTGATCGAAGAAGTACAGGAACGACGGCTGGCCGATGGCCGCCTGCTTGGCGGCGAGCCGCTCGGCGGTCCAGCCGTACATGGCGTCCCGGGTGGTCGCCAGCATGCTCTCGTCCAGGCTTCCCGTCGCCGGATAGAGGCCGAGGAAGGTGTCGGCCAGCGGGCCGTAGCCGCGGCGGATGGCGGCGACGTACGTCTCGGCGTCGGCCGGGGCCGGCGGCAGCAGGAAGCGCAGCGAGCGGATCTCGCCGCTGTTGAAGCCGGCCATCAGCGGCACGGGCGCCTGCTGGCCGCGGTCGAACACGTCGACCAACTGGGCCGGCAGAACCTTGCCGTCGATCGTGCCCCAGGGGGCGTAGCCGGCGATCGGCGCCTGGATGGTCAGGGCGGCGGGATCCATGGCCCGCAGCCGGGCGATGCCGCGGACCTCCAGCTTGTCGGCCAGGGCCAGGCCGGCCTGCTCGGCCGACGGGGCGCCGAACTTCGCCTCGCGCAGCTCCGGCGTGGAGATCATGTAGGCGCTCTCGGCGATCGCCTGGTGGAACAGGCCGCGCGCCTGGGGCGAGGCCATCAGGTACATGACGCTGAGCGCGCCCGCGGACTCGCCGGCGACGGTGACCTTCTCTGGATCGCCCCCGAAGGCGGCGATGTTGCGCTTCACCCAGCGCAGGGCCTCGATCTGGTCCAGCAGGCCGTAGTTGCCGGAGACGTGGTCGGGCGACTCGGCGCTGAGGTCCGGGTGGGCCAGATAGCCCAGCACGCCCAGGCGGTAGTTGATCGACACCACCACGACGCCGCGCTTGGCCAGGGCGGCGCCGTCGTACATCGACTGGCTGCTGGCGCCGCCGACCAGGGCGCCGCCGTGGATCCAGACCATGACCGGCGCGCCCTTCGCGTCGGCCGGGGCCCAGACGTTCAGCGACAGGCAGTCCTCGCTCATCGGGCCGGTCTGCTCGGTGTAGATGCTGCCCGGCCGCGACGGCGGCTGGTAGCAGACCGGACCGAACTTGCCGGCGTCGCGCACGCCCTTCCAGGTCGCGGCCGGAACCGGCGGCTTCCAGCGGCGCTGGCCGATCGGCGCCTCGGCGTAGGGCAGGCCGCGGAACACGTTCACGCCGTCGGCCGCCTGGCCCTTCACGGCCCCGGCGGGGGCGTGGACGACGGGCCCGGGCTCAGCGGCCGCGGCGGGAACGGTGAAGGCGAGGCCCAGAGTCAGGGTCAGGCTCGCCAGCAGGGCGGCGCGCAGCTTCATGAAGCACCAGCGGTTCGGGTTTGCTCCCGCTTCAGCGCGCCCGACAGCGCCAGGAACAGCGCGATCGCGACCACGTAGAACGGGACGAGGGTGTAGAGGGCCATCTGCAGCGAGTGGTCCGGGTAGGACGCCCGGAGGAAGTCGCTGGCCGCGCCCAGCCAGGTCGGGCCGAGGCCCAGGCCGATCAGGTTCATCACCAAGAGCAGCAGGGCGCCGGAGAGGACGCGCTGGTTCGGGCGCACCTCTTCCTGCACCAGCGCCACCGACGGCGACAGGTAGAAGTAGTTCAGGAACATCGGCACGATCAGGAACTTGAGCGCGGTCTGCCAGTCCGGGGCCCAGACGAAGCCGATGAAGAACGGCACCGCCAGCGCCAGCGCGATGGCTGGCAGCAGGGCGTAGGCGCGCTTGGACTTCTTCGCCAGCCAGTCGACCAGCCGGCCGCCGAGGAAGATGCCGCCGCCGGCGCCCAGGCCGACCACCAGGGCGTACCAGACCGCCACTTCCTGCAGGGTCATGCCCTTCTCGCGCATCAGGAAGAGGGTGGCGAAGTTCAGCAGGGCGTAGGTGACGAACTGGTTGGCGCCGCAGGCCAGCGAGACCAGCACCAGCACCGGCCGGGTGAAGAACATCCGGCAGGTCTTCCAGAAGCCTTCGGCCGGAGCCTTGGCCTCGGAGGGCGCGTCCAGCCCGCCGCGGCGCGGCTCGCGCACGGTCAGCAGCACGACCAGGGCGGTGAAGACGCCGACCACGCCGATGGCGATGAAGGCGCTGCGCCAGTCGAAGGCCGCCGCGATCGAAGCGCCGAAGGCCACGCCCAGGGCCTGGCCGATGGGCGGGCCGAGGTTGAACAGGCCCAGCGCCGTGCCGCGCTTACCGGACGGGAAGTAGTCGGAGATGATGGCGTAGGACGGCGGCACGCCGCCGGCCTCGCCCACCCCCACCGCCATGCGCGCGCCGACCAGCTGCGGATAGGTGCGGGCCAGGCCGCAGGCGATGGTGGCCGCGCTCCACAGGGCGCAGGCGAAAGCGACCACCCGCACGCGATTGGTCCGGTCGGCCAGCCAGCCGACCGGGATCGAGATCAGGCAGTAGAACAGAGCGAAATACAGACCGCTGATCAGCCCCAGCTGGCCGTCGGTGACACCCAGCTCGTCCTGGATCGGCTTGGCCAGGATCGACAGCAGCTGCCGGTCCAGGAAGTTCAGGACGTAGACGAAGCCGAGGATGGCCAGGACGAACCCGGCCCGCCCCCGTCCGGCGGCCGTGCCGGCGACGGGCGCTTCAGCGCCCGCCGCGGCCGGAGTGATCGCGCTCTGGTCCATGACTTAGAAGTCGTAGCCCAGGCGCACGCCGACCGTGCGCGGGCGCACGTTGGCGTAGAGGTTGGACACGAAGCCTTCCGGGTGGACGTAGCTGATGGAGCGGTCGTCGAAGAGGTTCTCGACGTAGGCGGCCACCGTCGCCTTGTCGAAGGCCACCGCGAAGGTCGCGTTCACGACGTTGTAGCTGTCGGTGAAGTCGTAGGTCGGGCTGATCGCCCCGGGGTTACCGGGGACGTTGGGGAAGCTGCCCGGGTACGAGCCGATGTGCGACATCACGATCGACGCGTTCGCCTCGGCTTGAGGGGTGATGAACCAGTTGTAGTTGGCGTAGATCGATCCCTGCACGCGCGGGGCGGACAGGCGCACGCCGAGTTCGGCGCCGGAGATGGCCGCCTCGGCCGGCGACAGATCGGTCACCTTGGCGTCGATGAGCGAGCCGTTGAGGCCGAGGGTCAGGCCCTCCGTCGGGCGGGCCACCAATTCCGCTTCCAGCCCCTTGCTGACCGCGCCGCCGATGTTGGTGGCGAACTGCACCGAGTCGGATACGCGGTTGGCCTGGACCTGGATGTTCGACCAGTCGATCCAGTAAGCCGCGACGCTGCCGCTAAGCTTGCCGTCGAACCAGCGCCCCTTGGCGCCGATCTCGTAGTTGGTCAGGTCGTCCGACGACGCGCCGTCGGGAATGACGATGTCGGCCGGATTAACCAGGCTTACCGACCCGCGTAGGCCGTTGACCACCGGAGTGCGGAAGCCGGTCGAAACAGTCGCGTAGGTCGTCAGGTTCGCGCTCGGCTTGTACGACAGGCTGAGCTTCCAGGACGGCCCCTTCTCCTTCGCCACGACGCCTGCGGCGGGCGCGATCGGCAGGATCGCCAGAGGGCCGGAGAAGTGGTTGATGGCGTAGTACAGGTAGTAGCTGTTGTAGCCGCCCTCGGTGAAGCCCTGGGCGTCGGTCGAGCCGTAGCGCAGGCCGCCGGTCAGCCACCACTGGTCGTTGAAGTGATAGGCCAGCTCGCCGAACACCGCCTTCTCGTGCGAGTTAAAGTGCATGTACTGGCGCTGGTAGTACTCGTCCGGCAGGCCGGTGATGCCGTGCGCCGCCAGATACTCCGGCGTAGAGCGGTAGAAGTAGTCCACGTCGTGGCGGCGCTTCAGGTAGAAGCCGCCGAGCACCCAGTCCCACTTGCCGCCCGGGTCGGAGGCCAGGCGCATCTCTTCGACGAAGGTGTTCTGGTAGCCGTCGGCGTCCAGGCCGAAGGCGATGGCGCCCCCGAAGGTGCCGGCCAGGTCGACGTAGAACTTCTGGTCGAACTGCGACTGGGTCGTCGAGCTGGTGAAGTGCGCGCCGTTGAACTGGTAGTCGACGGTGGCGTTGTAGCTGGTCAGCTCGCCGACATAGAGGTCGGGCCGGTCCGAGATCCGCTTGTCGAGCCCGAGGGCCGGGTTGACCAGCGACGCGTCCTCCGGATTGCTGTTCTCATAGGAGGCCAGGAACTTGATCGACAGGCGATCAGTCGGTTGCCACAGCAGGTTCGCCCGGTAGCCCCAGTCCTTCAGCGTGTTCGAGTTCTTGATGCCGGTGCCGAGGTTGTCGATGTAGCCTTCCTCGTCGCGGTAGAAGCCGACCACCCGCAGGGCCAGCTTGTCGTCGACGATCGGCACGTTGACCATGGCGTTGTAGCGCTGGCGCAGCGACGAATCCTCGCCGACCAGGCCGAGGTCGACCAGCATGCTCGCGTCGAACTCGTCGAGGTCGGGCTTCTTGGTCAGGATGCGCAGGGCGCCCGACAGCGAGCCCGAGCCGAACAGCGTGCCCTGCGGACCGCGCAGGAATTCCACCCGCTCGACGTCGTACAGGTTGGGATCGAGGACGGTGGTGTTGCCGATGGTCGAGATCGGCAGCTCGTCGATGTAGACGGCGACCGTGCTCTGCAGGTTCGCGCCGTAGCCGTTGGTGGCGATGCCGCGCGCGGTGAAATTGTTGAAGTTGGCGCTGGCGCGGTTCAGCACCACGCCCGGGGTTTCCCGCGCCAGGCCCTCGTAGCCGACGATGCCCTTGGCGGTCAGCTCCTTCTGCGAGAAGGCCGTGACGCTGAGCGGCACGTCCTGCAGGCGCTCGTTGCGACGGGTGGCGGTGACGATCACCTCGCCGACGTCGCTGGCGCCGTCGGCCTTGTCAGTGGCCTTGTCCGTGGTCGGAGCGTCCGCCGCCGGCGTGCTCTGGGAAAACGCGGGCGAGGCGAAGGCCAAGGCGGCGGCGCACGCGGTCGCGAGTAGAACGCTCTTCATATTGTCCCCCCTTGCAGCGCCGATCTTTTTTTACGCCGGGCTGTCACGCTCACGATGCAACTGCAAAGCTGGACCTGTCAACACTCACTATCGCGCGTGTGAATGTTTTGATCCACAGGGCGCCGCCGCCGCAAATCGAGAGCAGACAAGGGAAAATGGACCGTCACGGGCCGACGCCCGCCCCGCAGACGCGGTTCAGCGCACGAAGCGGAGCCGGACTTCGGAGGCGCGGCCGTCCTGATCGGCGGCCGCTTCCACCCGCACGCCGAAGTCGCGGGCGACACGCGCCGTCACGCCCATGGCGGCGCGTCGGCCGCCGTCGCGGCCCTGCTGCAGGCTGAAGTCCGTCCTCGGCAGATGCGCGACGCCGAGTTCCGAGCGCAGGGCCAGCGCCTCGCCCTGCGGCGTCCAGTCCACCGTCGGCGACAGACTGACGAAGTCGCGCCTGGGCAGCATGCCGACCGGCGCGCGCCAGCTGAACCCCAGGTCGACCTGCGGCTGGTCGCCCGACCAGCGGACGCCGCCCTCGGCCGTACCGCTGCGCAACCGGGTCCAGACCGCCGGATCGCGCAGGTCCTGGCCTTCCACCCCGGAGGCGAAGCCGCCTGACCGGCCGGCCATCCACCAGTCGCCGGATAATCCGAGGGCGTAGGATTCGAGCGCGCCGTCGCGGGCCGAGACGCTGGCCGAGGGCGTGGCGACCTTGACGCTGTCCGCGCACGCCGACCCGGCCGCGGCCAGGGCGACCGCGGTCAGAACGGCGACGCCGCTAAGCTTTCCTGCTCGATCGATCTGGCCCACGTCGCCTCCCCCGAAGCACCCGTACGCATGATCGGGGCGTGTTTAAGGCCGTCCGGCCGCATACGGAGGAATCCTGCGCGCCGCCCGCTTCCGGAGCGGGCGCAGCCGTGGATAAGATGGGGGCGATAGCGGGGAACCCAACTAATGCGCATTCTCACCGGGGCGGCGATCGCGCTGGCCATGATCTGCGGCGCCGGCGCGGCGGCCGCCCAAACCAAGGCCCCGACCCAGGCGAAGGCCCCGACGCAGACGCCGCAACCGGAGGAGCACGACTTCGTCGTGCGCGACTTCCGCTTCGCCTCGGGCGAGACCCTGCCGGAGCTCAAGCTGCACTACACCACCCTGGGCCAGCCCAAGCGGGACAAGAGCGGCCGGATCGTCAACGCGGTGATGGTGCTGCACGGCACCGGCGGCACCGGCCAGCAGTTCCTGCGGCCCCAGTTCAGGGACGTGCTGTTCACGCCGGGCGGCCTGCTGGACCCGGCCAAGTACTACATCATCCTCCCCGACGGCATCGGCCACGGGAAGTCGTCCAAGCCCAGCGACGGCCTGCACGCGCGCTTCCCGTCCTACGACTACGACGACATGGTCGCCGCCCAGCACGCCCTGCTGACCAAGGGCCTGGGCGTGGACAAGCTGCGCCTTCTGGCCGGCACCTCGATGGGCTGCATGCACGCCTTCGTCTGGGCCGAGACCTATCCGACCTTCTCCGACGCCCTGATGCCGCTGGCCTGCCAGCCGACCCAGATCGCCGGGCGCAACCGCCTGTGGCGGAAGATGGCCATGGACGCCATCCGCCAGGATCCGGCCTGGAAGGGCGGCGACTACACCCAGCAGCCGACGGCCGGCCTGCGCACCGCCCAGGACCTGCTGATCCTGGCCGGCTCGGCGACCATCCCGCTGCAGGCCGCCGCGCCGACCCGCGACGCGGCCGACGCCTATCTGGACGAGCGCTTCAACGCCGCCATCGGCGGGCTCGACGCCAACGACCTGCTCTACCAGCTGAACGCGTCGCGCAATTACGACCCGTCGGCCAAGCTGGAGACCATCACCGCGCCGGTGACCTGGGTGAACTCGGCCGACGACTTCATCAATCCGCCGGAGCTGGGCATCGCCGAGCGCGAGGCCGGGCGGATCAAGAACGGCCGCTACGTGCTGATCCCGGCCGGCCCGGAGGGCAAGGGCCACGGCACCCACACCTGGGCGGTGTTCTGGAAGGACGAGCTGGCCGCCCTGCTGGCCCGCTCGGAGCCCGGCGCGGACCCGGCCCCGGTCTGGGACCAGGCCGCCGGCGAGCGCGAATTCCTGACCGCCAACGCCGGCCTGCCCGGCGTCGTGAGCCTGCCCGGCCTGCAGTACAAGGTGCTGAGGTCGGGCCCGGCCGACGGCGCGCGCGCGCAGCGCGGCGACGACGTCACCGTGCGCTATTTGGGCCGGTTCCTGAACGGCCAGGTGTTCAACACCTCGCCGGGCGAGGGGAAAGAGACCACCACCTTCCCGCTGCAGAAGCTGATCCCCGGCTGGATCGCCAGCCTGCAGCGCATGCGCCCGGGCGACGTGTGGGAGCTCTACATTCCGGCCCACCTGGCCTACGGCTCGACCGGCAAGGCCTACATCCCGGCCGACAGCACTCTGGTGTTCCAGGTGGAGCTGGTCTCGACCGCGCCGCACGTCGAGGAAGCGGCGAAGAAGTAGGCTGACCGTTCCGCGGGCTGGCCGCCGGCCAGCCCGCCGTCAGAGCTCGACCGCCTGGCGCATCTCCGCGCGCATGGCGGGCGAGAGCGCGTCGATGTCGTCGAGGATCTTGCGCGCCTGCGTTTCGCTGGCGCGCCGGATGACGACCAGGGCGGGTTCCTCGCGGCCCTGCTCCTCGGCCCGCGTCGCGCAGGGGCTCAGCTCCACGCGAGAGCCCGGGCCGACCACGGTGACGACGTGCGCGTCCTTTTGGCGACGCATCGCCCGGTATCTCGACACGGCGGCCTTCGGATCGGCGACCGGGCGCGCGGTGCAGCCTCGCACCTCCACCGCCGTGGCCCGGCCACGCCCGCTGATCGCGTAGGTGTCGCCGCCTCCGGGCGCGCTGAAGATGTAGACGTCGTAGCGATGCGCCGAGCCCGCCAGGGCCGCGCCGCCGACCGCCAGCACCGCGACCAGGCCGGCGACGACAAGTCCGCGCACGAACGTTCTCAGCATGGCGTACGTCCTCCGGGTCTCAGCCCGCGCCGCGCCGGCCGAACACCGGCACGGCGGTTCCGACCTCGTCGAGCTCCGGCGGCCGCCCGCCGGCGTAGCGCACCAGCGCCTCGATCCGGGCGGCGATCGGCGGATGGGTGTCGAACAGGCCGGCGAAGCCTTGCTCGTGGTTGTCGATGAACATGGCCTGGATGTCGTCGGGCGCGTCGAGTTGAGAGCGGCCCGAAATCTTCTGCAGAGCGCCGATCATGGCGTCGGGGTTCTTGGTCAGCTCCACCGCCCCGGCGTCGGCGACGTACTCGCGCCCACGCGAGATGGCGAAGCGGATCACGATAGCCAGCAGATAGCCGACCGCCGCCACGGCCAGCGCGATCAGCACCAGGGCCGTGCCGTTCCCGTTGCTGTCGCGGCTGCGCGAACGGCGGAAGGTGCGGCCGTCAGAGCTGCCCAGCACGCGATAGATGAACTGGGCCAGCAGGGTGATCACGCCCGCGAAGATCGCCGCCACCACCAAGAGCCGGGCGTCGCGGTTGATCACATGGGTCAGCTCGTGCGCCAGCACGCACTCCAGCTCGTCGCGGTCCAGGGTTTCGACCAGGCCCCGCGTGACGGTGATCACCATGCGTCGGTCCGACAGGCCGCTGGCCCAGGCGTTCAGCACGTCGGAATTGACCAGCCGCAGCTCGGGCGTGGGCTGCCCGCGCGAAATGCACAGGTTTTCGAGCAGGTTGTAGAGCTCGGGCTGCTCCGCGCGGCTCACCCGCCGGGCCCCGGTGGCGGCGTCGATGATGCCCTGGTGGGCGTAGAAGGCGATCGCGTACCAGAGGCCCGCGGCGATCAGGGCCAGGGGGGCGGTGACCAGCAGCAGGACGGTCGCGCTCCCGAGGTCGCCCTCCATCGTGCCGCTCGAGGGCAGCACGCCCGGCCCGATCAGGCCCAGCTCGACCGCCCAGACCAGGGCGACGAGCAGCACCGGGAAGCCGGCCAGCAGCAGGACCGACTTCAGATTGTTGTTCCAGATATGGGTCTTGAGGCCGACGGCCTGCACGCGGTCAGGTCCCGAACTTGACCTGCGGGGCCGCGGCGGTCATCGCCGCGCGCTCGGTCTCGCCCACGCCGAAGAAGGCCCGGTCGGCGGCGAAGCCGAACGCCCCCGCGAACAGCACGGTCGGGAACTGCCGGCGCACCGCGTTGAACTCCGACACGGCGTTGTTGAAGAACCGGCGCGCGGCGGCGAGCTTGTTCTCGATGTCGGAGAGTTCGCCCTGCAGCTGCACGAAGCTGCGGTCCGCCTTGAGCTCCGGATAGGCCTCCGCCACCGCGACCAGCCGGCCGAGCGCGGCGCCCAGCAGACCTTCGGCCTGGACCTTCTGGTCGACGCTGGTCGCCGAGGCGGCGGCGGTGCGGGCGGCGGTGACCGCCTCGAACGTGCCCTTCTCGTGCGCGGCGTAGCCCTTCACCGTTTCGACCAGGTTGGGGATCAGGTCCTGGCGCTGCTTCAGCTGCACGTCGATGTCGGCGAAGGCCTGGTTGGCGGCCTGGTCGAGCGCCACCAGCCGGTTGTAGCCGCCCATGACCATAAAGCCGGCCAGGGCGATGAGGACGAGAACGACGACGACCGCAATCATGACTGAATCCCGTTGGTATTCAGCCAAGCTATCGGAGGCGCAACCGTAGCGCCAGCCGCCGTCCCTTAGGCCCTCACCCCTCCAGCGCCAGCAGGGCGAAGGTCGCCAGCCAGTGCTCGCCCATGTAGTCGCCGGCCACGTGCGGCAGGCTGGCGTCCAGGTGCAGCTCGGCGGCGCGGGCGGCGATCTCGCGGACGGGATCGCCGGCCTCCAGGGCCGAGGCGATGCCGCGCCAGCACCAGGCGCGCGACAGGTTCAGGCCGTCCAGGTGGGCGATCTTGCCGTCGGTGCGGTCGCTGACCACGGCCGGGCGGAACAGGGTCGCGGGCTCGCCCTCGGTCAGTTGCGGCAGGAAGCGGCCGAACCAGGCGCGGAAGTCGGCCCCGTCCAGCACCCGGCGCATGCACTCGGCCTCGACCAGGGCCGGCGAGAGGAAGTCGTCCTGCGACGGTTCCCAGGCCTGGCAGCCGGCGTCGCGGCCGTACCAGACCAGCGCCCGCTCGCGGCACAGGGCGCCCAGGCCGTCGTCGCCGACCAGGTCGGCGTATTCGATCGCGAGCGCCAGGGCGAAGGCGGTGTTGAAATGGGTGCCGGCCCGCACCGGATAGGTGGCCTTGGGCAGGAACTGGACGAAGCGGTCGGCGAAGGCCAGGGCCAGCGGCTTCAGCGTCCGCGCCCAGCGGCGGCCTTCGACGCTCTCGTGCCGCTCCAGCTCGGCGGCCAGCATCAGCAGCCAGGCCCAGCCGTACGGGCGCTCGAAGCCGCGGCTCTCGGGCCGGGCCAGGTAGGCGACCTCGACGGCGACCTTCTCCGCGGTGAACTGGGCGTTGGCGAGGTCGCGGATGCGCTTGGCCTCGGGCAGGTCCGGGAAGCGGCGGTAGAGCCGCATCAGCAGCCAGAAGCCGTGCACGCAGCTGTGCCAGTCGAAGCTGCCGTAGAACACCGGGTGCAGGTCGTGCGGCTCGCGCACGTCGTGCGGCCCGGCCATGACGTGGTCGAGCTTGTGCGGGTACTCGCGAACGACGTGGCCGAGCGCGATGGAGGCGAACCGCGAGGCGGTCGAGAGATCGAGGGTCATCGGAAGGCGAGCAGGTACATCAGCAGGACGTTGACCGCGAGCAGCGGCAGGGCGGTCGGGATCTGGGCGCGGATCACCCCGTTCAGCACGGCGTTGCGGTCCGGCAGCTCCAGCAGGTTGGCCGGCACCACGTTGAAGTTGGCGGCCATGGGCGTCAGCAGGGTGCCGCAGAAGCCCGACAGCATGCCGATGGCGCCGACGACGGCCGGATCGCCGCCGAACTTGCCGACGATCAGCGGCAGGCCCACCGCGGCGGTCATCACCGGGAAGGCGGCGAAGGCGTTGCCCATCACCACGGTGAACAGGGCCATGCCCAGGCAATAGGCCGCCACCGCCGCTATGGGCGTGTCCAGCGGCAGGTAGGTCCCGACCAGCTGGCCGACCGCGTCGCCGACGCCGTTGAGCGCGAACACCGCGCCCAGCGAGGCCAGCATCTGCGGCAGGATCGCGGCCCAACCGATGGTGTCGAGCAGCCGGCGGCCCTCCTGCAGCGGCGCGGACGGCTTCGGCCGCAGCCACAGCATGGCTGCCGACAGGGCCAGCATCACGCCCAGCGCCAGCGAGATCAGGGTCGCCTGCTTGGGATCGACCACCGGGTGGCCGTCGACCACCAACGTCTTGAACACGAAGGTGCCGGCCAGCGCCGTGACCGGAATGATCAGGGCCGGCAGGAACAGGCCGTCGCCGCGCTTCTCGGCGCTGGCCCGGCGCTCCTCCGGGGTGGTGGTGACGGGCGCGCCCTTGCCGAGGCCGCCGAAGCCGGCCAGCAGGGCCAGGCCGATGACCAGCACGCCGTTACCGAGGTCGGAGAGCTGGCCGCCGATCAGGAAGCTCAGCGCCAGCAGGCCCCAGAACAGACCGGTGCGGATGCGCTTGGGGTTGGCCTTGTCGCGGACGCTGAGCAGCGCCACCGCGGCGAACATGACGCCGGCCAGGACGTAGACGTGATCGAGCGTAATCATTCCGCGGCCTCCGGCTGCGGCGCGCCCGACGGGGCCGGCGCGGCGGCCAGCTCACGCTCAAGGCGCTTGTCGAACATGGCCAGGCGGAAGCCGTGGATCAGCAGGGCGGCGATGGCGGTCGGGATGGCCCAGACCGACAGGTGCAGCGGCTCGACCAAGATGCCGTTCTGCTCGAGGAAGCCCTTGATCAGCAGGATCGAGGCGATGGCGATGAAGATGTCCTCGCCGAAGAACAGGCCGATGTTGTCGGTCGCCGCCGCGAAGCTGCGGATGCGGAAGCGCGTCTTGTCCGGCAGGGCGCCGTAGCGGTTCTCGGCCGCGCCTTCGGCCATGGGGGCGACCAGCGGGCGGACCATCTGGGCGTGGCCGCCCAGGTCCTTCAGGCCGACGGCCGCGCCGATCTGGCGGATGACAAGGTAGATCAGCAGCAGGCGGCCCGTCGTGGCGGCGGCGACCTTGGAGACCAGGGTGCGGGCGCGCTCCTGCAGGCCGGCGCGCTCCAGGAGGCCGATGACGGGGAGCACCAGCCAGACCACGCTGACGAAGCGGTTCTCCTTGAACGCCTTGCCGAAGGCCTCGACCGTGTGCTGCGCGGCCAAGAGCAGGTCCTGGACGCTCACGCCCGGGGCCCAGGCGGCGGCCACGCCCGTCACCAGGGCGGCGGCCAGGATGACCAGCAGCGGATTGAGGCGGGCGACGAAGCCGACCACCACCACCGCAATTCCCAACAGAACCAGCATGGCCCTCCCCTGAGTGCACGGCGGCACCATCGCGCGCTTTCGGCGAATGCGCTACGGCTCGAAGCGACGCGGTTGCGGGGACGCCATCAATGCAGATCAATCTTGCGACGAAGACGGTGCTGGTCACCGGCGCCAGCCGCGGCATCGGGGCTGCGATCGCCCGGGCCATGGCCGCCTCGGGCGCGCGCGTGGCGGTGCACTACGCGAGGAAGCGGGCCGAGGCGGAAGCGCTGGCGGCCGAGCTCGGCGGCGGCGCCGAGCCGTTCGGCGCGGACCTGGCCGATCCGGCCGCCTGCACGCGGCTATGGAAAGAGGTGACCGACCGGTTCGGGCGGGTGGACGTGCTGGTCAACAACGCCGGCGTGGCGATCGGCTCGCCGGTGGACAGCGAGACCTGGCTGGCGGACTGGGAGCGGACAATGGCCGTGAACCTGACCGCCGCGGGCCTGCTCTGCCGCTCGGCGGTGGCGCACTTCCAGGCCCACGGCGGCGGCCGCATCGTCAACATCGCCTCGCGCGCGGCCTTCCGCGGCGACACCCCCGACTACCTGGCCTATGCAGCCTCGAAGGGCGGGATGGTGGCCCTGACCCGCTCGATCGCGCGCGGCTTCGGCAAGGCCGGGGTGACCGCCTTCGTGGTCGCGCCGGGCTTCACCCGCACCGAGATGGCCCAGGACTTCATCGACCAGTACGGCGAGGACTACGCGGTCAACGACATCGCGCTGGCCCGCCTGACCGAGCCGGAGGACGTCGCGCCCACCGTGGTGTTCCTGGCCAGCGGCCTGGCCGACCACGCGACCGGCACGACCATCGACATCAACGCGGCGTCGTATGTGAGGTGACGAGATGAACCCTCTCCCGCCTGGGCGGGAGAGGGCAGGAAACTCGACGTCAGCCGTCGTGCGGCGGAAAGGTCCCCCTCACCCTGCCCTCCCCCCCGCAAGCGCGGGGGAGAGGGTTCAGGACTTCCCATACCCGCCGCCGCCGGGCGTCTCGATCACGAACACGTCGCCGGGGGCCATCTCGACCGCCGCGGTGCCGGCCAGCTTCTCGACCGTCCCGTCCGCGCGCTCCACCCGGTTCACGCCGACCGCCGCCGGTTCGCCGCCCTTCAGGCCGAACGGCGGCACGCGGCGGCGGTTGGAGAGGATCCCCGCCGTCATCGGCTCCAGGAAGCGGATCTTGCGCACCACCCCGTCGCCGCCGCGGTGGGCGCCCGCGCCGCCGGAGCCCCGGCGGATCGAGAAGGCGTCGACCAGCACGGGGAAGCGGGTCTCCAGCACCTCCGGGTCGGTCAGGCGCGAGTTGGTCATGTGGGTCTGCACGGCCGAGGCGCCGTCGAAGTCCGGGCCCGCGCCCGAGCCGCCGCAGATGGTCTCGTAGTACTGCCGCCGGTCGTCGCCGAAGGTGAAGTTGTTCATCGTGCCCTGGGCGGCGGCCAGCACGCCCAGCGCGCCGTAGAGCACGTCGCACACCGCCTGGCTGGTCTCGACGTTGCCGGCCACCACCGCCGCCGGATAGCGCGGATTCAGCATGCAGCCCTCCGGCACGATCAGGTCGATCGGCTTCAGGCAGCCCTCGTTCAGCGGGATGGCGTCGTCAATCAGGGTGCGGAAGACGTAGAGCACCGCCGCGCGGGTGATCGACAGGGGCGCGTTGAAGTTGCCGTCCAGCTGGGCGCTGGTGCCGTTGAAATCCACCGTGGCGTGGCGCGCGGCCTTGTCCACGGTGATCCGCACCCGGATCGTCGCGCCGTCGTCCATCTCGACCGCGAACGCGCCGTCGTGCAGCACGTCCAGCACCCGGCGCACGGACTCCTCGGCGTTGGCCTGGACATGGCCCATGTAGGCGTCGACCACCGGCCGGCCGAACTGGGCGACCATGGCCTTGAGCTCCTCCGCCCCCTTGGCGCAGGCGGCGACCTGGGCCTTCAGATCGGCGAGGTTCTGGTCCGGATTGCGCGACGGCCAGCGGCCGGAGCCCAACAGCGCGCGGGTCTCGACTTCGCACAGCCGTCCCTGGTCGATCAGCAGGAAGTCGTCGATCAGCACGCCCTCCTCCTCCACCGTGCGGCTCATGGGCGGCATGGAGCCCGGCGTGACGCCGCCGATGTCAGCGTGGTGGCCGCGGGCGGCGACGAAGAAGGCAGGCTCCGCGTCGCCTTGCATGAACACCGGGGTGATCACGGTGACGTCCGGCAGGTGGGTGCCGCCGTTGTAGGGGGCGTTCAGCATGTAGACGTCGCCGGGCTTCAGGCCGCGGCCGTCGCGCGCCTCGCCCCGCGAACGCAGGATGGTGCGCACGCTCTCGCCCATCGAGCCCAGGTGCACCGGGATGTGCGGGGCGTTGGCGATCAGGGCCCCGGTCGCGTCGAACAGAGCGCAGGAGAAGTCCAGGCGCTCCTTGATGTTGACCGAGTAGGCGGTGTTCTGAAGGGCGAAGCCCATCTGCTCGGCCACCGCCATGAAGCGGCTGTTGAACACCTCCAGCATGACCGGATCAACGTCGGTGCCGACCGCCTTGGTCCCGGCCAGCGGCACGGTCCGTTCCAGGATCAGGTTGGCGTGCGCATCGACCGTGGCGCGCCAGCCGGGCTCGACCACGGTGGTGGCGGTCGGTTCGCGCACGATGGCGGGGCCGTTGATCTCGACGCCCACGGCCAGGGTCTCGCGGTCGTAGACGGGGGTGTCGTGGTGGACGCCCGCCATACGCACGTCCACCCGCGCGATCGGGTCGTGGCCGGTCCCGGAAACCTCGGCCGCCGGCACGCCGCCGCCCTGGGGCTGGCCGACCGCTTCGGCCGAGACCTGCTCGACGATGAGCGCCTTTTCCGGCGCGACGAAGCCGAAGCGGCGGCGGTGGGCGTCCTCGAAGGCGGCCTTCAGCTCGTCGGCCGAGCCGAACGGCACGGTCAGGGCCGAGTCGGTGCCGGCGTACTTCACCTGGGCGCGGGTCAGCACCTCGGTGGAGCGCAGCGGCACGCCCTGGCCGACCAGGGCGGCGCGGGCGGCCTCGCCCAGGGCTTCGACCTGGGCGGCGAGTTCGCCGGCCGTCTCCAGCGGCGCCTCGACCGTGGCCTCGCGCAGGACCCGCAGCGCCGCCAGGCCCATGCCGTAGGCCGACAGCACCCCGGCCAGCGGATGGATCATCACCTTGGTCATGCCCAGCGCGTCGGCGACCAGGCAGGCGTGCTGGCCGCCGGCGCCGCCGAAGCAGGCCAGCACGTAGCGGCTGACGTCGTAGCCGCGCTGGACCGAGATCTTCTTGATGGCCTCGGCCATGTTGTGGACGGCGACGGTGAGGAAGCCGTCGGCGACCTCGGCGCCCGTGACCTCGCGCCCGGTCGCCTTCGAAACGTCGGCCGCCAGCTCGGCGAACTTCCGCTCCACGACATCGCGGTCAAGAGGCTGGTCGCCGCCCTCGCCGAACACGTGCGGGAAGAAGGCCGGCTGAACCTTGCCCAGCATGACGTTGCAGTCGGTGACGGTCAGCGGCCCGCCGCGGCGGTAGGAGGCCGGCCCCGGCACGGCCCCGGCCGACTCCGGCCCGACCCGGAAGCGCGCGCCGTCGAAACTGCAGATCGAGCCGCCGCCGGCCGCCACCGTGTGGATGTGCAGCATGGGCGCGCGCAGGCGCACCCCGGCCACCGTGGTCTCGTAGGCGCGCTCGTACTCGCCGGCGTAGTGCGACACGTCGGTGGAGGTGCCGCCCATGTCGAAGCCGATCACCCGTTCGAACCCGGCCTGCTCGGCGGTGGCGGCCATGCCGACGATGCCGCCGGCGGGGCCCGACAGCACCGCGTCCTTGCCGCGGAAGCTGCGCGCCTCGGCCAGGCCGCCGTTGGACTGCATGAACAGCAGGCGCACCTCGCGGCCCAGCTCGTCGCCCACCTGGTCGACATAGCGGCGCAGCTCCGGCGACAGGTAGGCGTCGGCCACCGTGGTGTCGCCGCGGCCGACCAGCTTGATCAGGGCGGCCACCTCGTGACTGACCGAGACCTGCTCGAAGCCGACCTCGCGGGCGATCTCGGCCAGGCGGGCCTCGTGGTCGTGGAAGCGCCAGCCGTGCATCAGCACGACAGCCGCGGCGCGGAAGCCCTTGGCGTGGGTCGCGGTCAGGGCGGCGCGGGCGGCGGCTTCGTCCAGCGGGGCCAGAACCTCGCCGTCGGCGGTGACCCGCTCGTCGACCTCGACCACCTCGGAATAGAGCAGGTCGGGCAGGACGATGTTGCGAGCGAACAGCTCCGGGCGGCTCTGCCAGCCGATCCTCAACGCATCGGCGAAGCCCCGGGTGGTGACCAGCACGGTCGGCTCGCCCTTGCGCTCCAGCAAGGCGTTGGTGGCGACGGTCGTGCCCATCTTCACCGCGGCGATGGCGTCGCCGCTGTCGCCCAGCACATCGCGAATGGCGGCCACCGCCGCGTCGCGGTATCGGCCGGGGTTCTCGGACAGGAACTTGCGGGTGGTCAGCGAGCCGTCGGGGGCGCGCGCCACCACGTCGGTGAAGGTGCCGCCACGGTCGATCCAGAACTCCCAGGCCACCGACTTCACTCCCGGCTGCGACGAAGGGCGCGGATCAAACCCTGCGACGGGCCGCAGGACAACCGGGCTTGCGCCGAAGCGGCCGGAAACGTAGCGGTCGCCGATCCGCGAGGCCCGCTTGCCCACCTACGTCCCCCTCACCGACCCCGACGATGCGCGCGCAGTTCCGTACCGCGAGGTGCGCGAGCGCGACCTGGCGGGCCGCGACGGCTTCATGGCCGAAGGCGAGGTGGTGCTGGAAAAGCTGATCCGGCTGTCTACGCACCGGCCGGCCTCGGTGCTGATCGCCGAGAAGCGCCGCGCCAGGCTGGAGCCCTTGCTGGCCGAGCTGCCCGACGAGGTCCCGGTCTATGTCGCCGCCCAGCCGGTGCTGGACGCCGTCGCCGGCTTCCACCTGCACCGCGGCATCCTGGCGGTGGGCGAACGGGCGCCCCCGCCCTCGCCGGACGACCTGCTGGCCGGTCTGCCCGCGCGGGCGACGGTGGTGGTGCTGTGCGGCCTGGCCAACCACGACAATGTCGGGGGCGTGTTCCGCAACGCCGCCGCCTTCGGCGCCGATGCGGTGCTGCTGGACGCGACCAGCTGCGATCCGCTGTACCGCAAGGCGATCCGGGTTTCGGTCGGCGCCACCCTGCTGGTCCCGTGGACCCGGCTTGCGCCCGGCGTCGATCCAGTCGCCCTGCTCGCCGCCCACGGCTTCGAGACCATCGCGCTCAGCCCGTCGGGCGAGACCGTGCTGTCGCAGTTGCGCCGGCCGGCCAAGGTCGCGGCCCTGTTCGGCACGGAAGGCCCCGGCCTGCCGGCCGAGGTGCTGGCCCGCACGCGCTCGGTGCGCATTCCCATGGCCGGCGGGTTCGACTCGCTGAACGTGGCGGCGACCAGCGCGGTAGTGCTGCACCACCTGGCGTTCGCGGCGGAAGGCTGAGCGGGGCTAGCCGACCGGCACGGCGCCGCCGAACTTGACGCGGTCCATGGCGACCAGGGTCTCAAAACCCCGGATGTTGGGATCGTCGAAGAACCTCGCCGTGAACGCCTGATAGTCGGCCATGTCGCGCACGGTCAGGGTCAGGACGAAGTCGGCCCGCCCGGTCACGTACCAGCACTGCATGACCTCGGGCGCGGCGGCCATCGCGGCCTTGAAGGCCTCGACCCGCTCCGCCTGCTCGCGCTCCAGCTCCACCAGCACGATCATGGTCAGGCCGCGTCCGACCTTCTCCGGCGCGACCAACGCCACGTCGGCGGTGATCACCCCCTGCTCCCGCAACCGCTGGGCGCGGCGCAGGCAGGCGGCCGACGAGAGCCCCACCTGGTCCGCCAGCTCGGCCCCGGTCTGCTGGTTGTCCGCCTGCAGCGCAGCCAGCAGGCGCGCGTCGAAGCTGTCGATCATCGGCTCCCCCTCGCCTCCATGACGATTTCGCGCAAGCACGGGCCTGAGTTTGCGCCCCTTCCGCACGACGGCGCCGATATGGTGCCGCTTCCTCCCGACAGCCAGCGTGGAACGCGGTCATGCTCGACCATCTTGAATTGCGCACCCAACAGCTCGATCTCGCGACCGCCTTTTACGCCCGGGTGCTCGCGCCGCTGGGCTACAGCCTGAAGGTGGACGAGGAGATCAAGAAGGGGTTCGGCGACGACCACGGCCTCGACTTCTTCCTGGTCCACGGCGCGGCCACGGCCGAGAAGGCGCATTACGCCTTCGCCGCTCCGACCCGGGCCCTGGTGGGCGCCTGCTTCGAGGCGGGGCGTGACGCGCCCGGCGGGAAGCTCGACCGCCCCGCCGCCCTGATGCCCCAGGTGCACGCCCACTATTACGCCAGCTTCCTGCGCGACCCCGACGGGCGGCTGGTGGAGTTCGTCTGCCACGCCCCGGAGTGACGGCCAGGGCGGCGGCCCGCTCTCACTTCGCCGTCTTCACCTCCGGCATCGGCTCGCAGCCGTCGGCCTGCAGGCGCAGGTGCTGGCCGTTGACCTCCAGGTCCTTCCATTTCGGCTCGGTCGCCTTGAACTGGCCGGCCTTCAGGGCCTCGAGCACGCCCGAGCAGCCGCCGGCGTTCAGGTCGCCGGCCTTTTTCCAGCGGCCGTCGGTCAGGCGATAGACGTTCAGCTGGTAGCCGGGGCTGAGCAGGACCTCCTCGGTCCCGTCGGCGTCGAGGTCGGCGAAGAAGGCGTCGCAGCTCCGGTCGCCGCCCTGGATGCAGGGCGACCAGCCGTCGCCGGCGTCCCAGGCCTGCTTCACGAAGCTCTCCGGCAGGGTCCGGCCCTTCGGCCAGACGGTGATCCGGGCGGCGTCGAACCGCGGACGCTGCTCGTCGCGCTGGTAGCGGTATTCCAGCTTCAGCGCCTCGGCCGCCTTTTCGGAGATGACCTTGGCATTCGGCCCGGTGGCGTGGGCCTTCAGACGCTCCAGCTCGGCGCGACCCCACTTGGCGCCGTCGAAGCGCAGGAAGCCGAAGTCGAACTTGTCGGGCGCGATCTTCCCGGCCTCCAGGCGGCGCACCTGGTCGGCCACCGCGATGCGCGCCGGATCGGCCAGCGGGGTGAACAGGGCGATCAGCACGCCGATCGCCACGAAGGCGGTGGCGACGTTGGTGGCCTCCAGCGGCTTCAGCCAGGCGCCCGGCTTCAGCGCGGCGATGGCGTAGCCCACGGCGTAGCAGGCCCCGACCAGAGCGCAGGCGGAGGCGATCACCCGTTCGGGGGTCAGGCCGTACTGGCCGACGCGCAGCCACACGCCGTAGGCGGCGATGGCTACCAGCGGGGCGACGGCGAGCGCGGTGACCCGCCCGGCCCACTTCAGCACCGTCGGCGTCTTCGCGTCCTCGCCGTCCTGGTAGGCGGCGTTGAGCAGGATGATCAGCACCGCTGCGGCGGCCAGCACCAAGGCGGCGGCGTGGCCGGTGGCCCACAGCAGCTTCAGGCCGGTGAACGGCAGGGCGGCCAAGAAGCCGACCGCGATCAGCCCCATCAAAGGCATCAGCCAGGAGAGCAGGGTCAGCGCCACGGTGCGCACCCCGCGGATCACCCCGGCCTTCACGTCGGTCAGATGCACGGCCGCGGCGAAAGCCACCGTCGTGCCCGGCACGGCGAACCACTCCTCGCGGATCAGCTTTTCAAGGAAGTCGAGGCCGATCAGCTTGAACAGGGCCGCGCCCAGCAGCAGCACCAGCCAGAACACGCCGGTGAAGGCCCCCGCCAGGGCCAGCTGCACCCCGTGCTTCCAGGCGGCGTCGAAATAGACCGGATAGGGCGCGATCGGCCGGCGCGCGGTGTCCGCGCCCTGGACCAGATGGTGGCCGATGAAGATCACCGCGGCGGCGAACAGGCCAGCCCCGCCGTGCGGGTACTGGACGCCCGTCCCGGTCCCCTCGCGCAGCACGTAGTGCATGGCCATGACCACTGACAGCGCGGTCGCGACCACCGCCCAGACCGCCAGCGTCACCCGGCGCATGTCGCCCAGTCCGCCCAGCAGCACGATCGGCGTGAAGGCCCAGGCGCAGACCAGCGCCTCGAACAGGGCCGGCTCGGTCGCCGGCCAGGCCTTGGCCTGCATGGCCTGGTGCAGGCCGTAAAGCACCACGCCCTGGATCAGGCCGATCGCCAGGCGCGCCCATCCGGCGCCCGACCAGCCCGCCTTGTCAGTCCCCGTGTCCATCGCGCCGTTCCCCCGGGCCGGATCGTTCGCTCGCATAGGGACTCAAGGCGACGCTTTTGGGAAGCGCCGTTCTCCGAGCGGAACCGGGTCCGCGCGACGCTGTTTCCGGCTGATGCCAGACACCGCGGCCCACACGCCCAACGAGCTCGAACCCCATCCCGAGGTCGAGGCCTTCTACACCGAGAGCCTGAGGCTGCTGGTCGAATCCGGCATCCCGTTCCTGCTGTCGGGCACCTATGCGGTCAGCGCCTACACCGGGATCGTGCGGCCGACCAAGGACCTGGACGTGTTCTGCAAGGCCGGCGACTACCCGAAGATCCTCTCGTACTTCCAGGAGCGCGGCTACCGCACCGAGGTCGAGGACGAGCGCTGGATCGCCAAGGTCTGGCAGGACGACCACTTCTTCGACGTGATCTACAACATGTCGAACGCGACGGTGCCGGTGAACGACGACTGGTTTCGGGGCACCCACACCATCTGCGTCTACGGTACGGACGTGAGGATCACCCCGCCGACCGAGCTGATCTGGTCGAAGGTCTTCATCCAGGACCGCTATCGCTACGACGGCGCCGACATCGCCCACGTGATCCTCAAGAAGCACGACGAGATCGACTGGGAGCGGCTGCTGGCCTACCTGGAACCCTACTGGGAGGTGCTGCTGGTCCACCTCCTGAACTTCCGCTTCGCCTATCCGACCGAGCGGTCGTCAGTGCCCAAATGGCTGATGGAGGAGCTGATCGGGCGGCTCCAGGCCCAGCTGCACCTGCCGCCGGCCAACGTGAAGGTCTGCCGCGGCCGCCTGTTCTCGCCCCGCGACTACGTCATCGACATCACCGAGTTCGGCTTCGCCGACGTGGTCGGCAAGGGCCTGGAGGAGCGTCATGAACCCATCGCCTGACGGGACCGTCGTGGTCGCCGCCATCGGCGACCTGCACGTGGGGGAGGACCACCAGCAGCCCTACCGGGACCTGTTCACCGAGATCAATCAGCGCGCCCACGTGCTGGTGCTGTGCGGCGACCTGACCAACTTCGGCCGCACGGTCGAGGTCGAGATCCTGGCCGACGACCTGAAGGCCTGCACCATTCCGGTGGTCGCCGTGCTCGGCAACCACGACTACGAGGCCCGCCAGCCCGACGAGGTGCGCCGCATCCTGCACTCGGTCGGCGTGCACGTGCTGGACGGCGAGGCGGTGGAGATCCACGGCGTCGGCTTCGCCGGGGTGAAGGGCTTTGTCGGCGGCTACGGCCGTTTCATGCTCTCGGCCTTCGGCGAGCCGGCGATGAGCGCCTTCGTGCAGGAGAGCGTCAACGAGGCGCTCAAGCTGGAGACCGCCATCCGCACCCTGCGCGTCGAGCGGGCCATGGCGGTGATGCACTATTCGCCCATCCCCGAGACCCTGGTCGGCGAGCCGGTGGAGATCTTCCCGTTCCTGGGCTGCTCGCGCCTGGCCGAGCCGATCGACCGGTTCGACGAGATCCGCTGCGCCGTCCACGGCCACGCCCACCGCGGGACCTACTTCGGCCGCACGCCCAAGGGCGTGCCGGTCTACAACGTCGCCAGGTTCGTGGTGCAGGCCGAGTGCGGCCGGCCGTACGCGCTGCTGGAGCTGTGAGGCGTCAGAGCCGGCCGAGCAGGATCAGGATCAGCACGATCAGCAGCACCAGGCCGATGCCGCCGCTGGGCATGTAGCCCCACTCGCGGCTGTAGCCCCAGCGCGGCAGGGCGCCGATCAACACGATGATCAATACGATGAGCAGAATGAAACCGAGCGACATACGCTTCCTCCGGCTCCGCTCTCCGGCGGACAAGCCGGGGCGGGCTCAGTAAGCGGAACGGTCGGTTGGAACTCGGGTTCCGAGCTCTCCTCCCCTGTGAAGCGCAGCGAAACGGGGGAGGGGGACCATGCGAAGCATGGTGGAGGGGGCGAGCGGCGCGCGCTCCGGTCGGATCAACGCGAATCGACAGGACGGGGCCGCCGACGTACGTCGGCTCGCCCCCACCACCACCCTACGGGTGGTCCCCCTCCCCCGCTTCGCAGGGGAGGAGAAGATCGTCAGATGTGGATCGCGTGGCCGAGCGCGCGCAGGACCGCCTCGTGGAAGGCTTCGCCGAGCGTCGGGTGGACGTGGATGGTGCCGGCGACGTCCTCCAGCACCGCGCCCATCTCCAGCCAGCCGGCGAAGGCGTTCGACAGCTCCGAGACGTGCTGGCCGACGGCCTGGACGCCGAGGATGCGGTGGTCGTCCTTGCGGGCCAGCACGCGCACGAAGCCGCCGTCCTCGGCCGCCTCGATGGCCAGCGCCCGGCCGATGGCCGAGAACGGGAAGACGGCGGTGATCACGTCGTCACGGCCCTCGACGTCGTTCGGGCCGAGGCCCGCCGAGACGATCTCAGGCTCGGTGAAGCAGACCGCCGCGATGGCCACCGGATCGAAGCTGCGGCGCTTGCCGGCGATGATCTCGGCGACCATCTCGCCCTGGGCGGAGCCCTTGTGGGCCAGCATGGGCTCGCCGACCAGGTCGCCGATCGCCCAGACGTTCTTCATCGAGGTCTTGCACTGGTCGTCGATCTTCACGAACGGCCCGTTCATGTCGACGCCCATGGCCTCCAGGCCCCAGCCCTTGGTGCGCGGGCGGCGGCCGACGGTGACCAGGATCTTGTCGGCCGGCAGGGTCATGGCCTGTCCGTCCTTGGTCTCGATCGCCAGGCCCTTGCCGCCTTCGCCCAGGCCCTTGGCCTTGGCGCCGAGGTGCAGGATCACGCCGTGCTTCTCCAGCCACTTGCGGACCGGGTCGGTCAGGGCCTTGTCGTAGAGCGGCAGGATGCGCTCCTGCGCCTCCACCACCGTGACCTTGGCGCCCATCTTGGCGAAGGCGATGCCCAGCTCCAGGCCGATGTAGCCGGCGCCGACCACGACCAGATTCTGCGGCACGGAGGCCAGCGACAGGGCCTCGGTCGAGGAGATGACGTCGCCGCCGAACTTCAGGAACGGCAGCTCGACCGGCTCGGAGCCGGTGGCCAGGATGACGTGCTCGGCGGTGACCGTGACATCGCCCTCGGCGGTCTTCACCACGCAGGTCTTGGCGTCGGTGAAGGTCGCCCAGCCGGTCAGCACCTTGGACTTGGCGCGCTTCAGCAGGCCGCCGACGCCGCCGTTCAGCTTGTCGACGATGCCGTCCTTCCAGGCCACGGTCTGGGCCAGGTCCAGCTTCGGGGCCTGGGCCGTGATGCCCAGCGTGCCGCCGGCCGAGGCGGCCTTGGCCACGGTCTCGTACTTGGAGGCGGCGTGGATCATCGCCTTGGAGGGGATGCAGCCGCGGATCAGGCAGGTGCCGCCCAGCCGGTCGGCCTCGACGATCACCGTGTCCAGCCCCAGCTGGCCGCAGCGGATCGCCGCCACATAGCCGCCGGTGCCGGCGCCGACGATGAGGACCTTGGTGGAGAGCTTCTCAGCCATTGCAAAAATCCGCTCATCCCCGCGGACGCGGGGACCCAGGTGTTTTCAGAAGTCCGCCCCGCTCACCCAGGCTGCCAAAAGCCTGGGTCCCCGCTTCCGCGGGGATGAGCGGAAGGGGGGATCAGTCCACGAACAGCGCCGCCGGGTGTTCCAGCAGGCCCTTGATCTTCTGGACGAACTCGGCGGCGTCGTAGCCGTCGACGATGCGGTGATCGAAGCTGGAGGACAGGTTCATCATCTTGCGGACGACGACTTGGCCGTTCTTCACCACCGGGCGCTCGACGATCTTGTTGGGACCGACGATGGCCACTTCCGGGTGGTTGATCACCGGGGTGTGGACGATGCCGCCCAGGGTGCCCAGGCTGGTGATGGTGATGGTCGAGCCGGACAGCTCCTCGCGGGCCGCCTTGCCTTCCTTGGCCGCGTTGGCGACGCGGGCGATCTCGACAGCCGTGGCCCAGACGTCCAGCGCCTCGGCGTGGCGGACCACCGGCACCATCAGGCCGTTCGGGGTCTGGGTGGCGATGCCGAGGTGCACGCCGTCGAAGCGGTGCAGCACGCCGGCGTCGTCGTCGTAGCGGGCGTTGATCTGCGGGTGCTGCGGCAGGACCTTGACCAGGGCGCGGGCGAAGAACGGCAGGAAGCTCAGCTTGGGCTGATCCTTCTGCTTGGTCGCGTTCATGTAGACGCGCAGCGCCTCCAGTTCCGTGACGTCGATCTCCTCGGCGTACATGAAGTGCGGGATGCGACGCTTCGCTTCCTGCATCTTCTCCGCGATCTTGCGGCGCAGGCCGATGACCTTGATGTCCTCGACGCCGGTGCGCTCGGCGTAACGCGGCGCGCCGTGGCCGGAGCCGATCGCGCCAGCCTTGCGGCCGCCCGAGGCGACGTAGGCGTCCAGGTCGGCGTGCTCGATGCGGCCGGCCGGGCCGGAGCCCGGCACGAACTGCAGCTCGATCCCGAGATCACGGGCGCGCTTGCGCACCGCGGGCGAAGCCAGCGGACGCTCGCCCGCCACGCGGGTCGAGAAGGCTTCGGCGGCGGCGGCCTTCGGGGCCGGCGCGGCGGCCGGCTTGGCTTCCGCCTTGGGAGCGGGCTTCGCTTCAGCCTTGGGCGCGGCCGGAGCGGCGGCGGCCGGCTTCGGCGCGGCGGTCCGGGCGACGTTGCCGGCGCCTTCCACTTCCAGCACCACGATGCCGGAGCCGACGGCGGCCATCTCGCCGACATTGCCGTGGGTGGCGACGACACGGCCGGCCACCGGCGAGGTCAGCTCGACGGTCGCCTTGTCGGTCATCACGTCGGCCAGCGGCTGGTCTTCCTCGACGTGGTCGCCGGGCTTCACGTGCCAGGCGACGATCTCGGCCTCGGCGGTGCCTTCGCCCACGTCCGGCAGCTTGAAGACGTAGTTGCCCTCGCCCTGCATGTCGGGCTGGGGCGTGACGGCTTCCGAGGCGGCCTCGACGTGCGGCAGTTCTTCGTGCGCGACCGGAGCCGGCGCAGCGGCGACCTTCGGGGCCGGAGCGGCCTCGGCGACGGCGGCGGCGTTGCCCGCGCCCTCGACCTCGATGATCACCAGGGTCGAGCCCACGGCGGCCATGTCGCCGGGGTTACCCGTGATGGACGTGACCACGCCGTCGACCGGCGAGGTGATCTCCACCGTCGCCTTGTCGGTCATGACGTCGACCAGCGGCTGGTCTTCCGAGACCTTGTCGCCGACCTTGACGTGCCAGCCGACGATCTCGGCCTCGGCGGTGCCTTCGCCCACGTCGGGCAGCTTGAAGACGTAGCGGCCCATCGATCAGCCCTCCATGGCGCGTTTCAGCGCCTCGCCCACCCGCTTGGGGCCGGGGAAATAGTCCCACTCGAACGCGTGCGGATACGGGGTGTCCCAACCGGTGACCCGCTCGATCGGCGCCTCGAGGTGATGGAAGCAGTGCTCCTGCACCAGGGCCGACAGCTCGGCGCCGAAGCCCGAGGTGCGCGGCGCCTCGTGGGCGATGACGCAGCGGCCGGTCTTCTTCACGCTCTCGACGATGGTGTCGATGTCCAGCGGCACCAGGGTGCGCAGGTCGATCACCTCGGCGTCGACGCCGGCCCACTCGGCCGCCGCCAGCGACACCCAGACCATGGTGCCGTAGGCCAGCACGGTGACGTCGGCGCCTTCCTTCATGACGCGGGCCTTGCCCAGCGGCACGGTGTAGTGGCCCTCCGGCACCTCGGCCAGCGGGTGGCCGGTCCAGGGCTGCACCGGGTTCTCGTGCCAGCCGTCGAACGGGCCGTTGTAGATCCGCTTGGGCTCGAAGAAGAGCACCGGGTCGTTGTCCTCGATGCACGAGATCAACAGGCCCTTGGCGTCGTACGGGTTCGACGGGATCACCGTCTTCAGGCCGGCGATGTGGGTGAACAGGCTTTCCGGCGACTGGCTGTGCGTCTGACCGCCGAAGATGCCGCCGCCGTAGGGGCTGCGCACGGTGATCGGCACGGTGAACTCGCCGCCCGAGCGGTAGCGGATCTTGGCCGCTTCCGAGACCAGCTGGTCGTAGGCCGGGTAGATGTAGTCGGCGAACTGGATCTCGACGACCGGACGGACGCCGTAGACGCCCATGCCGATGGCCGCGGCGACGATGCCGCCCTCGGCGATCGGGGCGTCGAAGCAGCGGGTCAGGCCGTGCTTCTTCTGCAGGCCTTCGTTGACGCGGAACACGCCGCCGAAATAGCCGGCGTCCTCGCCGAAGGTGAGCACGTTCGGGTCGTCGGACAGCTTGACGTCGAGGGCGCTGTTCAGCGCCTGGATCATGTTCATCTGCGCCACGGTCAGACCCCCACTTCCTGACGCTGACGACGCAGGCGCCAGTCCGGCGTCTCGAACACGTCCTCGAACATCTCCTTCACGCTCGGGCGCGACTGGCCCAGCGTGCCGATCGCCTCCGACTCCTTGCCGGCGGCCTTGACCTGCTCGACGCAGTCCTTCTCCAGCTGCTCGTGGCGGGCGTCGTCCCACTCGCCGAGCGCGATCAGGTGCTGCTTCAGGCGGGTGATCGGATCACCCAGCGGCCAGTGGTCGAACTCGTCGCCGGGGCGGTAGCGGGCCGGGTCGTCCGAGGTCGAGTGCTGGGCGGCGCGGTAGGTGTAGAACTCGATGATGGTCGCGCCCAGGTTCGAGCGCGCCCGCTCGGCCGCCCACTGGGTGGCGGCGTGCACGGCCAGGAAGTCGTTGCCGTCGACGCGGAGCGCCGGCAGGCCGTAGCCCACGGCGCGCGCCGCGAAGGTGGTCAGCTCGCCGCCGGCGAAGCCCTGGAAGCTCGAGATGGCCCACTGGTTGTTGACGATGTTGAGGATCACCGGGGCGCGGTAGACGCCGGCGAACACCATGGCCTGGTGGAAGTCGCCTTCCGCCGTGGCGCCGTCGCCGATCCAGGCGGCGGCGATCTTGTCGTCGCCCTTGTAGGCCGAGGCCATGGCCCAGCCCACGGCCTGCGGGTACTGGGTGCCCAGGTTGCCGGAGATGGTGAAGAACCCGAACTCCTTGGTGGAGTACATGATCGGCAGCTGACGACCTTTGATCGGGTCCTTAGCGTTCGAATAGATCTGGTTCATCATGTCCACGAGCGGGTAGCCGCGCGTGATCAGCAGGCCCTGCTGGCGATAGGTCGGGAAGCACATGTCCTCCCGGTCCAGCACCAGGGCCTGGGCGCAGGCGATCGCCTCCTCGCCCGTGCACTTCATGTAAAAGCTGGTCTTGCCCTGCCGCTGGGCGCGGTACATGCGCTCGTCGAAGGTGCGGGTCAGCACCATGGCCGCCAGGCCGCGGCGCAGGGTGTCGGCGTCCAGCTTCGGATCCCACGGACCGACCGCGCGGCCCTCGTCGTCCAGCACGCGGACCAGGCTGTAGGCGAGGTCGCGCATTTCGTGCGGCGAGGTCGAGACGTCCGGGCGCGGGGCTGCGCCGGCGTCGGCCAGCATCAGACCGCTGAAGTCCGGCGCGTCGCCCGGCCGGCACTGCGGCTCAGGGACGTGGAGGCTGAGCGAACGGGTGTTCTTCATGGGGTTCCCGACCTAGGACAGGCACGCCGAAACCCGCAGGTCGCGACAGCGACCTCCCATACGGAGGGACGCGTCGCGTTTCAACTGCGGCGTTGAGGCATGAGTTTGCCGCACCGCAGCAATTACAGGCACGACGTGCCCCAAATTCCGCGATCGATGAAACGTCCGTTTGGCGTGACGGCTCAGGCGGCCGTCGCCCCCGCGTCCAGGCCGAGCTCGCCGAACACGCGCTCCAGGTCGGCCAGCTGGTAGGGCTTTTCCAGCACGTGCACGCCGTCGCCGAAGGCGGCCCTCACGTGGCCGACGGACTGGCCGCTGGTGACCACGATGGGCAGGTCAGGGGCCAGGCGGCGCAGGTCGGCGACCAGCTCCTCGCCGGGCCGGTCGGGCAGGCCGAGGTCGACCAGGGCGCAGGCCAGCTCGCCGACACGGTCCTGGGCCACCTCCAGCGCCTCGCCGGCCGTCCCGGCCTCCAGGGCCTCGGCGTCCAGCTCGTCGAGCAGGTCGACGGCCAGGATGCGGATCATCACCTCGTCGTCGACGACGAGGACCAGGGGGCGTTCGGTCATCGGCCCCCCTTGGCGCGGCGCCGGGGCGCGGCCTTGCGCGGCGCGCCCTCGGCCCGGGCCGGCGCTTCCAGCACCTCGCGCAGCTTGCGGGCGAGGTCGGCGCGCTCATAGGGCTTGTCGATCAGGGCGAACTCCATATCCGACAGCAACTCGATCTGGCCCACATAGCCGGAGGTCAGCAGCACCTTCATCTCCGGGTCGATCTCCCGGGCGGCGTAGGCCAACTGCACCCCGCTGGCGCCGCCGGGCATGACGACGTCAGAAAACACCAGGTCGAAGCGCTCGCCGCCCCGCATCAGTTCCAGGGCCGCCGGCGCATTCACGGCTGTGGCCACCTGGTAGCCGAGTCCCTGCAACAGGTCGACGGCCAGGGCCAGCACGTGCGCGTCGTCCTCGACCGCCAGCACGCGCTCGGTTCCTGTGGGCGCCTCCTCGGCCTCCGCGGCCGGGGCGCGCTCGGCCACGGGCGCGTCGGTGGCCGGCAGCAGCAGCTCGAAGGTGGTGCCGCGGCCCGGCGCGCTCTCCAGCTCGACGAAGCCGCCGGACTGGCTGACGAAGCCGTACAGCTGCGACAGGCCCAGGCCCGAGCCCTTGCCCACGTCCTTGGTGGTGAAGAACGGCTCGAACACCCGCTCCAGGATCTCGGGCGGCATGCCCGCGCCGGTGTCGCTGACCCGGATCCGGATCCAGGCGCCTTCGGCCCCCTCGCGGCGCAGCCGGCGCGCCTCGCCGGCGTCCAGCGTCTCCGTGGCGATGGCCAGCGTGCCGGCCCCGTCCATGGCGTCGCGGGCGTTGACCGCCAGGTTCAGCAGGGCGGTCTCCAGCTGGGCGGCGTCGACGTGGGCGCAGTGCGCGCCCTCCTCCAGGTCCAGCGTGAGATCGACCGCCTCGCCCATGGCCTGGCGCATCAGGGGCGCGAAACCGCGGATCAGCTCATTGACGTCCAGGTTGACCGGATTGAGGTGCTGGCGGCGCGAGAAGGCCAACAGCTGGCGGGTCAGGCTGCGGCCCCGCTCGGCGGCGTGGCGGATCGCCCCCAGCTGGCGCTGGCGCTTGGGGTCCGGCTCCTCGCGGCGGCCCAGCAGGTCGACATTGCCCAGCACCACGGTCAGCAGGTTGTTGAAGTCGTGCGCCACCCCGCCGGTCAGCTGGCCGACGGTCTCCATCTTGCGCGCCTGGGTCAGCTGCTCCTCGAGCGAGCGGCGATCGGTGACGTCCAGCATGACGCCGAAGATCTCGTGGCCGCCTTCCACGCCGGGGGCCAGCACGCCCTGGTCCTGCAGGACGCGATAGCTGCCGTCGGCGCACTGCCAGCGGTACTCGCATTCGTAGGCGCCCGCGCTCACGGCCGAGGCCAGCGCGTCGATCACCTTCTGCCGGTCGTCCGCATGCACGCGCGACAGGCCGAATTCCGGTTCGTCGACGAAGCGATGCGCGTCGAAGCCGGTGACGGCGCGCACGCCGTCGCTGACGAACACCGGCGCGAACGGCGGCTCGGGCAGGCGCGAATGGAAGATGATCGGCAGCGAGCTCAGGATGGTCTCCTGCCGCTCGCGGGCGCGGCGCAGGGCCCGCTCGGCCGAAGCCTTCTCGCTCTTCACCCGGTCGTGCTCGTCCAGCAACCACTGGCGGTAGTCGGACTGGCGCTTCACCTCCATGGTCTTCAGGTGCAGGTCGACCAGCACCTGCACCTTGGAGCGCAGGATAAACGGGTCGACCGGCTTGAACACCACGTCCACCGCCCCGGCGGAGTAGGCCTGGAACACGTGGGCCTCGTCGCGGAAGATCGCGGTCAGGAACACGATCGGGATGGCGCTGGAGCTCCGGCGCGAGCGGATCAGGGCGGCGGTCTCGTAGCCGTCCATGCCGGGCATGTGCAGGTCCAGCAGGATGACCGCGAAGTCCTCGTGGAGCAGGCGGCGCAGCGCCTCCTCGCCGGACCGGGCCACGACCAGCTCGTGGCCCAGGCTCTCCAGCGCCTGGACGGCGGCGAAGGCGTTCCGCTCGTCGTCGTCGACGATCAGGATGCGCCCGCGCAGCGGGGCGTCCATGGCCGGCGGGGGCGTCGGCGCGGCGCGGCGGCGACCGCGCTTGGCGGGAAGGACTTCTGGACTCACGTCACCTCGCAGGGACCGCGGCCGGCATATCGGCGCCGGCCAGCTTCTGGGCGTCGGCGCGGCGGATGGCGACGCGCAGGACCGAGATCAGCTGGTCGATGTCGACAGGCTTGGAGACGTAGTCGGAAGCTCCGGCCTGGATGCACTTCTGCCGGTCGCCCTTCATCGCCTTGGCCGTGACCGCGACGATGGGCAGGCTCGCGAAGCCGGGTCGGGCCCGGATCTCGCGAATGGTTTCGTAGCCGTCCATGTCAGGCATCATGATGTCGACCAGGACCACGTCGACCTGCGGCCGATCGCCCAGCAGTTCGAGGCCGGCGCGGCCGCTTTCGGCGTAGGACAACTCCACCCCGTACTCTTCCAACGCGCTGGCGAGGGAGAAGATGTTGCGAATGTCGTCGTCGATGACGATGATCTTGCGGCCCGCCAGCACGTCGTCGTCCTGGCGGGTCTGGGCGAGGCTGGCGCGCGCCGCCTCAGGCAGGCGCTCCAGCGGCGCGTGCAGGGACAGGCTGGCCTGCTCGATCAGCTGCTCGGGGGTGCGCGCCACCCGCACCTGGCCGGCGAACACCGCCAGGCGCAGCCGCCGCTCGTCCTCGGGCGTCGGCTCGTCGGGCGTGTAGACGACCACCGGACCGGCGTCGCTGCGGCGCAGCTGGTCGATCACCTCGGCGATCGACGCGGCGCCGGCGTCGACCACCACGCAATCGGGGCGCGCCTCGGCCGGGGCGGCGAGCAGCGCCTCCAGATCGTCGACGACCACGACCTCGGAGAAGGCCTCGCGCAGAATCTCGGCCGCCTCGGCGTCAGGCCCGACCAGGTGCACGCGGCGCTCGGTCCTGGCCGCCAGGTCGCGGACCCCCTGCAGGGTGGAGACCACCGCCTCGGGCGCGACCGGCTTGCTGGTGAAGCCGCAGGCGCCCAGCGCCAGGCCCAGGCCGCGCTGGTCCTCGGCCGAGATCACGTGCACCGGGATGTGCCGGGTCTCGGGGGTGCGCTTGAGCATGTCCAGCAGGGCCAGGCCGTCCATGTCCGGCAGGCCGACGTCGAGGATCACCGCATCGGGCGAGAACCGCCGCGCCAGGGCCGGCACCGCCGCGCCCTCGGCGGTGACCACGCCCTTGAAGCCGCAGTCACGCACCAGGGACAGCATGATCGCGGAGAAGCGCGGGTCGTCCTCGACGATCAGGATGACCGGATCGGCCGGCGCGATCGCGTCGCGGTCGTCCATGGTCGCCTGGGCCGGCTCGTCGCCGGTCGGCTCGGGCGCGGGCAGGGCGATGGGCCGCTGCGTCGCCCGCAGCGACGGCGTGGTCTGGACCGCGGGGCTGAAGTTCAGCGGCAGGAACAGGGTGAAGGTCGACCCCGCCCCCGGGGTCGAGGACACCTTCAGCTCGCCGCCCAGCAGGCGGGTGATCTCGCGGCTGATCGACAGGCCCAGGCCGGTGCCGCCGTACTTGCGGCTGGTGGTGCCGTCGGCCTGCTGGAAGGCCTCGAAGATGATCCGCTGCTTCTCCTCGGGAATGCCGATGCCGGTGTCCTCGACCGAGAAGGCCAGCACCTGGCCGGCGCGGTTCAGGTGGTCGTTGGCGACGCTCCAGCCGGCCGGCGCCCGTTCGACCTTGAGCCGCACGTGGCCGCTCTCGGTGAACTTGAAGGCGTTGGACAGCAGGTTCTTGATGATCTGCTGCAGGCGCTTGTCGTCGGTCAGCATGGAGCGCGGCAGGTCCGGCGCCAGCTCGACCGCGAAGGTCAGCTTCTTGTCGTTGGCCAGCTGGGCGAAGGTGCGGTCCATCTGGTCGCGCAGGTCGGCGAAGGACATCTCGCCGATGTCCAGCGTGACCGTGCCGGACTCGATCTTCGACAGGTCCAGGATGTCGTTGATCAGGCCCAGCAGGTCGGAACCGGCGGCGTAGATGTTGCGGGCGAACTCGACCTGCTTTTCGCTCAAATTGCCCTGGGTGTTGTCGCCCAGCAGCTTGGACAGGATCAGCAGCGAGTTGAGCGGCGTGCGCAGCTCGTGGCTCATATTGGCCAGGAACTCCGACTTGTACTTCGAGGTCAGGGCCAGCTGCTCGGCCTTCTCCTCCAGCGCCAGCTTGGCCTGGCCGACCTCGCGGTTCTTGGCCTCCACCTGCTGGTTCTGGGCGGACAAGAGCTGCGCCTTGTCCTCCAGCTCGGCGTTGGTCTGCTGCAGCTCGTCCTGCTTGGCGCGCAGCAGCTCCTCCGACTGACGCAGCGACGCGGCCTGCTGCTCCAGCCGGTCGTTGGTCTTGGTCAGCTCGCTCTGCTGGGCCTGCAGCTCGGCGGTCAGCAGCTGCGACTGCTTCAGCAGGCCTTCGGTGCGCATGTTGGCGGCGATGGTGTTGAGCACGATGCCGATGGATTCCATCAGCTGGTCGAGGAAGGCCTGCTGGGTCTCGTTGAACTGGCCGAAGGTGGCCAGCTCGATCACCGCCTGCACCTCGCCCTCGAACAGGGCCGGCAGCACGATGATGTTCAGCGGCGCGGCCTCGCCGAGGCCCGAGGAGATCTGCACGTACTCCTTGGGCACGTTGGTCAGAAGGATGCGCGACTTCTCGTAGGCGCACTGGCCGATCAGGCCCTCGCGCAGCTTGAACTGGGCGGCCAGGTGCTTGCGGTTGTTGAAGGCGTAGGCGGCCGCCAGGTTCAGCACCACCTGGCCGTCCTCGTCGCGGTCGCTGACGTAGAACACGCCGTGCTGGGCGTTGATCAGCGGGGCCAGCTCGGACAGCACCAGGTTCGACACCGTGGTCAGGTCGCGCTCGCCCTGCAGCATGCGGGTGAACCGGGCCAGGTTGGTCTTCAGCCAGTCCTGCTCGGTGTTCTTCAACGTCTGATCCTTCAGATTGCGGATCATCTCGTTGATGTTGTCCTTCAGGGCGTCCACCTCGCCCGACGCCTCCACGGTGATGGAGCGGGTCAGGTCGCCCTTGGTCACTGCGGTGGACACCTCGGCGATGGCGCGCACCTGGGTGGTCAGGTTGGCGGCCATGGCGTTCACGTTGTCGGTCAGGTCGCGCCACAGGCCGGCGGCGCCGGGCACGCGGGCCTGGCCGCCCAGCTTGCCCTCGATGCCCACCTCGCGGGCCACGTTGGTCACCTGGTCGGCGAAGGTGGCCAGGGTCTCGATCATGCCGTTGATGGTGTCGGCCAGCGAGGCGATCTCGCCCTTGGCGTCCAGGGTCAGCTTGCGCTTCAGGTCGCCCACGGCCACCGCGGTCACGACGTCGGCGATGCCGCGCACCTGACCGGTCAGGTTGGCGGCCATCATGTTCACGTTGTCGGTGAGGTCCTTCCAGGTGCCGGCCACGCCGGGCACCTGGGCCTGGCCGCCCAGCTTGCCCTCGGTGCCCACCTCGCGGGCCACGCGGGTCACTTCCGAGGAGAAGGCGTTCAGCTGGTCCACCATGGTGTTGATGGTCGACTTCAGCTCGAGGATCTCGCCCTTCACGTCCACGGTGATCTTCTTGGACAGGTCGCCCTTGGCCACCGCGGTGGTGACGTCGGCGATGTTTCGCACCTGACCCGTCAGGTTCGCGGCCATGAAGTTCACGTTGTCGGTCAGGTCCTTCCAGGTGCCGGCCACGCCCTTCACCTGGGCCTGGCCGCCCAGCTTGCCCTCGGTGCCCACCTCGCGGGCCACACGCGTCACTTCCGAGGAGAAGCCGTTCAGCTGGTCCACCATGGTGTTGATGGTGTTCTTCAGCTCCAGGATCTCGCCGCGCACGTCCACGGTGATCTTCTTGGACAGGTCGCCCATGGCCACCGCGGTGGTCACCTCGGCGATGTTACGCACCTGACCCGTCAGGTTCGCCGCCATGAAGTTCACGTTGTCGGTCAGGTCCTTCCAGGTGCCGCCGACGCCCTTCACCTGGGCCTGACCGCCCAGCTTGCCCTCGGTGCCCACCTCGCGGGCCACGCGCGTCACTTCCGAGGCGAAGCCGTTCAGCTGGTCCACCATGACGTTGATGGTGTTCTTCAGCTCCAGGATCTCGCCCTTCACGTCCACGGTGATCTTCTTGGACAGGTCGCCGTTGGCCACGGCGGTGGTCACCTCGGCGATGTTTCGCACCTGGCCGGTCAGGTTCGCGGCCATGAAGTTCACGTTGTCGGTCAGGTCCTTCCAGGTGCCGGCCACGCCCTTCACCTGGGCCTGGCCCCCCAGCTTGCCTTCCGTGCCCACCTCGCGGGCCACGCGCGTCACTTCCGAGGAGAACGAGTTGAGCTGGTCCACCATGGTGTTGATGGTGTCCTTCAGCTCCAGGATCTCGCCGCGCACGTCCACGGTGATCTTCTTGGACAAGTCGCCCATGGCCACCGCGGTGGTCACCTCGGCGATGTTGCGCACCTGACCGGTCAGGTTGGCGGCCATCAGGTTCACGTTGTCGGTCAGGTCCTTCCAGGTGCCGCCGACGCCCTTCACCTGGGCCTGGCCGCCCAGCTTGCCCTCGGTGCCCACTTCACGGGCCACACGGGTCACTTCCGAGGAGAAGGCGTTCAGCTGGTCCACCATGACGTTGATGGTGTTCTTCAGCTCGAGGATCTCGCCCTTCACGTCCACGGTGATCTTCTTGGACAAGTCGCCCATGGCCACCGCGGTGGTCACCTCGGCGATGTTGCGCACCTGACCCGTCAGGTTCGCCGCCATGAAGTTCACGTTGTCGGTCAGGTCCTTCCAGGCGCCGGTGACGCCCTCCACTCGGGCCTGACCGCCCAGCTTGCCCTCGGTGCCCACTTCGCGCGCCACGCGGGTCACTTCCGAGGAGAAGGCGTTGAGCTGGTCCACCATGACGTTGATGGTGTTCTTCAGCTCGAGGATCTCGCCCTTCACGTCCACGGTGATCTTCTTGGACAGGTCGCCCTTGGCCACCGCGGTGGTCACTTCGGCGATGTTGCGCACCTGGCCCGTCAGGTTCGCGGCCATGAAGTTCACGTTGTCGGTCAGGTCCTTCCAGGTGCCGGCGACGCCCTTCACCTGGGCCTGGCCGCCCAGCTTGCCCTCGGTGCCCACTTCACGCGCCACGCGGGTCACTTCGGAAGAAAAGGCGTTCAGCTGGTCCACCATCGTGTTGATGGTGTTCTTCAGCTCCAGCACCTCGCCCTTCACGTCCACGGTGATCTTGCGCGACAGGTCGCCGTTGGCCACGGCGGTGGTCACCTCGGCGATGTTACGCACCTGGCCGGTCAGGTTGGCGGCCATCAGGTTCACGTTGTCGGTGAGGTCCTTCCAGGTGCCGCCGACGCCCTTCACCTGGGCCTGGCCGCCCAGCTTGCCTTCGGTGCCCACTTCGCGGGCCACGCGGGTCACTTCCGAGGCGAAGGAGCCCAGCTGGCCCACCATGGTGTTCACCACCTTGCCGGTGCGCAGGAACTCGCCGCGCAGCGGGCGCTCCTCGTTCTCCAGGTCCATGGTCTGGGACAGGTCGCCCTTGGCCACCGCGCCGATCACCCGGGCCATTTCGGCGGTCGGGTGCACCATGTCGGTGATCAGGGTGTTGACCGCCTCGACGCTGGCGGCCCACGAGCCGGCCGCGCCGGGCAGCTTGGCCCGCTGGTTGATCTTGCCCTGCTTGCCGACCACGTCGCCGAGCCGCTCGAACTCCTTGGTCATCCGGTCGTTGAGCTCGACCACCTCGTTGAAGGCTTCGGCGATGTCGTCGTCGACGCCGTCGAGGTCGCGCGGCAGGCGGACGGAGAAGTCCCCCCGGCGGAAGGCGCGCAGGGCGGCGAGCAGCTGACGGCCGCTCAGACGGGATTCGGGGCTTTTGACGGCGGCGGCGGACATGATTTCCCCTCGGGAACACGTGCGGCCGGGCGCGCTCGGGGCGGTGCAGCTGGCAGTCGGGACGCACAACGGCCGGGCGCGCTCCCGATGGGAACGTCCGTCCGCTGCTGCTGCCGTCATGCTGACATGCGACGCCCAAATGTGCCCGACCAACAGCCGAAAACGCACCGTTTCGGCTCAGGTTCCCTCAGGTCAAAAATATTTCTTTCGGCCTTGACCACCCAGTCCTCGACCGTAGCGTTGCGCCCGATCGGGGATCAATTCGAGATCAAAAGGGACAACGGGGGACTTCCCACGGGGAAGCACAGATTTTGACCACCCTGGACCACGACATACTTGCGTTCATTAGAGCATCTATTCGGTCCGTCTGGGCGCTGGAACTTCTGCTGCTCCTGCGTGCGCGACCCGACCGCTCATGGTCTTCCGAAGACCTGATTTCGGAACTGAGGGCCAGCGCGCCGCTGGTGGGTGAGACCGTGACGGTTCTGTCCACCGCCGGCCTGATCCGCACGGACGCCGACGGACGCCACGCCTACGCGCCGGCGTCGCCCGCCATCGCCGCCCTCTGCGACCGCCTGGAGGCGCTCTACCGCGAGCGGCCGGTGCGGGTGGTCAACGCCATCGTCTCCTCGCCCAGCGACAAGCTGCAGAACTTCGCGGACGCGTTCCGCCTCAAGGGTGAACCCAAGTGACCGAGGTCGGCCCCGCCGTCGTCTACCTGCTCTGCCTGGCCACCAGCGTGGTCTGCGCGGCGCTGCTGGTCCGCTCCTACCTGCGCACCCGAACGCGGCTGCTGCTGTGGAGCGCGCTCTGTTTCGTGCTGCTGGCCCTCAACAACCTGTTCGTGGTCGCCGACATGATCCTGCTGCCCGAGGTCAACCTGACCCCCGCCCGTCAGTTCAGCGCGCTGGCCGCGGTCTGCGTGCTGCTCTACGGCCTCATCTGGGAGAGCGAGTGATGCAGCCCGCCGAAACGATCGGTTTCTTCGCCGGCCTGGTGACCATGGGCTACACCGCCGCGGGGGTGTTCTTTCTGCGCTTCTGGACGCGCACCCGTGACCGCTTCTTCCTGATCTTCGCCCTCGCCTTCTGGCTGATGGCGCTGACCAGCGGGCTGATCATCACCCTGCACGTGCCCCGGGAAGAGCAGAGCTGGATCTACCTGCTCCGGCTGGCCGCCTTCGTGCTGATCATCGGCGCCGTGCTCGGGAAAAACCTCGGCGGGAAACGCGCCCCGTAACAACTTCGGCTTGGCCGCCATCGCCGAACGCTGGTATGCGAAGCTGCACCGCCTCGGGAGCGCTTCGCCATGAAGATGGGCCTGTTCGGTTTCAACATGCTGGCCCTGGCCGCCCTCGTCGGACCGGCCCTGCTGATCTTCATGTCGGCCGACCAGACCCAGACCGTCGCGCCGACCACGCGCATGGTGTTCTTCAGCCTGCTGGGCGGCGGCTCGCTGGCCTGCCTGGGCGCCATGGCCCTGCTCAGCCGCAAGCGCGCGGCCGATCCGTTCCTGACCGTGACCCTGCTGCTGTTCGGCCTGCTGGGCCTGGCCGGCGCGATCGGGGCGCTGTTCGCCGTCACCGCCGTCCGCTGACAGGCCTGAATGACCGGCGCGGCCCGGGGGCGAACCCGGACCGCGCCTGATCCTGCTCACGCAGCCGCGCTGCGCGCCTGTTTCACAACCTCGTCGGCCAGCCGTCCGGTGAGCTCGGCCATGTGGTCGAACTCCGCCTCGAAGGCCCCGACCCCCTGGGTCGCCGAGCGCAGCTCGACGATCAGGTCCTGGCGCTCGGACTCCGGGAGGTAGACCTCGATCCGGTCCCAACCGGGCCAGCCCTCGCGATTGTCGAAGCCGAGGATCTGGCCGCGCCGGCCCGACACGATCGAGTTGATCCGCGAGGTGGCGGTGGACGGCGCGTAGATGGTGATCTTCTCCACCGGCTCCAGCAGGTAGGACGCGCCGCCGGCCAGGCCCTCGCTCATGGCGATGCGCCCGGCGGTGCGGAAGGCGATCTCCGAGGAGTCGACCGCATGGTAGGAGCCGTCGGTCAGCACCACGCCCACGTCCACCACCGGGAAGCCCAGCGGGCCCCGCTCCATGGCGTCGCGCACGCCGTCCTCGACCGCCGGGATCCACTGCTTGGGCACGACCCCGCCGCTGATCTTGTCGGAGAAGCTGAAGCCCTCGCCGCGCTCCATCGGCCGCAGCTCGATCATCACGTCGCCGAACTGGCCGTGACCGCCGGTCTGCTTCTTGTGCCGGCCGCGCTGGGCCAGCCCCTTGCGGATGGTCTCGCGGTAGGCGGTCTTGGGCCGGTGCGCGTCCACCGCCACGCCGAAGCGGCGCTTCAGCCGCTCGATCGCCGTGCGCAGGTGCACCTCGCCCTGGCCCAGCAGCAGGGTCTCCTGCGTCTCCGGATCCAGGCGATAGGTCAGGCCCGGATCCTCCTCGACCAGCTTGGCCAGGGCCCCGGACAGGCGCACGTCGTCCTTGCGGTCCTTGGTCGACACCGCCAGCGCGAACAGCGGCAGGCGGGTCTCGGCCGCCAGCTTCAGCCGGCGCGCCTTGCCGTCGGCCGACAGGATCTCGCCGGCGTGGGCGTTCTCCAGCTTGCCCAGCGCGACCAGCTCGCCCGGGCCGGCCTTGGCGATCTTCTTGGTGGCCGCGCCGAACACCGAGAACAGGCCGCCGACGCGCGCCTTCTCGCCGTCGGGCCGGGTCACTTCCGACCCGTCGGCCAGGTCCGACCCGAACACGCGGGCCAGGGCCAGCTTGCCGATCTGGCCGGCGTGGGCGGTCTTGAACACGTACGCGCACGGGCCCTCGGCGCCGAGCCGCTCTGCCGCCGCGCTCGCCTCGGGCATGTCGTGGCGCAGCGCCTTCAGCAGCCGGCGCACGCCGAAGCCGTTCAGGGCCGAACCCAGGAACACCGGGGTGATCAGGCCCTCCCGGGTCTCGCGGATCAGGTCGGCGAACACCGCGTCCTGGCTGGGCGTGACGTCCGAGAGCAGCTGCTCCATCAGTCCGTCGTCGTAGTCGGCCAGCTGCTCCAGCATGTGGAAGCGGGCCTCGGTCTCGCGCTCGATCAGGTCGGCGGGGATGTCGACCCGCTCCGACGTCGCGCCGGCGCCGTAGACGAAGGCCCGCTCCAGCGCCAGGTCGACGAACCCGGCCGCCTTCTCGTCCTTCCAGATCGGGATCTGGCGGGCGACCAGCGGCGTGGCGCTGACCGGCTGCAGCGCCGCCAGCAGGTCGCGCACGCGCCCGCGCGCCTGGTCGATCTTGTTGACGAACAGGGCCCGCGGCACGCCCCGGCGCTCCAGCTCTTTCAGGATCGGTTGCAGCAGGACGGCCTTTTCGGGCTCGGGATCGGCCACCACCAGGCACAGGTCGGCGCAGGCCAGGGCGTGGTCGGCGTCGGCGGCGAACTCCACCGAGCCCGGGCAGTCGATCACGCCGTAGCGGTCGCCCATGAACTCGAAGGCGGCCAGGTTCAGCTCGACCGACTGGCCGCGGTCGCGCGCCTCGGGGGCGGCGTCGCCGACGCTGGACTTGGCCTCCACGGAACCTTGCCGTTCGATCGCGCCGGCCGCGTGGAGGAGCGCCTCCAGCAGCGTGGTCTTGCCCGACCCCACCGGTCCGGCCAGCGCGACGACTCTCGCGCCGTGGGTTTTGGTCTCCGGCATTCGCGTTTCTCCCGTCGCTGTTTTGAGCGGCGGGCCGCGGTCCGCCGCGACACAATTCCTTCCTGGGTCAGCTCACGCGCGTTCCCGCCCTCAGGCTTCCACCCTCGGAAACAAGGACGCAAGCGTCGCTGACAGGGTCCTCCCGCTCGGGGCGGACCATGAAGTCCAGCAGATCGCGCCAGCAGGCCTCGGGCGAGAACGACCGGCGCGCACAGGCCAGCGCCGCTTCGCCCAGGCGCAGGCGCTTCCCCGGGTCGGCCAGCAGAGCCAGCACCGCCTCGGCGAAGGCGGCCGGCTCGGACTCCACCACGGCGGCGCTCGCCACCAGGGCTTCCACGCCCTGCACGGTGACCGGTGTCGCCACCATCGCCTTGCCGCGGCCCAGCGCCTCGATCAGCTTGATCTTCAGGCCCGACCCCACGGTCAGCGGCGAGATCACCACCGCGGCGCGGGCGTAGAGCGGCTCCAGGTCGTCGACCAGGCCCAGCAGGCGCACGCCCGCCGGCGGCGGCTCGCGCAGGCCGCGGGCGACGCTGCCGGCCACCTCCAGCGTCGCCTCGGGCCGCGCCGCGCGGATCAGCGGCCAGGCTTCGGCGAAGAACCAGCGCAGGCCGATGATGTTGGGCGCGGTGTTGCTGCCCACGAACAGCAGGGCGGATCCGTCGCCCGGCTGGGCCTGCGGGACCGGATCGACCGCCATGGGCGCCACGATCACCTCGGTGCGGCCGACCCGGCGGCGCACCGCCTCGGCCTCGTCGGGCTGGATGGCCACCACCGCGTCGGCCTGGCCGAGCAGGGCGAACTCCTCGGCCGCGGTGAGGCGGGCGACGGAATCGGTCGCGCCGTGGCGGGCGAAGGCGCCGCCGCGGCTGGAGAACAGGTCGTGCATGACCACGACGCCCGGCGCGTCGGGGGCCAGGGCGTAGGGGATCAGCGGGGCGAGAAAGGCGTAGTCGGCCAGCACGGCGTCGACCCGGCCGCGGACCGCGCGGGCCACGAACAGGGCGTCCTCGCGTCCGTTCGGCGCGGCCACCGCGTAGGGCGCGGCCTTGACCCAGCCGGCGCGCTTCAGACCGGCGCGGGCCAGCACCGCCTCGATCGCGGTCAGCAGGGCGCGCGGCGCGACTCGCAGATCGCGGGCGATCAGCCAGCGGCCCAGCCGCCAGGCGCCGCGCAGGCGATAGTCGGCGAACACGTCCGTCTCGGGCTTCAGGCGCATGGCCGGCCAGCGGCCGAAGGCGGCCGGCGAGGGGCCGACGAAGCGCACCCGCCAGCCGTCGCCGGTCAGGGCGCGGGCCAGCTGCAGCAGGTAGGCGCTCGAGCCGTTGGTCTCGCCCACGACCCGCTGGCGCGAGACGATCACCGCCTCGCGGCTCGCCGGGGCGTCGTCGGCGTCGCCGGCGGCGGGG
>NZ_JAAIVC010000109.1 GCF_010975005.1 Caulobacter sp. 17J65-9 | reverse complement strand
GCATATGACCGCCGACGCCCGCGGGCGGAGCAGGGAAGCTAGCTCCTCCTCCCCTTGAGGGAGAAGGACAGAGCCCGCGCCCCGGAGCGCAGCGGAGGGCTGCGCGGGAGGATGAGGGGTCTCGCTGCGATTGGACGCGGTGTCGGACGCGGGCTCGGCGGTCGTCGTGCGACCCCTCATCCTCCCGCGCGGACCTTCGCCCTGCCGGGCTCCGGTGCGCGGGCTCCGTCCTTCTCCCTCAAGGGGAGAAGGATCACTCCGTCGGCCGCTGCCCGAACCCCTCGGTCCCGTCGTCCTGCGCCGGCGCGCGCTCGACCCCCGCCACGTCCGCCCCGGGCGGCCCGGACCGGCAGGCCGTCTCCAGCGCGTCGACCGCCTCGGGCTCGCCGATAGCCAGCAACTCCACCGAGCCGTCGCGGCGGTTGCGCACCCAGCCCTCCAGCCCCTTGTTCCGCGCCACGGCCACGGCCCAGGCGCGATAGCCGACCCCTTGCACGCGGCCGGAGACGGTCAGGCGTTCGGCGTGTCTCATGGCGAGAGCGATCCCATGAACGCCGCGCGCCCGGCAAGCGGGGCGATTTCCGATGCCTCTCTTCTTCTGGTCAGCGGAAACGTTCGCTCTCGTCGGGCGTGCGCGGTTGGGGCGTATCGCTCGACTTTTCCCGAAAGGGTGGAGTGATCCGCCGCAGCAGAGCTATGGTCCTTGCCGGGATCACGACAAAGACGGGGTGGGCTGTGAGCGAGGTAGGGGGGTTGGAGAAGAGCGGCGGGCCGCGAGTGCGTCTGCCGGCCAATGTAAGAACTGCGCTTATCGCGGCCGTTACCGCTGTTTTGGCGGTCGTGGCGTACTCACAAGTTTCCGGATACCTGGAGCGTCGCGAGGCCGCTCGGGAAGAGCGCGACGCGATCAAGACGTCCGTTTCCGAGCTTACGGCGACCGTAAAGGCCACGCTTGAGCTCGAAACGACCGAAAGCAGCATGACGTTCGCGGAGCTGTTCGATCAGAACGAGGAAACCCTGAAGAAGTTGACCGCGGCGGCTATTCCGATCGAGACTTCCTCCCTCAAGGACGGCGAGAAGAAAGCCTTGAAATTGTATGTCGGCGGGCTTCAGGAGCTTGTTCGCCTTCACACCGCAAAATATCGGAAGGCGTTGGCGGCATCGAGCGCCGCGGAATCTTTTGCAGACGCCCGGCGAGATCTGGAGGGCGCGAACTACTATTCGTATGACTATCTGCGCCCGAGAGCCGATCAGGCCCTTGCGGAGGCCCGTGAGGCCAATTCAGAAGCCGAAACTGCAAGCAATGCCTTCATTGCGAAGGTGAAGAGCTTTCGGACGGCGTTGAACAAACTTCGCCCGGAGCTCAAGCGATATAGCCTGCTGGAGGACGCCACGATCGCAGCGGTCGTCGGCGACGAGGCTCCGCCGCCGAAGGCCACCGCGAAAAGTAAGGGCTAGGGGCAGGGCGACACTCGGCGCATTTCTATGGCCCTCCCGCCAGTGGCGGATGATGATGACGGTGTCCGTGGAGGCCGCCGATGGAAGCCGTCGACACCTGGATCCTGCCCGCCCTGGTCGGCCTGGGGCTGGCCGCCGCCTGCGGGCTGAAGACCTTCCTGCCGCTGCTGATGCTGGCGGTCGTCGCCCGCTTCCAGATGTTCGGGATCGCGCTCAACGACAGCTTCGCCTGGCTGGCCTCGACCCCGGCCTTGGTGGCGCTGGCCCTGGCGACAGTGCTGGAGCTGGCCGCCGACAAGGTCCCGGTGCTGGACCACGCGCTGAGCGCGGTCGGCACGGTAGCCCGCCCGGTCGCCGGCGTGGTGGCTGCCGGCGCCCTGTTCGCCCACCTCGACCCGGCCACCGCGGCGCTGGCCGGGATCATCGTCGGCGCCCCCACCGCCTTCGCCTTCAACGCCGCCCAGGGCGCCACGCGCGTGGCCAGCACGGCCACGACCGGCGGCCTGGCCAACCCGCTGTTCTCGCTGGTGGACGACGTGCTGAGCTTCCTCACCGCCGCGGTGGCGCTCGTCCTGCCGCTGCTGGTGCTGCCGCTGCTGGCGGCGATGCTGTGGGTGGCGTGGAAGCTGTGGCGCCGCGCCCGCGGGACCAGGCCCGTCAGTTGATCAGGTCGATCTGTTCGGTCCGGCCGACCGCCGCGACGGCGGCGCGAACGTCGCCGCGCGCCTTCAGCACCGCCTCGCGTTCGGCGCGCTTCGTCTGCCCCGGCGTGGGGTGCGGCGGCATGCGCCAGTCGCTCAGCAGCATGAGCGCTTCGCCCCGCGTCTCCGGATCGGCCAGCCGACGGATGAATTCGGCCGCCGCCGCGTCGTAGTCCTCGGCGCAGAGCAAGGCGTCGGAATAGGCGGTCGGAGCGACGTCGCGCAGGTCGCGCAGTTTGGCCAGCTCTGCGGACGCCTCGTGGCGCAGTCCGAGATCGGTCAGCGCGCAAGCCCTGGCGCTGGCGGCCGCGGCGCGGGTGTAGCGGCCCTCCGGTCGGATCCGCGCCAGGGCCGCGAGCGCGTCCTCCGGCGCCCCCAGGCCGATCGCCGCGCGCGCATAGCTGACCGTCTGCGAGGGCAGGGGAGCGTCGCCCTTATCGAGCCGGGCGGCTTCACGGTACGCCGCCAGCGCCTCCGTGCGGCGGCCGAGGGTGAGTAGGACCAGGGCGCGGCTGCCGTGCAACCACGCGACGTCGCCGTCCTCGGCCTGGACGGCCCCCCGGCCGGCGAGATCGAGGGCCGTGTCCAGGACCGCGAGGCTCTGGTCCGTCTCGCCGAGGATCAGCAGGGCGACGGCGAGATCGTTCTGCGCGTTGGCCCACAGCGGCGAGGTCCGCGGATAGGCCAGAAGCGCGGCCTTCCACCGCTCGGCCGTCGCGCGCGCCGCGAACCAGGCCGGATCGGCCCCGACCACCGCCTCGAAGCGCCGGTCCAGCCGCGCTCTGGTCACGGCGTAGGGACTGTCGAGCCGGCGGAGCGCCCGCGCGGCGGCCGCGGGTTCGTCGATCACGGTCAGGCCGGCGTAGGGCAGCCAGAGGTCGTCGTCCCAGACCATCGGATCGCGGCCGCCGTAGTCCGCCCGGTCGAGGGCGGCGAGGTAGCGCCTCGTCAGGCCGGACTCGCCCTCGAGATCCAGCCGCATCTGGTTGGCGGTCATGGAATCGAGCCAGTCCGCCGATCCGGGCCCGGCCGCCGCGATCCGTTCGAGGACGGCGACCGCGTCCGGCAGCTCGCCCGCGGCCGCCGCGTCCTGGAAGCGCGCCCGAAGCTCCTGCGTCTGCGAGGCGTGGGCCGGGGCGGTCTCACGGGGCGCGGGCGGCGAGGCGACGGGCGCGCCCAGCAAGGCCGCGGCTCCGACGGCGGCGACAATCGACGCGAACATGAACGCTCCCCAGACCCGAGGGACGGACAATGGTCGGGCCGGCCTGATCGCTCAAGAGTTGACTTGGCGCGCGATGCAGCTTTCGCTCCGACCCGCCGATCGGGGGGATCGGCGCAGTCGTTCGGGGGCGTGGCGTGATCCTGGTCTGGTCTCGGTGGGGCATTCTGGTGCCGGCCTTCGCGGTCGGCGGCGCCGTGGTCTCGGCTCTGGTGAGCCGGCAGACGGGGATCGATCCCCACGCCGCCGCCTGGCTCGGCCCTCTGGCTGGCGGCCTGGCGGCGGGCGGCGGCCTGTATCTGGCGACCCGCAAGATCGAGGACGGCTCGGGCTACGTCTATTACGACGCCCAGAACGACTGCCCGGTCGTGGTCGACGAGAGCCCGGGCACCTTCTGGGGCGCGCCGATGAAGGCGTGGGCCGTCATCCTGCCGCTGCTGGGTGTGCTGTTCGCGATCCTGGCCGCGGCCGGGGTCGACCTGGGCGAGCCGTCGGGCTCCTGACGCCCGACCTGCGCCTTTGCCTTTGATTACCGCCGCTTCTTCCTGAACTCCTCCGCCTTCTCCGCCGCGTACGCCTTGCGCACGCGCTTGGCCGTCGCGCTGGCGTCCTCGCCGTCGCCGCCGGTGGACAGGGCGTCGGCGGCGAACTCCAGGTCCAGGGTCTTGAGCCGCTTGACCTCGTCGCGCAGGCGCGCGGCGGTCTCGAACTCCAGGTTGGCGGCGGCCTCGCGCATCTTCGTCTCCAGGTCCTTGAGGGTGGCCTGGAAGTTGGAGCCGATGAACGGCTTGGCCTCTTCGGCCAGGCCGGCGTCGACGGTGACGCGGTCGCCCTTCTCGTAGGGGCTGTCGAGGATGTCCTTGATGTCGCGCTTCACGCTCTCGGGCGTGATGCCGTGGGCCTCGTTGTAGGCGTTCTGCTTCTCGCGCCTGCGGTTGGTCTCGGCCATGGCCCGTTCCATCGAGCCGGTGATCCGGTCGGCGTACAGGATCACCCGGCCGTCGACGTTGCGGGCGGCGCGGCCGATGGTCTGGATCAGCGACGTCTCCGAGCGCAGGAAGCCTTCCTTGTCGGCGTCGAGGATGGCGACCAGGCCGCACTCGGGGATGTCCAGGCCCTCGCGCAGCAGGTTGATGCCGACCAGCACGTCGAAGGCGCCCAGGCGCAGGTCGCGGATGATCTCGATCCGCTCAAGCGTGTCGACGTCGGAGTGCATGTAGCGGACGCGCACGCCCTGCTCGTGCATGTACTCGGTCAGGTCCTCGGCCATCTTCTTGGTCAGCACGGTGACCAGGGCGCGATAGCCCAGCTTGGCCGCCTGCTTGACCTCGTCGATGACGTCGTCGACCTGGCTGAAGCTCTTGCCGTCCGGCGTCTGGCTGACCGGACGCACCTCGACCGGCGGGTCGATCAGGCCGGTCGGGCGGATCACCTGCTCGGCGAACACCCCGCCGGTGCGCTCCATCTCCCACGGGCCGGGGGTGGCCGAGACGTGCACGGTCTGCGGCCGCATGGCGTCCCACTCCTCGAACTTGAGCGGGCGGTTGTCGATGCACGAGGGCAGGCGGAAGCCGTACTCGGCCAGGGTGAACTTGCGCCGGTAGTCGCCGCGGTACATGCCGCCGATCTGGGGCACGGTGACGTGGCTCTCGTCGGTGAACAGCAGGGCGTCTTCGGGCAGGTACTCGAAGAAGGTCGGCGGCGGCTCGCCCGGTTTGCGCCCCGTCAGCCAGCGCGAATAGTTCTCGATGCCGGCGCAGGAGCCGGTCGCCTCCATCATTTCGAGGTCGAAGCGGGTGCGCTGCTCGAGGCGCTGGGCTTCGAGGAGCTTGCCGTTCTCGGTCAGCCAGTCGAGCCGTTCCTTCAGCTCGATCTTGATGCCGTCGATCGCCTGTTTCAGCGTCGGGCGGGGCGTCACGTAGTGGCTGGCGGCGTAGACCTTCACCGCCGGCAGCTCGGCGGTCTTGCGGCCGGTCAGCGGGTCGAACTCCTGGATGGATTCGATCTCGTCGCCGAACAGGCTGACCCGCCAGGCGCGGTCCTCGTAGTGGGCCGGGAAGATCTCGAAGGTGTCGCCGCGCTTGCGGAAGGTCCCGCGCTCGAAGGCGGCGTCGTTGCGCTTGTACTGCAGGGCCACCAGGTCGGCGCGCAGCTTGGCCTCGTCGACCGCGTCGCCGACCTTCAGCTCGAAGGTCATGGCCGTGTAGGTCTCGACCGAGCCGATGCCGTAGATGCAGCTGACCGAGGCGACCACGATGACGTCGTCGCGCTCCAGCACCGCCCGGGTGGCCGAGTGGCGCATCCGGTCGATCTGCTCGTTCAGCGAGCTGTCCTTCTCGATGTAGGTGTCGGTCCGCGGCACGTAGGCCTCGGGCTGGTAGTAGTCGTAGTAGCTGACGAAATACTCGACCGCGTTCTCCGGGAAGAAGCTCTTGAACTCGCTGTAGAGCTGGGCGGCCAGGGTCTTGTTCGGGGCCAGGATCAGGGCGGGGCGCTGGGTCTCCTCGATGATCTTGGCCATGGTGAAGGTCTTGCCGGAGCCGGTGACGCCCAGCAGCACCTGGTCGCCCTCGCCGCCCTGCACGCCCTCGACCAGGTCGGCGATGGCGGTCGGCTGGTCGCCGGCCGGCTCGAACGGGCTGTGCAGCTTGAAGCGCTTGCCGCCCTCCGACTTCGACGGGCGCGCCGGCCGGTGCGGCGTCCACACCGAGGCGACGCCGGGCGCGACGTCGTGGATGAACTGCGCGGAGACGTCGGAGACGCCGGACGAAGGAGAACGAGGCATGAACGCCAAGGTAGGCGCGCGCGTGCCCCGAGGCTAGGGGGCGACCCTCGTTCTCAGGCCGCCGGGGCCTGTTCGCCGTCCTCCTCGCGCCGGCGGAACCGGGCGTTGCGGCCCCAGGCCAGGGCGTAGGGGGCGAGCATGACGTCGCGCGTGCTGATCTGCCAGGGCCGGGCGGGGCGACGCTGAGGCGCTCCCGACGGCATGGCGGCCGCGCTCCAGGCGCACAGCGCCGCGGCCGCGGCGGACACTACGAACAGACGCGACACCGGACGACGCTCCCCCAACCCCGGCCGCTTTCTGCCCGAGCCCGGCGAACCCTGTCGAGAGGCGCGCGGCGGTTGTGGCGGGTGGGGGCGGGTCAGTCCTCGATAATCGTGTAGCGCGTCGCGGCGACGGAGCGCAGCACCGGGTCGTCGCCCGACGGCTTGCGCGTGTAGAGGATCCGGATCTCGGTGATGTCGCTTTCGTTCGCGTCCTCGCCGGTCACGAACCGCAGCTTCTGCACGAACAGGGCGCCGTCCTGTTCGGCGGCCTCCCGTTCGTCGACCGAGTGCAGTTGTGAGAGCTGCAGGGCGCCGATCACCTGCGCGGCGTCGCATGGCGGCGGCCGATCCGCCGGACTGCCCCAGAGCCGGTCCTGGCAGCTGACAGCGAAGCCCGGGCCCGGCGCGGCCGCCAGGGCGGCTTGCGCGGTCATGAAGTTGCGCGCGGCCGATATGGCGACCCCGCCGTCCGGCGCGTGGATGCAGTCCTGCGCCGTCTTCAGGCCGGCGCAGGTCTTCTCGAGCTTCGCCTCGTAGGCGTCGTTCCAGATGTCCGGCAGCGGATCGATCGGCCCGACGAACTTGAACCGTGTGGTGACGTAGACCTCGTCGGCCCACATCGGATGGCGCCGCTTTTCGGCGTTGGTGTTCGGCCAGCCGGTGCGCGGATCGGCGCTCTCGAAGGAGACCCCCAGCACGGTGGCCTCGCACATGCCGGGGTTCCCGGCCGAACGCGGCCGACTGAAGAACGTCAGGTTCGTGAGCAGCTCGCCCGTGAACGCGCCGCCGCTCGGCCGCGAAACCTCGACGAACTGGTCGGCGAACTGGCCGAGGACCCGTTCGGCCAGGCGCTCGGGGTTCTGCCGCTCCGCGTCGCTGAAGGTCAGCGGCGGGACCCCGCCACCGGACTGGGGCGCGGCGGCGGCCGGGACCGCGATCGAGGTGACCAGGAGGGCGACGGCGGCGCGCGTCAGCGGGCGGGGCATGGGCGTGTCCTCCAGCGCGGCGCTCAGATGTCGCCCCAGTAGACCGAGACCAGCGGCACGCGCTCGACCCGGCCGGCCTTGGCGATCGCCGCCTGCACGTCGGGGCGGGCGCGCACCTGGGCCAGGCGCTCGGCCGCCGCCTTCACGCCCGGGGCCGTGACGGGGGGCGGATCGAACTGGCTGAGCGCCGCCAAAGCGTCGGCCCGCTGTTCCGGATCGGCGAGGCGGCGCTTGTAGCTGGCGGCCGCGCCGTCCACGTCGCCGGCGCAGAGGAGGGCGCGCGTGTGGGCGGCGGGGTTGTCGTCGGCGTGCGCGGCCAGCCAGGTCAGGGTCATGCGCAGCTCGGCCTTGCGGCCGAGGGCGGCGTAGGCGCAGGCTTGGCCGCTCTTGACCCACATCACGCCGTAGGCGCTGGCGCGCCGCTCGGGCGCCTCGAACACCGCCAGCGTCTCCAGCGCCGCCTCGGGGCGGCCGACCTGCAGCTGCACTTCCGCCAGGTTGATGACCTGGCTGACGTTCAGCGTGCCGTGCTCGTCGAGATCCGCGCCCTGGCGCAGGGCGGCCACCGCTTCGTCGAACCGCCCCAGGGCGAGCAGGGCGTAGGCCCGCTCGTTGCGCGCCCAGCGGAGCTGGTCGCCGGCGTCGGTCCAGGCGTTCGGTTCGGTGCGGGCGAGGGCGGCGTCGAGCACGGCCAGCGCCTCGTCGGCCCGGCCCAGCACGCGCAGGTCGCTCGCCACCGTGTGCGGGCCGGCCAGCAGCTTCGGATTGGCGGCCATGGCGGCGCGATCGGCGGCCAGCTTGCGCTCGGCGGCGGCGCGCAGGTCGAAGCGGGCGGGCTCGGCGTCGACCAGGGCGGCGAAACGCTTGTCCAGGCGCAGCTCCAGCAGCGGGCCCGGGTCCGAGATCCGGGCCGCGGCCCTGGCGGCGCCGGCCGGGTTCTGGTCGACGATCATGCGGGCGTATTCGGCCCAGGCCGCGTCGAAGGTTTCGAACGGCTCGTCGGGCGCGAAATCCAGCCGGTCGAGGGCCGCGAGCATCCGCTGGCGCAGGTCCGCCTTCTCGCGGGCCGCCAGGGTCTGCTTCAGGTCCTGGAACAGCTCCAGCTTGAACGCCTTCAACGCGTCGGGGGCCTGCAGGCGCTCCAGCGCCGCCACCGCCTGGTCGACGTGGCCGCCGTAGAGGCCGGTCAGCACCCGGGCCTGCAGGCCGAAGTCGTGCAGGCCGGCGACCTTGTCGGCCTTGGCCAGCAGCTCGTCGGCCGCCTCGATCCGGCCTTCCCGCATCTCGCACAGGCCGGCCATCTCGTAGGTGACGCCCTGGGCGGCGACCGGCTTCTGCAGGAATTCGCGACGCGTGAAGACCTGGCGCATCAGCGGCAGGGCGGCCTCGCAGCGGTCGGCCTTCAGGTGCTCGAAGATCTGCTGCAGCTGCTCGTCGAGCGACAGCTCCGGGGCCGGCTGCGGCGTGGGCGTGGCCGAGGCGGAGCCTGCGGCGAGCGCCAGGACGGCCGCGCAGACCGCGGCGAGACGACGAGCAGACATGAAAGCCCCCGGTTGAGCGGCCATAAAGCCGCACGCCCGGCGCGACCGCAAGCGTATGCTCTTGGAGCAGAGAGCGGCCAGGCGATCCCTTCTCCCGCAAAGGGGAGAAGGAAGCTCAGGCGCTTACAGCCCCGAGCGCTTGTACTGGTCGCCGAAGTCGCCGCAGAGGCTGCGCATCATGTTCCACTGCGAGTTCGGGCCGGTGCCGGACTGGCGCATCTTGTCGGTGCTGGCGCGGGCCTGGCCGGCGCGCTGCGAGGCTATGGCGCGGGCGGCGTCGAAGCTGATCTTGCGGTCCTTCATCAGGCGGGTGATCGAGGACTCCAGGAACCTGACCCCGTTATCCTCGGCCGCCTTCACGTCGCCGCCGCCGTACATCTTCAGATACAGCGCGTAGGAGCTGTCGAAGCCCGAGCACTCGGCCAGGATGGACCAGTAGGCCTTGCCGTCCAGCGGCTCGAGGATCTCGGCGTGGCCGGACTTGTACTGGTAGACCCGGTCCATCGAGAGCTTGTCCTGGGCCTGGCCGCTCGAGGCGGCGGCGAGCGCCAGAGCGGCGGACAGGCCGGCGACGAGACGACGAGACATGGTGGAGCGCTCCGCGAAAGTTGCAGGCGCGCACTCTGCCCGGCCTCGCGTCGAACTGCAACGCTTGGTGGACCCGCGTTCGGCCGGTCAACCTTTCGGCTTGTCCTTCTTGGCCTCGTCGGTGACCTCCTGGGTCGCCGCCCCGGCGGCGCCGCCGACCGCGGCCCCGACGGGGCCGCCGACCACGGCCCCGGCGATCGCGCCGGTGGCGGCCTTCTGCTCGGTGGTGGTGCCGCAGGCGGCCAGGCCGAGGCCGGCGGCGGCGAGGGCGATCAGCATAAGACCGCGCATGGCTCGTCTCCTCTTGTCCGCGGGGGAGAACGGGCGCGGCCGGGGCCGGTTGCGCCATCCGGACGCAGGGGGTGGGACGGCGCGCCTCATCCCTGTTCGGCGAACCGTGCTCGATATTGCCGGCTCCGTGTCACGCGAGCCGCCGAGGAGCGCCCTTTGCTGAAGGTCTACGCCCGCGCCCTGTCGCACCTGGGTCCCGAGAAGGGCCGCGCCGTCCTGATCGTCGGCGCCAACCTGTTGCTGGGGGCGCTGGCCCTGCTCGACCCGATCCTGTTCGGCCGCGTGGTCGACTCCCTGTCCAAGGGCACGCACGCGACCTGGCCGGTGATCGGCCTGTGGGCGGCGCTGGGCGCGGTCGGCATCGGCGCGGGCGTGACGGTCTCGGTGCTGGCCGACCGGCTGGCCCACCGCCGGCGCCTGGCGGCCATGACCGCCGCCTTCGACAACGCTGTCACCCTGCCGATCAGCCGGGTGTCCGAACAGGGCACCGGCAAGCTGGTGCGCGTCATCCTGGCCGGCGGCGAGAGCCTGTTCTGGCTGTTCCTGGGCCTGATGCGCGAGCAGCTGCCGGCCGCCTTCGCCCTGGTGCTGCTGATCCCGGTGGCGTTCTGGATGAACCCGGCCATGGCCACGGTGCTGGCCGTGCTGGCGGTGGTCTATGTCGTCGTCAACGTGATGGTGGTGCGCAGGACCGAGGACGGCCAGCGCGAGGTCGACCAGCACCACCAGGAGGTGTCGGGCCGGATCGGCGACGTGGTCTCCAACGTCTCGGTGGTGCAGGCCTACGCCAACCTGAAGTCCGAGACCGCCAAGCTGGAGGCGCTGGGCGCCGCCCTGCTGAAGGCCCAGTTCCCGGTGCTGAACTGGTGGGGCCTGCTGGTCGTGCTGACCCGCTCCGCCTCGACCGTCGCCATGGTCTGCGTGTTCATCGTCGGCGCCGCCCTGGCCGCCGCCGGCAAGACCACGGTCGGCGAGATCGTCAGCTTCGGCGGCTTCGCCGGCATGCTGATCTCCAAGCTGGACGTGCTGTCCGGCTCGATCGCCCGCATGGTGATGGGCGTGCCGACCCTGGACACCTTCTTCGACCTGGTCGACGACCGGGCCGGCTCGCAGGACGATCCGGACGCCCGGCCGCTGGACCGCGTCGACGGCGCGGTCGCCTTCGAAGGCGTCAGCCACCGGGTGACCGCCGACTCCGACCTGGGCGTGTTCGATGTCGACGTGACCGTCGAGGCCGGCCGCACCGTGGCCCTGGTCGGCGCCTCGGGGGCCGGCAAGACCACCCTGATGGCCCTGCTGCAGCGCCTGCGCGACCCGGACCAGGGCCGCATCACCCTGGACGGCGTCGACATCCGCAAGGTCACCTTGGAGTCGCTGCGCAAGTCGACCGCCGTGGTGTTCCAGGACGCCGGCCTGTTCAACCGCTCGATCGCCGACAACCTGCGCCTCGCGAAAGCCGAAGCCACGGAGGCCGAACTGGAGGCCGCCTTGCGCGCCGCCCAGGCCTGGGACTTCGTCCAGCAGAAGGAGGGCGGGCTGGACTACAAGATCGGCGAGCGCGGCCAGCTGCTGTCCGGCGGCGAGCGCCAGCGCCTGGCCATCGCCCGCGCCATCCTGAAGGACGCGCCGGTGCTGATCCTCGACGAGGCGACCAGCGCGCTGGACACCGTCACCGAGGCCCGCGTGAAGGCGGCTCTGGACGCCGCGCGGCGCGGGCGCACCACCTTCGTCATCGCCCACCGGCTGTCCACCGTGGTCGACGCCGACCTGATCCTGGTCATGGACAAGGGCCGGATCGTCGAGCGCGGGACCTTCGCCGAGCTGTGCCAGAACGACGGCCGGTTCGCCCGGATGGCCGAGGAGGCGGGCCTGCTGGAGCGCGACGGGGAAGGCTTGGCCGAGGCCGCCTGAGGCCTGTTCGAATCGCCCGGGAAAGTCCCGTTTCGGTCCGTTCGAGCGGTGCGGGGCTAGGCGTCAGAAGTTCTGTAATCGCGCGTCATTAACACCAAGGTCTGTAGATCGATTACTTGAGCTGTACCGTCCACAATAGTGTTCGCGTCACTGTGGATATCCTCGGTCCCCCTGGGGAAAAACTCACTGGGCTTTCAAGGGTTTCTGGCGGTCGGGCGGTCGAGGTTGCGAATCGACCACAATGGCGCCACATTGCGTCGGCTATAGGCGTACAAACCCCGGTCACCGAGTGGCGTGATTTTTGACCGGGGCACAGTCGCGGTCCGGCTCTGAGACAGTCGGATGCGGCGTGCGGACGGGGGCCGGGACGGGCCTCGCCATAGAGGGACTACAGCCTTGACGACGAAGACGCAGACGCGTGCGCCCGCACGCGCCCTGGTCGGCGCCGCCGCGTTCGGTTCCCTGGTGGGACTGGCCATGGGCTGCGCGTACCTGGGTGGAGCCCTCGCCAAGTCGACCGCCGTGCACGCCCGGGCCGAGCGCCTGGCCGACGCCGCGGAGTCCGGCTACGCCGCGCCTGCGGTGATCGACGCCGCCGTCGGTCTGGACGAGAGCGCCGTCTCCATCGCCCGCCGTCACGATCCCTACGAAATCGCCGGCGGCGCGCACCGCGACCGCCAGGCCGCCCAGTTCGCCGCCCGCCTCGAGCGCAGCCGCCGGGCCGACACCATCCGCGCCGGCCTGCGCAAGGCCAGCCTGATCACCAGCCCCGCGGCCCGGCCGTTCCACATGGTCGGCGCGCTGGACGATTCCCGCGATCTCGAGTGCCTGACCCAGGCGGTCTATTACGAGGCGCGCGGCGAGGGCGCGGCCGGCATGCGCGCGGTCGCCCAGGTGGTGCTGAACCGCGTGCGCCACCCGGCCTTCCCGAAAACTGTTTGCGGCGTGGTGTTCCAGGGCGCGGCTCACAAGACCGGCTGCCAGTTCAGCTTCGCCTGCGACGGCTCCATGCGCGGCGGCGTGCAGTCCGCGGTGTGGACCCGCGCCGAGAAGGTCGCCGCCCGCGCTCTGGGCGGCCAGGTGATGGGCGAGGTCGGCACCGCCACCCACTTCCACACCACCGCGGTCACCCCGAACTGGGCCCCGAACCTGCTGAAGGTCGCCCAGGTCGGCAGCCACGTGTTCTACCGCTTCGGCGGCAAGGCCGGCGGCACCGGCGCCTTCCGCTACCAGGCCAAGCCGTCGACCGAAGAGTTCAAGCCGGTCTACGCCGGCTTCCCCGGCCCGGCCGAAGCCGGGGCCGAGGGCCAGACCTACAAGGTGCTGTTCGCGGGCCTGCCGGGCGGCGAGCCGACGGTGACCCCGGCGGAGCGCGCCGCGACCATCGCCGCCTTGCCGCGGGCGAGCGCCTCGGAGCCCGCCCCGGTGGACGGCGCGCCGGCCCCGGC
>NZ_JAAIVC010000108.1 GCF_010975005.1 Caulobacter sp. 17J65-9 | reverse complement strand
GTGCTGCGCGACGCGGCGCGGACCAGCCGTCCGTGGCTGCCCGACGCCCGCGCCGGCGAGACGCCGCCGCGCCAGATCGCCCGTGTGGAGCTGGCCCAGGCCAAGAGCGCGGCCTCGACCACGCTGGCGGCCGGCGCCCGCGACGCGCTGGCCTTCCGCTTCCCGGCCGACACCGCCCAGGCGCTGGCCGGTCTCGACCCGCGCGAGCAGTTCGCCGTGGAGTTCGTCATGCCGGACGACAGCGTGCGCACCGCCCGCTTCGAAGTCGGCGACTTCGCGGCCGGCCGCGCCTTCCTGGCGATGGGTTCGCTCTAGAGCGCTTCCAGCCGAAGTGGACGCCGGTTCGGCGAGGGAAGCGGTCCGCTAAGGCTCTCTGACGTTCAGGCGGCGCGGATGCCGGACGGCGGCAGGTTCTGCAGGCCGAGCACCGCGTCGTAGCCCAGGATCATGTCGACCTCGTAGCCGTCTGAGGCCAGCGGCAGGCGCAGCCACAGCATCGACAGGTGGCCGGCGCCGCGCCAGGCCATGGTGTGCGAGCCCACGCCGGGCCGGCGCATCTCGACGATGGAGGTCAGTTCGCGCCGCCAGTAGTCGGCCGCCTCCTGGGCGTAGACCTCCTCCAGCTTCATGCCGGTGACCTCGCGCCCGTAGACGCCGTACAGGCCGGTGCCGGCCAGCCGCTGGCGGAAGTCGAGCGGCTCGCGCGAGACGTCGATCAGGCTGACGGTGGGCAGGTAGCGCTTGATGTGATCGGGGTGGATGTCGGCCCGGCTGGGCAGGCGGCCGCCGCGGCGGCGAGACGCCCAATAGGCGAATATCTCTTCGTGCGCCCGTAATGCCGAGGCGGGCGCCGCCAACTGCGCGATCATCTCGGCCCCACCCCAACGCCTTCGAATCACTACCCGTTCACTATCCCTTAACCGGCGAATCGGGGGCAAGCGGAAAAGGATTAACGGGACCCCGCGCCGCAGGGCTGGGAGCGCAATAGAAAACGCCCGCCGCGGGAATCCGCGACGGGCGTCTCAACGATCTGAACGGGAGATCAGCGGCCCTTGCGCGCCGTCTTACGACCGCCCTGGCCCAGGCCCATCTGCTTGGCCAGGTCCGAACGCGCCTTGGCGTAGTTCGGGGCGACCATCGGATAGTCCTTCGGCAGGCCCCACTTCGCGCGGTATTCCTCGGGGCTCATGTTGTACTTGGTCCGCAGGTGACGCTTCAGCGACTTGAACTTGCGGCCGTCCTCGAGGCAGACGAGGTAGTCCGGGGTGATGGACTTCTTGAGCGGAACCGCCGGTTCCTTGGGTTCCGGGGCGGCGGCTTCAGCGCCGCCGATCACGGTCGAGAGCGCCTTGTGCACGCTCTGGATCAGGCCGGGCAGGTCCGCAGCGGAAACCGAGTTGTTGCCGACGTAGGCGGAAACGATATCCGCCGTCATCTCGATGATTTCGCCCTTGTCGTCCATGACTGCTTGTTCCGTTAGCTTTAGACCCGACGCGGCGGGCTCGAAACTTGTTCTAGTGCGTGCGTGTTACCGGGGTTCGGACCGGTGCACAACACAGAAAAATAGGAAATGGAAATTCAGAGGTCCGCCGCCGCAGGAACGGCAGAGGCGAAGTCTTTGCGGAACCTGCCGAGCTAAGAGGTTCCGTAGTCAGACCAGATCAGCGGCCGAAGTCTTCTGCCAGCGCCAGCATGGCGGCGCGTTGCGGCACCGAGTATTCGTCGAGCGCGTCCTCGTCGCCCTCTCGGATCGCCTTCACCAAGGCTGGCGTCAGCGCCGAACTCAGCGCCCAGTTCCAGTAGCGCAGCACGGTCTGGGCGCGATCGGTCGCGATCATCTCGTAGGTGATCAGGACGCGCTCGAGCGCGGGGGTGACGCTGCCGTCGGCCTCGGTCTCGGGCCGCTTCATCGACCGCCACAGGGTCTTCAGCGCGCTCTTGGGCAGGCCGGTGGCCTTGCACAGAACCGCCAGGGGCTCGCCGCCCCGGTCGGCCAGCAACTTGGCGCAGGTGGCCGGCTTGAGGCCCGACAGGTAGCCGATCTCCTGGGCGACCTCGCGGGTGATCCCCTCCTCGGCGGCGGCGACGGCGTCCTCGAGGCTGTCGTAGGGGCTCTTCTCGATGGCGGCGCGGTTGCGCTGGCGCCGCTCGATAAACTGCAGCGCCTTGCGGGCCAGCGGGTCGGACCAGTTCTCTTCCGCGCCCAGCGCGAAGACGTCGTCCACCGCCTCCTGCAGGACTTCGCGCGAGACGGCGAAGCGCGAAAGGATGGTCCGGCGCCCCTCGGCGTCGCACCACCAGAACATGACGTAGGCGCCCGACGGCCGCAGTTCGGGGCGGCGCAGCAGGTGCGGGATCAGGTCGGCCGCGTGGCGGCTGGCCCCGACCAGGGCCTCCATGGCCGGCTGCGACAGCCGCGCCTGGGTGTTCTTGAGCAGCCCCTCCAGCACCTCGGGCTCGAGCGGCTCGACCAGGACCTCGCTGACCACTTCGGAAATGCCGCGGCGCCCGGCGATCATCCGCCGGTGCTCGACAGAGGAGTCACGCGCGCAGGCGACCAGATCGGCGTCGGTCAACGAGCCGCAGTCGTCGATCAGGATGCGGGCGATGTCCGGCTCGTCGCGCAGCAACAGGCGCGTCAGGCTGTTGGGCACCTCGGTCAGCGGGGCCAGGCGGCCCGCCACCTTGGCGCGCTCGCCCGCCTCCGCCTCGCGCAGCATTTCGACCAGCAGGTCGGCGGTCATCGCCCGCTCGAAGGCGTTGACCCGGCTGGCCGGCAGGCACACCACGTCGGCCAGACGCTTGAGCAGCGTCTTGCGAGCCCGCGACGGGGTCGCGGCTGGGGCAGTTTCCGGTGCGGGCGCCGGCTCGGTCATATCGGGTGAATTAGACGCCGACCGCGGTTAACCGTGGGTGAGCGCCGTTCATAATCCTTCGAACAAGGCCGTGGTCAGATAGCGCTCGGCGAAGCTGGGCACGATGGCCACGATCAGCTTGCCGGCGTTCTCGTCGCGCGCCGCCAGCCGGAAGGCGGCGGTCAGGGCGGCGCCGGACGAGATGCCGACCGGCACGCCTTCCACGCGCGCGACCTTGCGGGCCATGGCGAAGGAGTCGTCGTTCGACACCGTCTCCACCCCGTCGATCAGGTGGGTGTCGAGGATGGCCGGCACGAAGCCCGCGCCGATGCCCTGGATCTTGTGCGGGCCGGGCTGGCCGCCCGACAGGATCGGCGAGGCCTCGGGCTCGACGGCGATCATCTTCACCGACGGCTTGCGGCTCTTCAGCACCTGGCCGACGCCGGTCAGGGTGCCGCCGGTGCCGACGCCGGAGACGACGATGTCGACCTTGCCGTCGGTGTCGTTCCAGATCTCCTCGGCGGTCGAGACGCGGTGGATCGCCGGGTTGGCCGGGTTGTCGAACTGCGAGGGCATCACCGAACCCGGGATGCCGTCCATCAGCTCGTGGGCGCGGGCGATGGCGCCCTTCATGCCCTTCTCGGCCGGGGTCAACTCCAGCTCCGCGCCCAGCAGGGCCAGCATCTTGCGGCGCTCCAGCGACATGGAGTCCGGCATGACCAGGATCAGGCGGTAGCCCTTGGCGGCGGCGACGAAGGCCAGCGCGATGCCGGTGTTGCCGCTGGTCGGCTCGATCAGCACCGAGCCCGGCTTGATCTCGCCGGTCTGCTCGAGGGCCTCGATCATGGCCACGCCGATGCGGTCCTTCACGCTGGCCAGCGGATTGAAGAACTCGAGCTTGGCGACCACCTCGGCCTTCGGCTTCAACTCGGCCGACAGACGCGGCAGACGCACCAGCGGCGTGTCGCCGATGGTGTCGATGATCGAATCGAAGATCTTGCCCCGCCCGGCGCGCTTGTTGCGGCTGGCGTCGTAGGCGGGAGCAGCGGTGTCGGCCATGGGGACCCTCTCCGTCCAGGAAGAGGGCCCGATATACCCGAGTTCTTGGCCCGTGGTCAGCCGCCGATGGCGAGGAAACCGGGGTTTTCGAATCCGCGGTCGGCCTTGCCGTAGGTGAGCGGCTTGCCGTCCTCGGTCAGCACCCGCCCGCCGGCGGCGCGCAGCACGGCGTCGGCGGCGGCGGTGTCCCACTCCATGGTCGGGCCCGGGCGCGGATAGACGTCGGCCCGGCCCTCGGCGATCAGGCAGAACTTCACCGAGGAATCCAGGCCCTGCCAGTTGGCGCAGCCGTGGCGGGCGGCCAGGCGGGTGGCCTCGTCGTCCGACAGGGTGTGGCTGACCAGGGCCAGGCCCGCGTCCGGCTTCACGCGCACGCGCACCGGCTGGGCGGCGGTCTCGCCGACGCGGCGGCGCATGGCGCCGGCCGAGGTGGTGTACCAGACCTGGCCCGAGGCCGGGGCGGCCACGGCGCCGGCCACCGGCGCGCCGTCCTCGATCAGGGCGATGTTGACCGTGAAGGACTCGCCGCCGCGGACGAAGCCGCGCGTGCCGTCCAGCGGGTCGACCAGGAAGAATCGGGCGTGCGCGGCTTTCGGCACGCCGGCGTCGCAGGCGGCCTCTTCCGAAATCACGCAGATGTCGGGGAACAGCTCGGCCAGGCGGCCCAGGATGTGGGCTTCGGCCTGACGGTCGGCCTCGGTCACCGGGCTCTCGTCGGCCTTGCGCTCGACGGTCACGTCGGCACGCCAGAACGGCATGATGATCTTGGCCGCCTCCTCGGCGATCTCGGCCAGCACGGGGCCGAGGTCGGCGGGAGCGGTGGAGGCGGCGTCGGCCGCGATGTTCGAAGTGGCGTAGGTCACGGCGCGAGCGTATAGGGCGCCGCGCCTGTTTGAAGAAGCCCGCAAATCACGGCACTTATCCGCCGAAATCGAGGCGCCCCATGAACGACCCCCTGCTCGCCCCTGTGCCTGAAGAGGCTTCCGCGCTCGGCGCGACCCTGCTGGCGTCCCACATCGCGGCCAAACTTTGCCACGATTTCATCAGCCCGACCGGCGCGATCGTGTCCGGCCTGGACCTGCTGAAGGACCCGTCGGCGCAGGACATGCGTGACGACGCCATGAGCCTGATCGAGGCCAGCGCGCACAAGCTTGTGACCATCGTCAACTTCGCCCGCGTGGCGTTCGGGGCGGCGACCTCGGCCGAGCGATTCGACGCGCGCGAGCTGGAAAACCTGCTGAAGAGCGCCTTCGAGCACGTGCGCGCCGAGCTGGAGTGGGCGGTCGAGCAGCAGACCTTCGAGAAGCCGGCGGCCCGCGCCCTGCTGAACCTCGCCCAGATCGGCGGCGGGGCCCTGCCGACCGGCGGCGTGGCGCGCGTCACCGCGGTGACGGAAGGCGATCACATCGTCATGGCCGTCGAGGCCAAGGGCGCGCGCGTGCGCATGAAGCCCGAAGTCGCCACCGGCCTGCGCGGCGAGCAGCTGACCGACGGCCTGGCCGGCCAGTGGATCCAGCCGTTCTGGCTGTCGGAAGTGGTGCGCGACGCGGGCGGCACGCTCAGCTTCGAGGTCGCCGAAGACGGCACGGTGACCATCCACGCCCGCATGCCGGTCTGATCACGGCGTTACCCAAACCTTAACCCGCCGCGAACCATGGTCGGGCGGAGGCCGCGTGCGCGGCGTATGCGGCCGGGGAGGCGCGGATGAAAACCTGTCTCGTCGTCGACGACAGCCGCATCATCCGCAAGATCGCCCGCCGCATCCTTGAGGACTTCGCCTTCGACGTGGCCGAGGCCGGCGACGGGGCCGAGGCCCTGGCCCGCTGCCGCGCGCACATGCCCGACGTGGTGCTGCTGGACTGGCGCATGCCGGTGATGGACGGGCTGGCCTTCCTGAAGAGCCTGCGCGCCGAGCCCGGCGGCGAGCGCCCGAAGGTGGTGTTCTGCACCTCCGAGAACGAACCCGAGCGGATCAGCGAGGCGCTGGACGCGGGCGCGGACGAGTACGTGATGAAACCGTTCGACGGCGACATCCTCGGCTCCAAGCTGACCGTGGCGGGCGTGGTCTGATGGCCGCCGATCCCGAAGACCTGAAGCACTTCGCCGGCCTCTTGAAGGCAGGCTCCGGCTTCGTGCTGACCCGCGAGACCGTGCACCTGGTCGAGGGCCGGCTGGCCCCGCTCGCCCGGCGCGAGGGCTACGGCACGGTCGACGCCCTGCTGGCCGCCCTGCGCAAGGGCGCGGACGCCCGGCTGAAGGACGCGGCGGTGGGCGCCATGGCCTCGACCGAGACCTTCTTCTTCCGCGACCTGGCGGTGTTCGAGCGCCTGCGCGACCACGTCCTGCCGGCCCTGGCCCAGGCCCGTCCGGGCGGCCGCGTGCGAGCCTGGAGCGCGGGCTGCGCCACCGGCCAGGAGGCCTGGTCGCTGGCCATCGCCGGCGAGGAAGCCGCCGCGAACGGCGCGAAGCTGTCGCTGGAAGTGACCGGCACCGATCTGTCGCGCGCCTGCCTGGAGAAGGCCGAGGCCGGCCTGTACACCCAGTTCGAGGTGCAGCGCGGCCTGCCGGCCCGCCTGCTGGTCCGCTGGTTCGACAAGGTCGACGAGATGTGGCGGGTGTCCTCGCGCCTGCGCGGCGACGTGCGCTTCCGCCGGGTGAACCTGGTCGAGGACTTCGCCGGCCCGCAGCGGTTCGACCTGATCCTGTGCCGCAACGTGCTGGACGGCTTCGACGCCGAGACCCGCGCCACCGTGCTGCGCCGCCTGGCCGGCCGGCTGGCCGACGACGGCGTGCTGGTGCTGGGCGCCGGCGAAAGCCCGCGCGAACTGGGTCAGACCTTCGCCGCCCTGCCCAACGCGCGCGGCGTCTTCGTCAAGCTGTCGGCCGCCCGCAAGGCGGCTTAGAGCGGGACGACCGTCCCGTCTTCCTTGGTGAAGCTCTCGGGCTTGCGCTCCAGCACGCTCACGACCTGCTCGGACGGACGGGCCAGCACCACGCCCTTGGGGCTGGCCACGATCGGCCGCTCGACCAGGATCGGGTGCTCGACCATGGCGGCGATCAGGGCGTCGTCGGACACGCCCTCGGCCACCTTGGCCAGCGCCTCCTCGGGCGCGCCCTTGGTGCGCAGCACGGCGCGCGGGCCGGCGCCCATGCGCTCCAGCAGGGCCTTCAGCTGCTCGGCGGTCCAGCCGGCCTTCACGTATTCGACCACCTCCGGCTCGTAGCCGGCGGCCCGCACGATGGCGAGCGCGTTGCGGGACGTGCCGCACTTCGGGTTGTGGAAGACGGTGACGGGGAAATCGCTCACGGCGGGCCTCCTGGAAACGCGGGCCGGTGAACCAGCCGCGGGCGTCCCTGTAAAGGCCCTGAGTTGCCGGACGCCCTCGCCGGACTTAACCTGCGCCGGACCTTCGGAGGATCCCATGTCCAAGACCGCCCTCGCCGCCGTCGCCGCCCTGTTCCTCGCCAGCGCCGGCGTCGCCGCCGCCGCGACCATGGACTGCTGCAAGGACTGCCCGAAGCCCTGCTGCGACGAGATGAAGGCCGACCAGAAGGCCCCGGCCGATCAGCCGGCCCCGACGCCCGCGCCGAAGGGCTGAAGTCGATTGGACTCGGGTCACCTCAGCCCAACCCCATGAAGACCACCTGGGGCTCGGAAGTCGAGGCGGTCCTAAATTCAGGCGTCAGCCTTGAACCCTTCGGGGTTCAGGGCTGGGCGTTGCCTCAAGTAGACGCGCTCGCCGCGATCGAGCGACTGCGCGGCCTTGGCGTCCCGGTCGTCGGTGGCGACGCCTTCGAACGGAAAAGCGGCGAGCTCGTGCTCGCCTACGCAAATTGGTGCTGCGAGCTCTTTCCCGGAGAAGAGATCGCGTCGTACGTCGATAGGAGCGCCCTCGTCGCAAGGCGCTTCGTGTCCGAATACCGCGGACGCGATCCCTACTTCGCCATCGTGCCTCGCACCTGAGCCAGGACGAGCGCGCTAGTCACCAACCGAACCGGCGCTCGTCGGTCAGCACCGTCGCGTCCGACAGCCCCGTGGCCGCCACATCGGCCGGCCGCTTCGGCAGCGGCGTCGCGTCCACGGGCCAGCCGTCCTGCACCTCGGCGTAGCGCACCTCCAGCGCACCGGGCGTCGCCGCTGTGAAGGCGATCTGCAACCCCTCGCCGGGGCCAGCCCAACGCAGACGCGACCACTCGCCGGGCTTGGCCAGCACGTCGCCGCCCGGCCTGCCGTTCACGGTCACGTCCTTCACCGCCGCGCTCGACTTCAGCGACAGGCGCAGCTCGCGGCCCCCGGCCGGCTTCACGGTCAGCACGCGCCGCGTCCCCTCGCCGCCCAGCGTCAGGTCGGGACGGGTCGCGATGGCGACCGGGCGGGCGTCGGCCAGCCAGGCGTCCTTCACCTGCAGCGCTTCCAGCGGGGCGCGCTTCGGCGCGCCGCCGTCGCCGTTCAGCGCCGCCTTGGTCCAGGCGTCGAGCTCGGCCATGCCGCTGGCGCGTGCGAACCGGCCGGTGGACAGGTCGGCGACATAGAAGGCCTGGGTCGGCCGGGGCGTGCGCGCCGAGGCGGGGTCGCGGACCATGGCGAAGACCACGAGGCCGACGCCCACGGCGGCGCAGATCGCGGCCAGGGTCAGCGGGCGCTGAGCGCGGGTCCAGACCGCCGCCAGCGGCCACAGCGGGGCCAGGCTGAGCACCGCGAACAGGGCCAGCAACTCGGCCATGCCGAAGCCCATGGCCACGAACAGCGGCCCGGCGAAACGGGCCAGCCAGGCGAAGGCGACGAGCCCCGCCATGCCGGAGATCGCCAGCGCGGTCGGCTTGGTGAAATCGCCGCCGGCCAGGCCCATGATCCCGGCTGCGGCCAGCGAAGCGGCCAGCAGCGGCCAGGCGAACAGGAAGGCGGCGGTCGGGGCCAGGATCTGGGCCGCGATCGCAAGGGCGAAGCCCACGCCCAGCAGGCCGGTCCACAGGCACCAGGCCCCGGCCGAGCGGCCAAACACCAGCAGCCCGGTGACCGCCGCGACGCCGGCCAGGCCCAGCGACAGCGGATCGACGCCGCCGAAGCGGACCGCGCCCGCAGCGCCGAGCAGAACGGCCAGGGCGGCGGGGATCCAGCGCTTCGCGTCACGGCGCACGCCGGCCAGGGCGGCCAGCACCACGCCGGCGCCCACAAGCGTGCAGCCGGCCAGGACGAGCGGCTGCTGCGCCTCCATGGCCCAGCCGCTGACGCTGTCCGGGCCGCCGTGCAGGACGCGCAGCACCAGGGCCACGCTCGCGCCGACGAATACGGTCAGGCCCGCGCCGCGGGCGGCGTCCTTCCACACCACGAAGCCCTTGCGCACCGCGCCCGCCAGGGCGACGCCGGCGAACAGGCCGGCCGCGCCCAGCACGACCCAGCCGGCCCAGGCGGGATAGCGGACCAGGGCCACGCCCATCACGTCGGAATAGACCGCGTCCGGCGCCGCCTTGGGCAGCTCGCGGCCGGCGGCCAGGTCGTGGGTGGCGGCCAGCACCTGGTCGCCCAGGTGCTGCAGGCTGCCGCGATCCAGGTGGGCCGGGGTCGCCGACGCGGCGTGATAGTCGGTGGGCGAGAACAGGAAGGCGAAGTTCAGGCCGCCGATCCCGCGGTGCTTGGGAATGGTGAAGTCGGTGCCGTTCGGCATCCGCTCGTAGATCCAGGCGGTCAGCGAATTGGCCAGCGGACGGCGGGTGGCGTCGCCGAACAGCCGGATCCAGCCGCCGTTGCCGCGGCCGGTCTCGTACATCACTGCCGGACCCGAGCTGCCGCGCACGTCCATGTTCACGACCGCGCCGACGCGCTCAGCCAGCGGGTGCTCGCCGAAGAAGGCGCGCGCGCCCAGCAGGCCGATCTCCTCGCCGTCGGTGATCGCGACGATCACGTCCCGCTCGCGCGGCCCTTGGGCGACCAGGGCGCGGGCGGTCTCCAGGGCGGCGGCGACGCCGACCGCGTCGTCGGCGGCGCCTGGCGAAGACGGCACGCTGTCGTAGTGGCTCATCACCGCCACGGCGGGCAGCGACGGGTCGCGGCCGGGCAGGACGCCGATGACGTTCTCGACCGTCGCGCCCGAGGCGCGGCCGCCCCAGCCGGCGGCCTCGAACACGTCGGCCTTCTGGATCTGGACCTGCAGGCCCAGTTCGCTCAGCCGGCCGGCCAGGTAGTCGCGCACGCGCGCGTTCTCGGCCGAGCCGGTGGGGTGCGGGGCCCGCGCAATGGCCTCGACGTCGCGCATGGCGCGCTCGGCCGAGAAGGCCGTGGCCGGCGCGGCGGCGGATTGCGGCGGCGGCGTCAGCAGGCTGGCCCAGGCCAGGGCCGCGCCCGCGACCAGCACGCCGATCAGAGTCCAGGACTTCATTGCGCGCTTCCCCCTTCGCGTCGGCCCTAGCTAGACGGACGCGAAGGCGGGACGCAACGTCCTCAGGCTTCAGCGACCTTGAGCACCAGCTTGCCGATGTTCTCGCCGGCGAACAGCTTGTTCAGGGTCTCAGGGAAGGCCTCGACGCCGCCGGCGACCACGTCCTCGCGGCCCTTCAGCTTGCCCTCGTGCATCCAGCCACCCATGGCCTGGGCCGCCTCGGCGTAGCGCGCGGCGAAGTCGAACACCACGAAGCCTTCCATGCGCGCGCGGTTGACCAGCAGCGACATGTAGTTCTTCGGCCCGGCCACAGAGTCGGTGGCGTTGTACTGGGAGATGGCCCCGCAGATCACCACGCGGGCCTTGCGGGCCAGGTTGGCGAGCGCCGCGTCGAGGATGTCGCCGCCGACGTTGTCGAAATAGACGTCGATGCCCTTCGGGCACAGCTCGCGCAGGCGGGCGGCGACGTTCTCGTGCTTGTAGTCGATGGCCGCGTCGAACCCGAGCTCGTCGACCACATAGCGGCACTTGTCGGCCCCGCCGGCGATGCCGATCACCTTGCAGCCCTTGATCTTGGCGATCTGGCCGACGACCTGGCCGACCGCGCCGGCGGCGCCGGAGACCACCACCGTGTCGCCGTCCTTCAGGGCGCCGACGTCCAGCAGGCCGAAGTAGGCGGTCATGCCGGTCATGCCCAGCACGCCCAGATAGGTCGGCAGCGGCGCGAAGCGCGGGTCGACCTTGGTCCAGTCCTTGGCCGGCAGCTTGGCGTATTCCTGCACGCCGGTCAGGCCGACGACGTAGTCGCCGGGCTGGAAGGCCGGATCGCCGCTCTCGACCACCTGGCCGACGCCCAGCGCCCGCATCACCTCGCCCAGCTGCACCGGCGGCACGTAGGAGCGGCCCTCGCGCATCCAGCCGCGCATGGCCGGATCCAGCGACAGGTAGTGCACCTTCACCACCACCTCGCCCTCGCCGGCGCTCGGGACCGGCGCGCTCTCGAAGGCGAAGTCGGTGCGCTGCGGCAGGCCCACGGGACGGGCGGCGAGCTTCACCTGGCGGTTCTGGGCGACGGTCATGGGTGGTTCCTTCGACGATTTGCGGCCGAACCCAAACATGACCCGTCTCCCGTTTTCAATCGAAACCTAAGCGAAGTGGTGGAGCGACGGTTTGCAACCGTCAAGCGGCTTCGGTTAGGTGAGCCCGCCGCTTGGGGGGCGATTTCGTGATGCTGCCGCTAGTCCTGTTTCTGCTCGGCGCCGAACCGGCGCAGGTGATCACCAAGCCGGGCTGGGTCGAAATGCCCACCCAGGACGAGATGGACGCCTACTACCCGGAACTGGCGCGGTTCAGCGGGATTGAGGGGCGTGCGGTCGTCGAATGCGCCGTCGCCGTCTCAGGGGCGGCCCAGAACTGTTCCGTGGTCTCGGAAGAGCCCACGGGGTTCGACTTCGGCACGGCCACGGTCGACGCCTCCGTGGTGTTCAGGATGCGGCCGAAGACGGTCGACGGAGTTCCCGTCGGCGGCGCCAAGGTGCGCGTCCCGCTGAACTGGACGCTGGCGCAGGGGGCCCGGAAACTCACGCTGAAGGACGTGCAGACGGAGGCCGAGGTCTGCGCCGGCTACGCGGAGGCGGGCTTCAAGAGCTGGCGCGAGCTCGACCGGTTCTTCCTCTACAACTACTGGCTCGAGGCCTACACGGACACGGCTTTGCGGGTGGACCTGAAGCCGTCCGAAATCGCCGCCCGGCTGGAGGCGTCGCGACGCAAGGCGTCCGCGACCCTCGCCGGGGGCGGCGCCGTTCCCGAACCCTGCGGGAAAACGGGCTGGGGCGCCCTCGACGGCGGACCGGATCTCCAGGCGAACGTGCCGCTGGTCGCCGCCTCGCCCGCCGCTCAGGTCGCCGACGCGGTGATCGAGCAGCCGGCCACGCCGACGTCGCTGCTGTACTTCTACCCGCGCCCGGCTATGGAAGCCGGACTGGAACTCACCGGCGCCTTCGAATGCGCGCGCACGCGCGACGGGCGGCTCGAGAACTGTGCGCTGGTGTCCGAACAGCCGGCCGGACACGGCTACGGCCCGGCCGCGCTCGAGGTCATCAAGGACATGCGGGTGGGCCCGAACGCCGCCGACGGAACTCCGCTGGCGGGGCGCAAGGCGCGCGTGCCGTTGACCTTCCGCGTACCGGAGTACCTCACCGCCGCCCTGCCCGCTGACGCCGCGGAGATCTATCAAGAGGGGGAACGGTGCGCGGGCTACTACCTGGCGGCGGCTGAATCCGCCCCCTACACCGACCGGACCCGAGAGGACGTGCTCAACTGGACCGGCGTTCTCGCCATAGGCAATCTGGTCCTGGGCAGGACGCCGGCCGAGTTCAATGAAAGCCTCGTGAGGGCCCGCAAGCAGGGGGCGGCGGATTTCGCCGCCGGGGCCGTGGACGCCAGCTATCGGGAGACCTGCGGCTGGATCGTCGAGCCGCCGTCGGCCTGACCGGGGTCAGCGCCAGCCCGCATCCCGCGCAGTCTTCTCGCCGGCCGCGTCCAGGGGGGCGCCGGCGATGATCGCCTCCACGGCCGATAGCACCTCGGGCGGCGTCTCCGTGCCGGCGGTGCGATAGCCGCCCTGCGCCGCCTGCGGTTCGACGGCGGCAGCCAGGCGCACCCGCCAGCGGCCGTCCTCGCGACAGGCCAGGCCGGCCAGGCCCTCGCCCTTTTCGACGCGGAAGGTGCGGCAGTAGCCGCCGTCCGTGGCCCGGAAGCTCAGCCCCACCTTCACGACCCCGCCGGGCTCCGACGCCAGTTGGCGGTCCAGCGCTCGGTCGAGCGCGCCCGACGCGGTCAGGCCGCCGTCCGTGGCGCGGACCAGCGCGCCGCCCTGGCCCCGCCAGAGCGCGCCCGCAGTCACGCCCACCACCAGGCAGGCCGCCATGGCCGCGAC
>NZ_JAAIVC010000107.1 GCF_010975005.1 Caulobacter sp. 17J65-9 | reverse complement strand
CCCTCCACCATGCTGCGCATGGTCCCCCTCCCCCAACGGGGGAGGATCTAGGTCGTGATCGCCATTCTGATGGGCGTGCTGCCCGTCTTCGCCCTGATCGCGCTGGGCTATCTGCTGAAGCGCTCGGGCTTTCTGCCGCTGGAGCTGTGGGGCCCGATCGAGCGGCTGTCGATCCACGTGCTCTATCCCGGCTTCCTGATCCCGGCGATCTGGAAGGCCGACATGTCCGGCGGCTCGGCCGGCGCGGCGGCGTTGGCGGCGGTCACCGCCGTGATCATCATCGGCGTCGTGACCGTGTCGCTGCGCCCGCTGATGAAGATCGACGGCCCGGCCTTCACCTCGGTGTTCCAGGGCGCGATCCGCTGGAACTCGTTCGTCTTCCTGCCGGTGATCCAGGCGGTGTTCGGCCAGCCGGGCCTGGCCCTGTCGGCGGTGATCATCGGGGCGCTGATCCCGGTCGTGAACATCCTGTGCGTGCTGGTCATGGTGCGCTGGGGCGAGGGCCAGGCCGGCACCTCGCCCCGGGCCGTGGCCAGGGCCATGCTGCAGAACCCGATCCTGGTCGCCTGCCTGACCGGCCTGGCGCTCAACCTGACCGGCGTGCCGCCGATCCCGGGCGTGTTCGAGACCCTGGAGCTGCTGGGCGACGCCGCCCTGCCGCTGGGCCTGATCATCGCCGGCGCGGGCCTGTCCTTCAGCTACGCCGCCAAGCGGCCGTGGACGCTGGGCCTGACCTCGGCGTCGAAGGTGCTGCTGATGCCGCCCTTGATGTGGGGCCTTTGCCGGCTGTACGGCGGCGACGACCTGGCCCAGGGCGTGGCCCTGCTGTGCGGCGCGGCCCCTGGCGCGGCCGCCTCCTACGTCCTGGCCCGCCAGATGGGCGGCGACGCCCCGCTGATGGCCGGCATCGTGGCCCTGACCACGGTCACCAGCGCGCTGACCATCCCGCTGTTCCTGACCGCCTTCCACTTCGCCTGAGGCGGCCAGGACGCAGGCGGCCGGCCTAGGGCTTCACCTTCTCCGGGCTGGGTTCGCCGGTGGTGCTGCGCACCGTGCGGGTGTCCCACTCGTCCCCGCCCTTGCGAAGCTTGCTGATGTAGTCGAGCTCGCCCAACGCGCCCGTGTGCCCGGGCTGGAACTTCAGTGAGTCGCGATAGGCCGCCTCCGCCTCGTCCAGCCGCTTCATTTCGATCAGGCTGAAGCCCCGCGTACGCAGCAGCCGGGCCCGGTCGAGCGCCTCCATCCAGGTGTTCTCCACCAGCGCCCGGTCGAGCACCGCGAGGGCCTCGTCGTTTCGCCCGAGACGGCTCAAAGCCAGCGCCGCTTCGCTGACCAGGTTCGGATGCAGCGGCTCCAGCTTCATGCCCACGCTCAGCGCCTTGTCGGCGGCGGCGAAGTCCTCGATTTCGACGTAGAAGGAACCGACCGCGATGCTGGCCAGGGTGTAGGGCGTGGGCCGCCAGGCCACCTTGCGCTTACGGTCTTCGCCGACCAGCACGCGGTTGACGGTCGCCTGCGCGTCCAGACGCGACGACTCGCGCAGGACTATGGTTTCTCCACAGAGCTCGACGTAGTTGATCCTGTCCGGGGCGTGGCTCAGGACCTCTTCCAGCTCCTTGATGTGCGCCTTCATCGCCGGGAAGTCGCCCGTGTTGAAAGCCTCCATGCTTTCGCCCACGATCGTCACGTCCCGGTCGAAGACCGCGTCCTCCGCGGTGCAGGCGGCCACGCCCTCGCTGGCCGCCGCAGCCGCCGTCGCGATCGCCGTCGTCGCCAGCAGCGTCGCCGCAAACGCACTCAACCTCATAACGAACCCCCTCGCCTTCCATCCGCACGTTGCAGCAAGCGCGGCCGGACCGCCAGTCCCCGCCCCGCGTCGCATGCGGGTTCGCCCTGAGGGGTTTTCCGCAGCCGGTTCGGGGTTCTTCCGGATTTGGCGGCTCGCGCACCTTCCCTAGGCTGAGGCTCGGGTCTGGAGGATCCGGGATGAACCTGAGGCTGGCTTCGCTCCTGTTGCTGGCCGCGGCGCTGGCGTCGTGCCGCGACCCCAATTCAAACGGCCGCGACAAGGGCCCGTTCGGCGAGTTGACGGCGCGGGGAGAACGGGCGTTCTCGGCCGTGTCCGGGCGCGGCGGCGACTATTACGACGAGAGCGTCAGCCCCTACGAACGCGGCATCCGCGACGGCCTGCGCGACGCCGAGTTCAATCGCGACGAACGCAGCGCCGCCTATCGCCGCGGCTACGACGCGGGCCGACGCGAACTGCAGCGCGATCGGCAGGCCTACCAGGCCAACGACAGCTACTACGGCGACCAGTACGCCACGCGCGGTCCCGCCCGCACGCGGGCGCCGGCCGCCAACTACGCCTCGGACACCTACGGCTACGGCAACAACTACAGCTATGGCGACAGCCGTTCGGACTACGCCACCGGCTATTCCAGCCGCGACGACTACTATGCGAGCAACGGCTCGAGCACCGACTACCGGCGGGTGACGGCCGGGGCCAGCGTCGGGTCCCGCGGCGTGCCCAGCGGCGGCATGCGCGCCTGCGCCGACGAGGTGGAGCGCGTGTTCGGCCTGCGCCAGGGCTCGGCCCAGCCGGTCAGCGCCCGGCCGCGCGACAACGGCGGCTACGAGGTCGACGTCCGCGCCAACGGCCGCCACGCCGTCTGCCGGCTCAACGCCGACGGCCAGGTGAAGGGGGTGGACGAGCGCTAGCGCCCGCCACGGGCGACGCCCACGTGGCGTCGGTCGGTCTTGCCCCGAAAGATCCAGTACTTCCCGACGGTGTAGGCCGCGATCACCGGCAGAACCACGATCCCCGCATAGAAGAAGAACCGCAGCGACGCCTCCGGCGCGGCGGCGTCAGAGACAGTCACCGCGTAGGGGATCATGTAGGGCCAGAACATCAAGCCGAGCGTCAGGAAGGCGCTGACGAAGAACACCGCCGCCATGGCCATGGGCACGGCTTCGCGCCGCGCCCGCGCGCCGAGCAGCACGCCCAGCAGGGCCAGGACGCTGAGGATCGGGAACGCCGCGCCCCAGCCGCTCATCCGCCGTGCGCCCTGGGCTGCGTCGGGGTCCGCCGTCAGGCTCACCACGAAGGCCAGGCCGAGAACGACGAACACGCCCCCGACCAGCCAGGGGATCCGCGCGTACGACCACGCCTGCAGGGCGCCCTCGGTCTTGAGCACCATCCAGCAGGCGCCCAGCAGGGCGTAGCCCAGCACCAGCCCCAAGCCGGTGAGGACCGGGAAGCCGTGGAGCCAGCTGAAGGCCCCGCCGGCGAACTGCATGTCCTGGGTCGGCACGCCTCGCATCATCGCGCCCACCGCGGCGCCCTGGGCGAAGGCGACCAGGGTCGATCCGCCGGCGAAGCCGGCGTCCCAGAACCTGCGCATCCGCTGGCTGCGATAGCGGAACTCGAAGGCGACGCCGCGAAAGATCAGGCCGACCAGCATCAGCAGCACCGGCACGTAGAACGCGCCGAGCAGCACCGCATAGGCGGCCGGGAAGGCCGCGAACAGGCTGGCCCCGACCACGACCAGCCAGGTCTCGTTGCCGTCCCAGAACGGCGCGATGCTGCCCATCATCTCGGCGCGCCGGGCCTGGTCGCGGGTCGTGCCGAACAGGACCCCGACCCCGATGTCGAACCCGTCCAGGATCACGTAGGCGAGGATCGCCAGCGCGATCACCCCGGCCCAGAACAGGGCGAGCGTGCTCGGCTCCACCATCGTCATTCCCTTCCCTCGGTGCGGCTGCCCGTGGCGGTCGCGGCGGTGTCGGCGAAGGCCATCGGCCGGCTGGGCGTCGCGTTCGGGATCGGCTCGGCGGCCGCCTCCGGGCCGCGGCGCAGCAGCTTGTAGATGTAGAGGAAGCCGAAACCCGCCAGCACGGCGTAGACCAGCCCGTAGACCGTGAGCGAAAGCAGCACGTCGTTCGTGGTCAGCGACGGCGTCACCGCGTCCTTGGTGCGCAGCAGGCCGTACACCACCCAGGGCTGACGGCCGACCTCGGCGGTGTACCAGCCGCACAGCACGGCGATGAAGCCGGTCGGGAACGACAGGAAGGCGGGCCACAGGAACCAGCGCGAGGTCTCCAGCCGCCTGCGCCAACGCAGCAGGTTACCCAGCCACGACACCGCCAGCATGATCAGGCCCATGCCGACCATGATCCGAAAGCCCCAGAAGGGGATCACCACCGGCGGCCGGTCCTCGGGCGGGAAAGCCTCCAGCCCGATCTCCTTGGCGGTCCAGTTGCCGGAGGCGATGAAGCTGCCGAGCCTGGGCACCTCGATCGCGAACAGGTTCTTCTGCTGCGCCTCGTCCGGCCAGGCCATCAGCACCTCGGCGGCCGGTTGCTCGGTCTTCCAGCGCGCCTCGATCGCCGCGAACTTGGCCGGCTGGTGCTTGAGCACGTAGAGCCCGGTCTCGTGACCGAACAGGATCTGGATCGGCACCAGCACCGCCGCCAGGCCCAGCCCCCAGTGCAGCATCACCCGCGCCTCGGGCCGGTGCACGTCGCGCAGCACGTACCAGGCCCCGGTCGCCGTGACGCACATGGCCGTGGTCAGGAAGGCGGCGAGCAGCATGTGCGGCCAGCGCACCATCATCACCGGCCCCAGCACGATCTCGCGCCAGTCCGCCGGAACGATCTTGCCGTCGACGACCGTGTGGCCGACGGGGACCTGCATCCACGAGTTGTTGGCCAGGATCCAGAACGACGACAGCATGGTGCCGAGCGCGACCAGGCAGCAGCATATAAAGTAGACCGTCGGCGACACCCGGTGGCGGCCGAGCAGCATGACCCCGAAGCAGGTCGCCTCCAGCATGAAGGCGGTGAAGCTCTCGTAGCCCAGCAGCGGCCCCTGGATCGCGCCCACCCGCTCGGCCAGCACGCCCCAGTTGGTGCCGAACTGGAAGGCCATGACGATTCCGGTCACCACCCCCATGCCGAACGACACTGCGAAGATCCGCAGCCAGAAGTCGAACACCCGCCGGTAGATCTCATTCCCGGTCGCCAGCCGCAGGCCGTCCAGCACCGCCAGCCAGGCCGCCAGCCCCATGGTGAAGGCCGGGAAGATGATGTGGAAGCTGATCAGGAAGCCGAACTGGATGCGCGAAAGCGTGACAGGATCGAACTCCATCGTCGTTCCTTCCTCACGCCCCGCCCCGACCAACTCGCCAGCGGGGCCGGCCGATCCAGGCCCCTACTCCAGCCCCAGGATCACGACCTTTTCCGACGAGGGCTTGAGGGGCCAGAACACGTTGTTCAGCCCGGTCGTCACGGCGACGCGCTGGGGCCCGCCCGGCGTGGCGTAGGTGATCAGCCCGCCGGCCATGGGTCCGGGCAGCTTCTGCCTGAACAGCTTGCGACCGGTCTCGGCGTCGAGCGCGTAGAACCACCCGCCGATGTCGCCGAAGAACACCACCCCGCCCGCCGTGGGTGTCACGCCGGCGAGGACCGGGTAGTCGCTCTTTGCCCGCCACTTCCACACGCCGGTGTCGGCGTCCATCGCGTTGAGCCATCCGGCCCAGTGGCCGTCGCCGCGGATCTGCTTGTGGCCGCCGGTGGCGAAAGGATTGAGCGCGTTCTCGCCGAACCAGGGCTGCCCCTCCTTCACGTCGCGCAGCTGCTTTTCGCTCTGGACCTTCACCGTGGCGCACCAGTCGACCTGGCCCAGGAAGATCAGGTTGGTGCGCGGGTCGTAGGCCGGGCCGTTCCACTCCGCGCCGCCGGCCGTGCCGGGGCAGAAGCGAACGTCCTTGTCGGGCGCGAACCGCTCAGCGGTGTTCTGGATGGTGGTCGCCGCCACCCGGTAGAGCAGCCGGCCGTCGGCGCGGTCGAAGCCGTAGAGGAAGCCGTCCTTCGGCGCGACCGCCATCAGCCGCTTGCCGCCGCGCGTGGTGACCAGCGCCGGCGGATTGGAGGCGTCGTAGTCGTGCCAGTCCTCCGGCAACAGCTGGTGGTGGCGCTGGTAGGCCCCGGTCATGGCGTCGTGCACCACGATCGAGTTGGTGAACAGGTTGCCGCCCTGGCGGACCCCGGCGGCGAAGTCCGGGGCCGGATTGCCGACCGGCTGGTAGAGCTCGCCGGTGGCCGGATCCAGGCTCAGCGACGTCCAGCTGCCGCCGCCGCTGATCGGGAAGCCGTCGGGGGTTTTCCAGGTGGCGTTGATCTGCGGCGAAACGGCGATCGGCCCCAGCACCGGGTCGCCCGGCGCGCGCGGCACGTTGAAGTACTGCCACAGCACCTTGCCGGTCTTGCCGTCCAGCGCGAACAGCTTGCCCTTGCCGCCCTTGTAGTCGCCGCCGGCGTTGCCGACGAACACCTTGCCGTTCCAGGCGATCGGCGCGGACGGGATGTTCTCGCCGGTCTTCGGGGTGTCGACCAGCCTGGCCTCCCACAGCCGCTTTCCGGTGGCGAAGTCGTAGGCCAGCATGCGGCCGTCCTGGGTGCCACGGTACAGCACGCCGTCCATGTAGGCGGCGCCGCGGTTGGTCGGCAGCGGGGTCCCCGGATAGCGCTCGTTCGTGCGCCAGTTGACCTTGCAGGTGTTGGGGTCGAGCGAGAAGATCGACTTCTGGGTGGTGCCGATCAGCGCGCCGCGCACCATGATCAGGCCGCTTTCGGAGGCGCCCCACGCGCCGGTGTCGTAGGTGCACAGCACCTTCATCCGCCCGGCGTTGGCGGTGTTGATCTGGGTCAGCGGCGAGAACCGCTCGGACGTCAGGGTCTTGTTGTAGCTCCCCCACTCGTCGGACGTCGGCGCGGGCGTCGGCGGCGCGGCGGGCGTCACCGCCGTCGCGGCGGGCCGGTAGGCCGGGTTGGTTTCCGTGGTCAGCGTCCCCTTGGGGTCGGCGATGGAGTCCACGTAGGCGCGCCCCATGCCCGCAGCGCGCGCCGTCTGGACCGGGAAGATCTTGAAGGCCGCAAAGCCGGCGATCGCGCCGACGACGACAAGAACGCCGACGCTGATCAGGAGCTTTTTCATCGCGGCCCCCTACTTAGCCGCCTCGTCCAGGCCGAGGATCACGACCTTTTCCGAGCCGGACTTCACCGGCCAGAAGATGTTGTTGAACCCGGTCGCCACCGCCACGCGCTGGGCTCCGCCCGGCGTCGCATAGGTGATGACGCCGCCAGCCATCGGTCCCGGCATCTTCTTGCCGTACAGCTTGCGCCCGGTGTCGGCGTCGACGGCGTAGAAGTGCCCGCCGAGGTCGCCGAAGAACACCACCCCGCCGGCCGTAGGGGTCACGCCGGCGACGATCGGGTAGTCGGTCTTGACGCGCCACTTCCACACGCCGGTGTCGGCGTCGAAGCCGGTCAGCCACCCGGCCCAGTGGTCCTCGCCGCGGACCTGCTTGTGGCCGATCATGTTGAACGGATTGATGGCGTTGTCGCCCATCCACGGCTGGCCGATCGGCACCTTCCGCAGCTGCTTCTCGTCCTGCACCTTCACCGTGGCGCACCAGTCGTTCTCACCGAGAACGATCAGGTTGGTGCGCGGATCGTAGGCCGGGCTGTTCCACTCGGCGCCGCCGACCGAACCGGGGCAGAAGGACACGTCCTTGCCAGGCGCGAACCGCTCCTCGACGTTCCTGATGGTGGTCGCCGGCACCTTGTAGAGCAGCCGGTCGTCGGCCCGGTCGTAGCCGTAGAGGTAGCCGTCCTTCGGCGCCGCGGCCATCAGCTGCCTTCCGCCGCGCGTGGTGATCAGGGCTGGCGGATTGGAGGCGTCCCAGTCGTGCCAGTCCTCCGGCAGCATCTGGTAGTGCTTCTGGTAGGTCCCGGTCCGGGCGTCGTGCACCACGATCGAATTGGTGAACAGGTTCGAGCCCTGGCGGACGTCGATGGCGAAGTCCGGGGCCGGGTTGCCGACCGGCTGGTACAGACGCCCGGTCGCCGGATCCAGGCTGAGCGAGGTCCAGGTCCCCCCGCCGCTGATCGGGAAGCCCTCGGGGCTCTTCCAGTTGGCGTGGTTTTGCGCCGACCCGGCCACCGGACCCAGCACCAGGTCGTCGGGCGTACGCGGCACGTTGAAGTACTGCCAGAGGACCTTGCCGGTCTTGCCGTCCAGCGCGAACAGCTTGCCCTTGCCGCCCTTCACGTCGCCGCCGGCGTTGCCGATGAAGACCATGCCGTTCCAGGCGATCGGCGCGGCCGGGAGGGTCTCGCCCCGCTTGGCCGTGTTGACCAGGGGCGTCGCCCACAGCCGCTTGCCCGTGTTGAAGTCGTAGGCCAGCACCCGCCCGTCCTGGGTGCCGCGGTAGAGCACGCCGTCCATGTAGGCGGCCCCGCGGTTGGTCGGCAGCAGGTAGCCGGGATAGTTCTCGTGGGTGCGCCAGTTCACCTTGCAGGTGTTGGGGTCGAGCGAAAAGATGTCGTACTGGGTGGTGCCGATCAGCGCGCCCCGAACCATCAACAGGCCGCTCTCGAACGCCCCCCAGGAGCCGGTGTCGTAGGTGCACACCACCTTCAGCTTGCCGGCGTTGGTGTTGTTGATCTGGGTCAGCGGCGAGAACCGCTCGGTGGTGAGGGTCTTGTTGTAGCTCGGCCATTCGTCGGACGTCGGCGCAGGCGCCGGCGTTGCGGGCACAGCCGGGGCCGCAAACGCGACGGGCTTGTAGGCCGGGTTGGTCTCCGTGGTCAGCGTCCCCTGCGGATCGCCGATCGAGTCGACATAGGCCCGCGCCATGCCGCCCGCGCGCGACACCTGGGTGTCGAAGAACTTCATCGCCACGAAGCCGGACACGCCGAGGACGAGCACCACCACGCCGGCGGAAACGAGAAGTTTTTCGTGTTTCATGTCCGGCGCGCCTGCTGACCGCTGTGCGCCGGGACTCTCCTCCTCGACACGGGCGCGCGTCTCTAGGGCGTCCCCTGATAAGCCGGGGTATAAACCCTGACCCCGACCCGACGCCGGGACGCTCGAAGCCCGGCGCCCCCTAGACGCCCCGGCCCGACCCGGCCTATAGCCGGGCCTCGATGACACCGAACCGCGCCGTTTCCGACGACATCCGCGCCCGGCTGTTCCCGTTTCCTGCAAGGCATCTGACCACGGTCCTGGACCTGAAGCCGCCGCACGTCACGGCGCTGCTGGACCTGGCCGACGCCTTCGTGGAGCTGAACCGCCAGACCGCGAAGACCCTGGACCTGCTCAAGGGCCGGACCCTGGTCAACCTGTTCTTCGAGAACTCCACCCGCACCCAGAGCTCCTTCGAGCTGGCCGGCAAACGGCTGGGCGCGGACGTGGTCAACATGAACCCGCGCACCTCCTCGGTCGCCAAGGGCGAGACCCTGATCGACACGGCGGTGACGCTGAACGCCATGAAGCCCGACCTGCTGGTCGTGCGCCACGCCGGGTCAGGCGCGCCGGACCTGCTGGCCCGCAAGGTGTCGGGCAGCGTGGTCAACGCCGGCGACGGCCAGCACGAGCACCCGACCCAGGCCCTGCTGGACATGCTGTCCATGCGCCGGGCCTTCGGCGACGTGGGCAATCTGACCGTCGCCATCTGCGGCGACGTCGCCCACAGCCGCGTGGCCCGCTCCAACGTGGCCCTGCTGACCATGATGGGCGCGAACGTGCGCCTGGTCGGGCCGCCGACCCTGATGCCGCCCGCGGTCGACCGCTGGGGCGTCGAGGTCCACCACGACATGCGCAGGGGCATCGAGGGCGCCGACGTGGTCATGATGCTGCGCCTGCAGCTGGAGCGGATGGACGGGGCCTTCGTGCCGTCCATGCGCGAGTACTTCCGCTTCTGGGGCCTCGACCACGAGAAGCTCAAGCACGCCAAGCCGGGCGCCAAGGTCATGCACCCCGGCCCGATGAACCGCGGGGTCGAGATCGACTCCGACGTGGCCGACGATCCGGCCGTCAGCCTGATCCAGGACCAGGTCGAGATGGGCGTGGCCGTGCGCATGGCGGTGCTGGCCTCGCTGGCCGAGCGGCTCGAGCAGGAGGCCGGCCGATGAAGACGGCCTTTGTGAACGCCCGCCTGGTCGACCCGGCCTCGGGCTATGACGGCCCGGGCAGCGTGCTGGTGATCGGCGACGAGATCGTCCAGGTCGCCCATACCCCGACGATCGAGGGCCACACCGGCGACACCGTCCACTGCGGCGGCGCGGTGCTGGCGCCGGGCCTGATCGACCTGCGGGTCAAGACCGGCGAGCCCGGCCACGAGCCCAAGGAGACGCTGAAATCGGCCGCCAAGGCGGCGGCCGCCGGCGGGGTCTCCACCGTCGTGCTGCAGCCCGACACCGACCCGGCGCTGGACGAGCCGGCCATGGTCGACTTCGTCACCCGTCGGGCGCGGGCGCTGGGCCTGGTCAACATGCTGGTCGCCGGCGCCGCCACCCGCGGCCTGGAGGGCGGCCGCATCGCCGAACTGGGCCTGATGCAGGAGGCCGGCGCGGCCTACTTCACCGACGCCGACCGGGTCATCGTCAACACCAAGGTGTTCCGCCGCATCCTGACCTACGCCAAAGGCTTCGACGCCCTGGTCGCCCACCGCCCGATGGACCCGTGGCTGGCCGACGGCGCGGTCGCCACCGCCAGCCAGCTGTCCGGCTGGAACGGCCTGCCGGCCGCCCCGGCCGTGGCCGAGCGCATCATGCTGGAACGCGACCTCGCCTTGGCCGAGAGCGTCGGCGCGCGCCTGCTGGTCGACCAGATCTCCACCGCCGACGCGCTGGACAGCCTAAAGCGGGCCAAGGCGCGCGGGGTGAAGGCCTTCGCCTCCTGCTCGATCAACCACCTGTCGTTCAACGAGGTGGACCTGGGCGACTACCGCACCTTCTTCCGGCTGGACCCGCCGCTGCGCCCCGAAGAGGACCGCCAGGCCCTGATCGAGGCGGTGCGCGACGGCCTGATCGACGTGATCGTCTCCGCGCACGCCCCGGCCCCGGCCGAGGACAAGCGCCGCCCGTTCAGCGAGGCCGCCCCCGGCGCCATCGGCGTCGAGACCCTGCTGCCGGCCCTGATGAGCCTGCACCACGAGGCGGGCCTGAGCCTGCTGGAAGTGCTGCGCCCGGTGACCAGCGCCCCGGCCAGCCTGCTGGGCCTCAAGTCGGGCCGCCTGGCCGAAGGCGCCCCGGCCGACCTGGTGCTGTTCGACCCGGCCGCCCCGGTCGTGATCGACGCCGCCAAGCTGCAGTCGAAGTCGAAGAACTCCCCGTTCGACGGCCGCCGCCTGCAAGGCAAGGTCATGCGCACGGTCGTCGGCGGCCGCACGGTGTTCGGGGGCTAGCCCCTTCTCCCTCCCCTTTATGGGGAGGGACAGGCCGCGACAGCGGCCAGGGTGGGGGAGTCTCGACCGTTCCCCACCCGGCCCCTTCGGGGCCACCCTCCCCATAAAGGGGAGGGAGAAAGCAGACAGCCCCCGCCGAACCGCGCTATGCGAAGCTGAGCCGTTCGCGCGGGGGTGCCAATGCCCGTTTATCCAATCTGGTTTGCGAGCTTCTTCGTGCTCAGCATGTTCAACGCCGTGCTGAGCTGGCGCGTTTACAGCCGCTGGCGGCGGGTCCGGCACAAGGGCACGGGCGCCTTGCCGCTCAACCACGCGCTCCTGAACGCGATCGAGAACAATCAGCAGACCCTCAGCAGCAACGAGGGCCTGTTTTCGCGCGATCCGCGCCGAAGCTGGATCGTCCTGCGCCTGCTCCTCAGCGGCGAGCATCACGCGTTGAACGACGCGGTGCTGACCCGGCGGATCCACACCCTGCGGCTAACGACGGTCCTGGTGTTCGCCCTCTTCTTCGCGCCGTTCGCCCTTCCACACCTGCAAGCGGGCTGAGCTCCATGTCGCTGTTGTTCTTTGCGATCGTCGGCGTGCTCGTCGCGCACGCCGTGGTGGGCCTCACCATGTACCAGCGCTGGCGCAAGGTGCGCTTCCTCAACGCCGAGGGCCTGACGATCAATCGCTCGCTGCTGCGCGCGGTCGAGAACAACCAGGAATCGCTGGGCGCCCGGATGGGCTGGCCGAACCGCGACAACCAGGTGGCCTGGAACATCTTCCGCCTGACCTGGACGGGCGAGCACCGCATCCACAAGGACGCCGAGCTGACCCGGCTGGTCCACGTCATGCGGGTCCTGAGCCTGCTGGCCCTGCCCGCCTGGCTCGCCGTCATTCTGGGAATCGTGGGGAGCTAGGCGTAGCCGGGCGGGCCGCCGCTCACCGCCCCTGCTTGCTCTCGAACCGCGCGCCGTTCTTGCTGGAGACGCTCGTGGGGCCTTGGCGGGCATAGGTCGGGATCATGCGGCGGATGTCGGCGTAGACCTTCGACGCGCGCTTCGGCCGGACCGTCAGGCAAAGGTCCCACTCCCCTTCGCGCCCCCAGCGCACGCCCTGCGCCCGCGTCACGTCGCGGCTGCGCCCGACGTAGGCACGCACCTCGCGGGCGACCTCGGCGTTGATCCCGGAGGCGTAGCTGCCGAAGGAGACCTCCACGTCGCACGGCGCGGAGAAACGCTGGTCGCGGCCGAGCCACTCGATCCGGTCGACGGGCGCCGAACCGGCGGCCAGAGCCAGGACCAGCGCCAGAGAAGCTGGATTAATCTCAGGTTCCCAGCCCACAGCGCCGGGCGACACCGGTGCAGACGAGCGCGGCGACCGCGCCCAGGCCGCCGTACGGCAGCGGATCGCCCGAGCCCGATCCCCACACGACGAGCGGCAAGGCGGTCACCGCGAATCCGGCGACCAACGCCGCCGCATACAAGGCCCAGCCCTGCATCCGGCGGCTCGCCGCCCCGACAAGCAAACCGGCGAGAAGCGCCGGCACGCCTCCGACCAGGTAGCCGAACACCACCAGCCCCACCAAAAGAAACGGCGTCGTCATCAGCTCCGCGATGTCGCCCGGACTCCCGTGGACAGCCCCGATCGAGCCGGCGGCGGCGACAAACAGGAAGGTCCCGATCAGCGGCCCCATCAGAAGGAACAGGACCCCGAACTGGACGGCCCCGCCCATCTGGAAACCCTGCCGCGCGCCGGGCTGGGCGACGCCCGTCTCGCTCGCCTCGCTCACACCCGGCTCCGGAAGCTGAACCGGCGCGCGACGGCGGTGCAGATCACCGCGGCGATCGCCCCGTCGATGGCCAGCAGCAGGATCTGGCCGGCGTAGTCGCCCAGGCCCGCGGGAACGGCGGCCAACGCCCCGGCGAGGGCCGCGATCAGGTAGACGACCGGGCTCTTGCGGTTGGCCCCGAACGCGCCCACCGCCAGGCCGGCCAGCGCCGCGGGCGCGGTGCCGGCCGCATAGGCCTCGGGCGCCCAGATGAACACGTCGGCGGCCAGGGCGCGCAGGGCGTCGGCCGCGTCGTCCAGCGTGGGGC
>NZ_JAAIVC010000106.1 GCF_010975005.1 Caulobacter sp. 17J65-9 | reverse complement strand
CGCCGCGCTCGATACGGGCCTGCGCCTCGCCCACCAGCGCCGGGTCGTCCAGCAGAGCCAGGTGGGCGGCCAGAATGTCGGCGCGCTCGCGCCCGCCTTCGGCCGCGGCGGCTTCCAGCCGGCGGCGCACCACGCCGCGGGCGCGGGTCAGCTCGGCGTGTTCGTGGGACGCGCCCCGCCCCGTTTCGGCCACGGCGATCTCGGCCTGGACGAAGCGGACGGCGCGGCCGACGGCCAGGCCCGGGACGCCGGTGACGCCCTTGGCGCGCTTCGGATCGCCGTCGTCCTGCACCGTGGGCGCAGGGGCGACCGGCGCGGCGTGGGCGGCTTCGCCCATGCCCGAGCGGATCAGTTCGACGAGGGCGGTCACGGCCGCGCCGGCGTCCCTGCCGCGCGCCGACACCACGATCTCGTCGCCCGCCTTCACGCCAAGCGCCATCAGGGCCACGACGCTCTTCACGTCGGCGCGGCGGCCGTTCGCCGAAATGGCCGCGTCCGCCGCGAACCGGCGCGCGCAGGCGCCGAGCGCCGCGGCGGGACGGGCGTGGATTCCGTGCGGCAGAGGGCAGGCCAGGGTCTGGCTGACCTCGGGACCTTGGGTGTCGGCGACCTCGGCGGCGCCCGGCAAGGCCAGGCGCAGCTCCATCAGGAAGTCGCCGACCGCGCCCTCGCGCCCGTCGTCGCGGCGCGCCACCGAAAACAGTTCGCCGTTGGTGATCACCACCGGGGTCAGCAGGCTCTTGGCCTTGCGGGCCAGCAGGTCGAGGTCGAAGGACAGCAGCGGATCGCCCGCCTTCACCGCCTGGCCGTCGGCGACGTGGGCCTCGAAGCCCTCGCCGCCCAGGGCCACGGTCTCCAGCCCGACGTGCATCAGGATCTCGGCGCCGTTGGCGGCGCGGAGCGTCACGGCGTGACGGGTGCGGGCCACCGACACCACCTCGCCGTCGCAGGGCGCGTGCAGGGTCGAGCCGGTCGGGTCGATGGCCAGGCCGTCGCCCATCATGCCCTCGGCGAACACCGCGTCCGGCGCCTCCGAGAGCGGCGCGACCCAACCTTTGAGCGGAGCGGAGAGGATCAGGCTGGACACGTGGTTCACTCCGGAGCGGTCAGCGCGTGGCGGGCACGAGCTGGATCCAGTCGATCGCCCAGAGCGGATCCACGCTCTTTGCGGTGTAGGTTATGCACAGGTCGTGGCGGCCCGCACGCGGCGTGATCGGCGCGGGCGGCAGCTCGGTGACGCCGGCGCTGGCGACGGCCGGCTTCAGCGGCAGGACGGCGATGCGCTCGCCTTCGCAGCTGTCCAGCCGAACCTCCAGCTCGCCCTCGGGGGTCGCGGGCGGGCGGAACTTGATGGCGTCGCGGTCCTTGCCGATCTGGAAGTTGAACGGCAGCGAGCTGACCGCGGCGGAGATCGCCTTGATGTCGGAAAGGTCCGCGCCTTCCCACTTCCAGCACGGCTCGATGATGTCGATCACCAGCGGCTCGCGCGGGCCGGTCATCGGACCGTCGTCGTCCAGCGACAGCACCAGCTTGGCCGAGCAGGTCTTCAGCTCGTCGTCCTGGCGGCGGCGCACCGACAGGGCGTCGAAGGTCTTCTCCACCGGCTTGGACAGCTGTCGGCCGCCCTCAAAGGTCGCCGCACGCACCCGCGCGCCCAGCGCCAGGTCCAGCGGGCCGGCGTACAGCGCCGAGGCCTCGGTCGGCTCGGACCCGTCGAGGGTGTAGCGGATCTGGCCGCGGCCGACCTGGTTGGCCAGGGTCACGCTCGCGCGCCCGGCCGTACGGTCGAAGGCGTCGGTGAAGCGGACCTCCCAGGCGGCGTCCGAGGCGTTGATCCCGAGCGCCTCGTAGCGGCCCATCTGCGGGACCAGCCGGTCGAGGAAGCCGTTCCAGTCGCGCTTGTCCGCGCCCGACCAGCCCAGTTCTGCCACCGCGGCGGCGCGCGGGAAGAACATGTAGGCGGCGCGGTCCTCGGAGCGGATGTGCTCGGTCCACAGGTTGGCCTGCAGGCCCAGGATGTGGCCCTGCTGGTCCGGCGTCAGGGCGGCCGGGGCCGGGTCGAAGTCGTAGACCGTCTTCAGGTCGATCAGATTGCCGCGACCGGGCGGCTCGTCGCCGGAGTCGCTCTGGCGGTTGTCGAAATACAGCGTCGGGGCCGGCGCCAGCACCGCGTCGTGGCCGGCCTTGGCGGCGGTGATCGCGCCGTCGACGCCGCGCCAGGACATGATCGTCGCGTTCGGCGCGATGCCGCCTTCCAGGATCTCGTCCCAGCCGATCAGGCGCTTGCCGTGGGCGTCGAGGTACTTGCCGACGCGCTGGACGAACCAGGACTGCAGGGCGTGCTCGTCGCTGATCCCCAGCGCCTTCATCTGCGCCTGGATGCGGGGCGAGGCCTTCCACTGGTCCTTGACCGCCTCGTCGCCGCCGACGTGGACGTATTCGCCGGGGAACAGCTCGATGACCTCGCTGAGCACGTCCTCAAGGAAGGCGAAGGTGCCGTCGTCGACATTGTAGAGGTTCGGATAGACGCCCCAGTCGCTCATGCCGGTGGTCGGCGCCTCGCCGTCCACGCCGAGCGCCGGATAGGCGGTGATCGGCGCCGTGGCGTGGCCCGGCATCTCGATCTCGGGCACGATGGTGACGTGCCGCGCGGCCGCGTAGGCGACGATCTCGCGGACCTGGTCCTGGGTGTAGAAACCGCCGTACAGGCGCGGGCGCCCGGTGGCCGGGTCGATGTCGTTGGCGGGCCCCTGGCCGGCCGGCACACGCCAGGCGGCGACCTCGGTCAGCTTCGGATACTTCTTGATCTCGAGGCGCCAGGCCTGGTCGTCGACCAGGTGCCAGTGCAGCGTGTTGAGCTTGTGCAGCGCCATCACGTCGATGAAGCGCTTCACGAACTCCGGCGACTGGTAGTGGCGCGCGGAGTCCAGCATCAGGCCGCGCCAGGCGAAGCGCGGCGCGTCGTGGATGCTGGCGGCCTGCAGGGTGACGGCGTCGGCGCGACCTTCCGTCTGGGTCAGCAACTCCCACAGGCTGACGGCGCCGTAGAACAGGCCCGCGTCGTCGGCGGCGGAAATCTCGACGCCCTTCGGCGAAATGGCGAGGTCGTAGCCCTCGCGCGCGCCCTGGGCGCTGCGGCGAAGCACGATGGCGCCGGCGGGCGCGCGGCCTTCGCGGACGGTCAGGTCGAGGCCGCGGGTGCGGGCCAGCAGATCTTTCAGATAGTCGGCGCTCGCGCGGGCGCCGGCGTCGCCGGTCGGGACGACCAGGACCGTGCCGTCGCGGACAGTGAAGGCGCCGGCGGCCGGGGTGACCGACATCGGCGCGGGCAGGAGGGCGGACGGCGAAGCCGCCGCTTCGGCGCCGGCGGGCGCGGGGGCCGTCTGGGCCAGCGGAGCGTGGGCGCAACCGGCGAGGAGGGCGACGACGCTCGCGAGGGCCGCCACGGCGCGGGCGGACGAGGAAGAGGTCTGACGCATCGCAGGATCCTGGACGGCTGTACCGCGGCGATCCTCGGCGATTCCCGGGCCGGCGCGGAAGAAGAAGCGGAGCGACTGGCGCTCCGCCGAAGATTGCCCAGAGGGAAGAAGAAAAGAACCGGGCCCGCGCTCACGCGCGGGCCCGGCGGCACGCTTTAGAAGTTGAAGTTCAGCGTGGTCATGAACTGACGACCGCTACGATAGACGCCCCGCGGCAGGTTCACCGTGTTGGCGTAGGCGTAGTACTCGCTGTCCAGCAGGTTCATCGCCGACACCGTCAGGTTGATGTTGTCGGTGATGTTGTAGCCGGCGGTCGCGTCCAGGCCCTGGTAGGCGCGGACATACATCTGGTCGCCGCGATCCACGCCGGTGAAGTACTTCGACCGGTAGTTGTAGGTCAGGCGAGCCGAGAAGTCGCCGTTCTCGTAGAACGGGCTGATGTTGACCTGGTGGCGGGAGTTGTAGGGCAGGTCCGCCCCGTTGTCCGCGCTGCCGTCGGCGTAGGTGTAGTTGGCCAGCAGGCCGAAGCCGTAAGCGTAGTTCTGCTGGTAGGCCAGGGTGAAGCCCTTGATCGAGGCCGAACCGGCGTTGGTCGGACGGCTGATCTGGTACGTCGCGTTGGCGTGCAGGAACTGGTTGAAGTGCACCTCAGGCGCGGTCTTCTGCAGGACGTAGTTGCTGATGTCCTTGTAGAACACCGAACCGGCCAGGATGGCGTCCTTGGCGAAGTACCACTCGGCCGAGGCGTCGAAGTTGGCCGACTCGTACGGATCCAGGTCCGGGTTGCCGCCGCCGCCGGTCAGGATCGAGTCCGCCAGCCAGAAGTAGTTCGACATGTCGGCGAAGTTCGGCCGGGCGATGACCTTGGCGGCCGAGAAGCGCAGCACGATGTCGTCGGTGGCGTCGTAGGCGACGTTCAGGTTCGGCAGGAAGTTCTCGTAGGACTTCGAGCGGACCTGCCAGTCCCAGTCCGCCGCGGTGGTGCCGCAGCCGGTCGGGGTGACGTTGACGCAGACGTAGCCGCCGCTGTCGGACTCGGTCTTCACGTAGCGCAGGCCGACGTTGCCGCGGAAGCCGGCGTATTCGAAGTCGGCCTGGCCGTAGAGGGCGTTGACCTTCTCCTCCACCGCCCAGTTCTGCGCGGTGAATTCGGCGTTGTTGAAGGTGCCCGGCGTCGGATTGGCCTGCCACGGGCGCAGGTAGTCGCCGTTGGCGATGTAGTCGGCCAGGGCCTTCCCGTCGATGACGAAGCGGGTCGACATCTGGCTGTTCACGCCGCCGAAGCCGTCCAGATAGTTGCCGGCGACCTGGTGCGGGTTGAACATCGCGGCGCTGTCGGGATTGCCGTAGATCGAGACGGTGACACCCGACATCTGCTGGGTGGTCTCGTGGTCGCGGTACTTGTAGCCGACCTGGACGCGCTTGATCGCGCCGTCGAGGTCGAAGCCGAGGTCGACCTGGGCGTAGTCTTCAGCGTCGGTGGTCGGCTTCTTGACGATGTTGCCGCCCCAGCCCGGGTTCCAGCCCGGCGCGCCCGGGTCATTGATGTGGGACGGGTCGCCCCAGCCGCCGTCGAACGAGAACTGGTTCGCGTCGCCCAGCACGTTGCTGCCGTAGGTCAGGGTGCCCGGCGAGCCCGGCGCGCCGGTGAAGTCGACCGTGTAGTCGGCCCAGTTCAGGAATTCCCCGTACAGCTGGCGCTTGGTGCCGCCGTCGGCGGCGGTGGTGCCGGCTTCGACCGAGAGGTCCCAGTTGTCTTCGGTCCAGCCGCCTTTGAAGTGCAGCGAGTCGGAGTTCATCTCCGCTTCGCGGTACTGCACGTCGAACACGCTGAGCGCGTTGTCGAACGAGGCGCTGGTGATGACGCCGTCCTCGACGGTGAGGCCGGTCAGACGGCTCAGGCTGTTCCAGGTGTTGCCCTGGAAGGCGAACAGCGACTGGTTGGTGTTGTCGTAGACGGCGTGGATCTTCAGCCAGTCGAGCGACAGCTCCAGCTTGTCGATCGGCCGCCACTGGATGCCGGCGGTGTAGGTGGTCCGCTCGCGGGTCTGCTCGAAGTAGGACGTGCCGAACGAGTTCAGGCCCTTGGCGTTGGGGTTGGCGAGCAGGGTCGTGGCGCAGGCGCCCGTACAGTTGCCCGAGGTGATCGAGTTGGCGCCCGGGTTGTCCGGGCTGCCGCCGGCGTAATAGTTGGCCGGGATGGTGCCGTAGGCCTCGAGGCCGTCGCGGCGCAGCTGGTCCTTGGCCTGCTGGGCGGACACGACGATGCCGAGCGTGCGGCCTTCGTTATGCCAGCTGTAGAGGCCCGAAGCCTGGAAATCGCCCTGCTCGGAGCGGTCGTTGTACAGGCGGCCGGCGGCCAGCGAGAGCGTGTTCGCCTTCAGGTCCAGCGGCTCGCGGGTGTTGACGATCACCGTGCCGCCGATGCTGCCTTCGTCGATGCGGGCTTCCGGCGACTTGTAGACGTCGACGCGGCCGACGATCTGCGGCGCCAGCAGGGCGTAGTTGAAGGTCCGGCCCGGCTGATCGAGGATGAACCAGTCGGCCGACGCGACGGTCTGGCCGTTCAGCAGGGTGCGGTTGAGCGCCGGGTCGGTGCCCAGGATGCTGACCCGCTCGCCCTGGCCGAAGGCCCGGTCGATGGTCACGCCCGGAACGATGGTGATGGCTTCGGCGACGTTGGTGCTCGGGAACTTGCCGATGTCTTCGGCGGTGACCGAGTCGACGATGGCGTCGGCGTTGCGCTTGGTGTCCAAGGACTGCTGCAGCGACGCCCGAATACCGGTGACGACCACTTCGTCGACATCGCTGGCCTGCTCCTGCGCGAACGCGGGCGCGGCGAAGGCGAGCGTCAGCGCGCTCGCCGAAGCGATCCACATGGACCTGCGGATACCCATGAACCCCTCCCCTGTGGCGACGTTCGCCGCCTCTAATTTTCTGGATCGCGGCCTAGCCGCGGCTCCCCCCTTCAGCCCGAACCGATAGCGAACCAATTCAAGGCCAATGCAATACCAATTGCCTTAGCCATTCTCGCTGTCAAGCTTCCGTCACAATTTCAGCATGGGTGTGGCGAAAAGGCTTGACGCAAGACCACAAGCAAATTGGTATGGGATTGGTACTGCGCCGCGTCGCCGCCTTAACGGTTAAGCTCGCGAATCGCCGTTCCGCGACCCAGGAGTCCGCTTGTGGCCACGCTTTCCGCTCTCATCGGCCCGCTCGACAGCGAAAGCCGCCTGCCGCTGTACCAGCAGCTGCAGCGGGCGCTGCGCGACGCGATCGATCAGCGGATGATCGGTCCGGAGGACGCCCTGCCGGCCGAACGCGACCTGGCCGAGGACTTCTCGGTGTCACGGATCACCGTGCGCAAGGCCCTGGACGGCCTGGTCGACGAGGGGCTGCTGACGCGCCGCCAGGGCGCGGGCACCTTCGTCAACGCCCGGGTCGAGAAGAACTTCGCCAAGATCACCTCCTTCTCGGAGGACATGGCCCAGCGCGGGCGCACGCCGCACAGCGTGTGGCTGCGCCGCTCGGAAGGCACGGTCACGCCGGAAGAGTCTCTGACGCTCGGCCTCTCGCCGGGCGCGCCGGTCTACCGCTTCAACCGCATCCGCTATGCCGACGGCGCGCCGATGTCGCTGGAGTACGCGACCATCCCGGCCTTCGCCCTGCCCTCGCTGGAGGCGGTCGACACCTCGCTCTACCAGGCGCTGGAGCGCACCGGCTACCGGCCGCGGCGCGCCCTGCAGCGCCTGCGGGCCGTGCTGTTCACCTCCGAGCAGGCCGACCTCCTGGGCGCGCGCGCCAACGACGCGGGCCTGCTGGTCGAACGCCGCGGCTTCCTGAAGGACGGCCGCACGGTGGAGTTCTCGCAGTCCTACTACCGCGGCGACACCTACGACTTCGTCGCCGAACTGAACGACCTGTCCTGAGGCGCGCGGAATGAACGCCATGGCCCCGACGCTGAAGCCCGAAGCGACCCGCATGTTCGCGGAGGCCGCCGAGGCGTCGCGCGTGGTCGCCGGCCAGCTGGCCGACGGCGCCGCCGCCCGGTTGGGCGCGCGCCTGCGCGAGCTGCAGCCCCGCGTGGTGGTCACCTGCGCGCGCGGCTCGTCCGACCACGCCGCCACCTACGCCAAGTACCTGATCGAGACCCGCACCGGCGTGCCGACCGCCTCGGCCGCGCCGTCGATCGCCTCCGTCTACGCCGCCGAGCCCAAGCTGGACGGCGCGCTGTTCCTGGCCATTTCGCAGTCCGGCAAGAGCCCCGACCTGCTGGCCGGGGCCGAACAGGCGAAGAAGGCCGGCGCCTTCGTCGCCGCCCTGGTCAATGTCGAGGATTCGCCCCTGGCCGAGCTGGCCGACGCGGTCGTGCCGCTGAAGGCCGGGCCGGAGCTGAGCGTCGCGGCGACCAAGTCCTATATCGCCTCGCTGTCGGCCATCGCCGGCGTGGTCGCCGCCTGGGCCGGCGACGAAGCGCTGGAGCGCGCCCTGACCGACTTGCCCGACGCGCTGGCCCGGGCCTGGGCGCTGGACTGGAGCCCGGCCGTCGAGCGCCTGGTCGACGCGCGCGACCTGTACGTGGTCGGGCGCGGCCTCGGTTTCGGCGTCGCCCAGGAAGCGGCGCTGAAGTTCAAGGAGACCTGCGGCCTGCACGCCGAGGCGTTCAGCGCCGCGGAGGTCAAGCACGGGCCCATGGCGCTGGTGCAGCCGGGCTTCCCGGTGCTGGCCCTGGCGCAGGACGACGAGACCCGCGAGGGCGTCGCCGCCCTGGCCGCCGAATTCGCCGCGCGCGGGGCCGAGGTGATCGCCGCCGGGGTCGAGGCGCCCGGCGCGCTGGTGCTGCCGACGATCAGCGGCCATCCGGCGCTGGAGCCGCTGCTGCGCGTGCAGAGCTTCTATCGCATGGCCAACGCGCTTTCGGTGGCGCGCGGCTTCGATCCCGACCGGCCGCCACACCTGGCCAAGGTGACCGAGACCTTCTGATGGCCACAGCCCTCGTCAACGCGCGCGTGCTGACGCCCCAGGGCCTGGTCGACGGCTGCGCCGTGGTGCTGCAGGGCGAGCGGATCAGCGGCGTCGTGCCGGCCGCCGACCTGCCGGCCTCCACGCCGCGGCGCGACCTGCGCGGCGCCCTGCTGGCGCCCGGCTTCGTCGACGTGCAGGTCAACGGCGGCGGCGGGGTGCTGTTCAACGACGCGCCCTCGGTCGAGACCATCCGCGCCATCGGCGCGGCCCACCGCCGGTTCGGCACCACCGGCTTCCTGCCGACCCTGATCTCCGACGACCTCGACAAGGTCGCCCAGGCCCTGGACGCGGTCGACGCCGCCATCGAGGCCGGCGTGCCGGGCGTGCTGGGCGTCCACCTGGAAGGCCCATTCCTCAGCGCCCGGCGCCGGGGGACCCACGACGACAGCAAATTCCGCGTGCTGGACGAGACGGCCTGCGCGCTGCTGACCGCGCCCCGCCGCGGCAAGGTGATGATCACGCTCGCGCCGGAAGCCGCCCCCGCGGCTCTGATCCGCCGGCTCGCCGACGCGGGCGTGGTCGTCGCGCTGGGCCACACCGACGCCCGCTACGTCCAGGCTCGGGCGGCGCTCGACGCCGGCGCGCGCGGCTTCACCCACCTGTTCAACGCCATGTCCCAGCTGGGCAGCCGCGAACCCGGCGTGGTCGGCGCGGCGCTGGACGACGAAGACAGCTTCTGCGGGATCATCGTCGACGGCCGCCACGTCGCCGCCGTCACCCTGCGCGTGGCGCTGAAGGCCAAGCGCCGCGATCGCTTCATGCTGGTCACCGACGCCATGCCCAGCGTCGGCGGGCCGAAGACCTTCCAGCTGCAGGGCCGCACCATCCGCGTGCGCGACGGGGTGTGCGTCGACCAGGCCGGCGTGCTGTCCGGCTCGGACCTCGACATGGCCTCGGCCGTGCGCAACGCCACAGCCATGCTGGGCTTGCCGCTGGAGGACGCCCTGCGCATGGCCGCGCGCGCGCCGGCCGCCTTCCTGGGGCTTGAACGCGACCTGGGGGAGATCGCCTCGGGTCGCCGCGCCGACCTGGTGCTGCTGAGCCCCGAGTTCGAGGTGATCGACACCTGGATCGGCGGCCGGGCGGCCTCCGACACCGCCCCCGCAGAGGCGGCCCGCGTCCGTTCATGAGCCGCGCCGTCGTCCTGTTCGGCGCTACGGGCGATCTCGCCCTGCGCATGCTGTTTCCCTCGCTCTACAATCTCGAGGCGGACGGCCTGCTGCCCGACGACCTGACGGTGCTGGCCTGCTCCAAGCCGGAGCTGTCGGAAGCCGCCTTCGCCGCCCAGGTCGAGGCGGCCGTGCGCCAGCGCACTGAAGACCGGTTCTCGGAGGAGGCGTGGGAGCGCCTGCGCCGGCGGCTCGGCTACTGCGCCGGCGACGCCACGGGACCGGAAATGTACATCCGGCTGGCCGCGCGGCTGGAGGGCACGCGCGAGCGGATCTTCTACCTGTCGACCTCGCCCAGCCTGTACGGCCCGATCGCCCGCAACCTGGCCCGCGCCGGCCTGACCGGCGGGCGCAGCCGCATCGTGGTCGAGAAGCCGCTGGGCCGCGACCTGGCCTCCTGCCGCGAGACCAATGAGGCTCTGGCTTCCGCCTTCAGCGAGGACCGGATCTTCCGGGTCGACCACTACCTCGGCAAGGAAGCCGTCCAGAACCTGCTGGCGCTCCGCTTCGCCAACGCCCTGTTCGAGCCGCTCTGGAACAAGGTCTCCATCGACCACGTGCAGATCACCGTCTCCGAGACGGTCGGGGTCGAGGGCCGGTCCGCCTACTACGACGACTACGGCGCCGTGCGCGACATGGTGCAGAACCACCTGCTGCAGCTGCTGTGCCTGGTGGCCATGGAGCCGCCGTCGGACCTGGACCCGGACTCGGTGCGCAACGAGAAGGTGAAGGTGCTGCGCTCGCTGCGCCCGATCGCCGGTCGCGACGTCGAGCGCAAGACCGTGCGCGGCCAGTACGGCCGGGGCGTCGTCGACGGCGCCGCCGTGCCGGGCTACGCCGAGGAGGCCGGTCGGCCCAGCGGCACCGACACCTTCGTGGCCTTGTGCGCGCACGTGGACAACTGGCGCTGGGCGGGGGTGCCGTTCTACCTGCGCACCGGCAAGCGGCTGCCGACGCGCAGCTCGCAGATCGTCATCCAGTTCCGCCAGGTGCCGCACTCGATCTTCCCGACCGGGGACCTGCTGGACAACCGGCTGACCATCCGCCTGCAGCCGGAGGAAGAGATCTCGCTGCTGCTGATGAACAAGACGCCGAGCCTCGACCAGGCGGGTGTCAAGCTGAAGCCGCTGGCCCTGAACCTCAGCCTGTCGGAAGCCTTCCGCGGCCAGACCCGTCGGCGCATCGCCTACGAGCGGCTGTTGCTGGAGGCGCTGAACGACAACCCGACCCTGTTCGTCCGTCGCGACGAGGCGGAAGTCGCCTGGGGCTGGATCGACGCGGTGGTCGACGGTTGGGCCCAGTTCGGGCCGCCGCCCAGTCCCTACCCCGCCGGCGCCTGGGGGCCCTCGGCCGCCTTCGCCCTGACCGAACGCAACGGGCACAGCTGGTACGAATGATCACCGAACGCTTCTTCGCCCATGCGGACGGCGCGACCGCGGTGCTCGCGGACGAGATCGCCGAACGGCTGACCGCCGGCGTGGCCGCGCGCGGCGCCGCCAGCTTCGTGGCCACCGGCGGCACCACGCCCGGCGGCCTGTATGACGCGCTCAGCCGCCGGACCGCGCCCTGGCGCCGCGTGAGCGTGGCGCTCTCCGACGACCGCTGGGTCGAACCCACCGATCCGGCCAGCAACGAGCGGCTGGTGCGCGAGCGCCTGCTGGTCGGCGCGGCCGCCGCCGCCGTGCTGACCCCGCTGAAGACCGCCCACGCGACGCCGGAGGCCGCCTGCATCGACCGCGAGGCCGCGCTTGCAGCCCTGCCGCGTCCCTTCGACGTCTGCCTGCTGGGCATGGGCGTCGACGGCCACGTCGCCTCCCTGGTGCCGGGGGCCGAGGGGCTGGCGGGCGGGCTCGACACCGCGGGCCTGGTCTGCGCGGTCAACGCGCCCAGCGCCGCGGGACGGCCGGAGCGGCTGTCGCTGACCGTGCCGGCCCTGCTGGCCTCGCGCCTGATCGTCCTGTGGTTCCGGGGCGAGGATAAGCTGCAGGCCTATCGCCGCGCGCTCGCCGGCGGCGATCCGGCCGAGGCGCCGGTGCGCGCCCTGCTGCGCCAGGACCAGACCCCCGTGTGGGCCTGCTGGGCGCCCTGACAATCCACGATATCTACTTAGGCGGAACCCGCCGGATCGAGCCCGAGTTGTCGAAGCTGGACAGCAGCGGGAGCAGGGATGGCCAGGATCGTCACCGGAGCGGGCGCGGCGGGGGAAGCCGCCGTGGACACCCTGAGCCCGCCGGCCGAGGCGCCTGACGCCGACCCGTCGCGCGTCTCGGTGATCATTCCCGCCTACAACGCCGCCACCACCCTGGACGAGACCCTGGAGAGCCTGGTCGCCCAGACGCTCTGCGACTGGGAAGCGGTGGTGATCGACGACGGCTCAACCGACTCCACCGGCGAGGTGGCCGTGCGCTGGACGGAGCGCGATCCGCGCGTGCGGCTGGTGCGCCAGGCCAACGGCGGCGTCTCGGCGGCGCGTAACACCGGCATAGAACACGCGCGCGCGCCCTGGCTGTTCTTCCTGGACGCGGACGACTGGCTGCACCCGGACGCGCTGCAATACCTGGTCACCGCCGCCGAGGCCCGCCCCGACGCCGGCCTGGCCTATCCGTCGGTCACGCGCGTGGCCCCGGACGGGGTCTGCGATCCGTTCCACTGCCCCGAGAAGCTGGCGGCCGATCCGCCGGCCATGCTGCGCCACCAGAACCAGATCGCCATCCACGTGCTGGCCTCGCGGCGGCTGGTGCGCGAGCTCGGCGGCTTCGACACCCGGCTGAAGACCAGCGAGGACTGGGACCTGCAGCGCAAGATCGCCTTCTCCGGCGCGGCCTTCGTGCGCGTGCCCGAGGCGATCTCCTACTACCGCATGCGCGCGGGCTCGGCCTCGATGAACGGGGTGCAGATGCTGCGCGACGCCCTGGCCGTGCTGGAGCGCAATCCGCCCGCCGCGCCGGCTGACGCAGGCGACGTCTGGGAGGACGACGCCTTCCGCCTGACGCTCTACGCCATCTGGTGCGCGGCGCTGGAGGCCGGGGTCGGCCGCGACCCGCTGGGCGTGTTCGAAGGCCTCGATCTGCGCCTGATCGACGTCTACGTGCACCTGGAAGGCGCGATCGAATGCATGTTCGACGCGGTGCGGACCGGCGGACGGGTGCCCAAGACCCAGGTCGCGCGCGAATGGGGCAAGCTGGGGCCGGCGCTCGAGCCCCTGTTCCAGCGGCTGCAGGACGACGCCGGTCGCCTCGGCCTGGCGCAGATCCTGCGCTACGCCCTGGAGGAGCGGGTCGCGCGCGAGCACGACGACCGCGAACCGCTGCAGGTCGGCTCCACCCTGTCGGTGCCGATCGACCTGCTGAACCCCCTGCCCGACATTCCGCACCCGCCGGGCGTGGACGCCGTGCAGCTGCGCATGTCCTCCGGCTCCGCCCCGGTCGGCCTGCTGCGCCTGCCTCTGTTCGGCCCGATGCCGGCGCGCGACCTGGCCGACATCCTGATCCGCTTCTTCCACCGCGGGTACTATTTCCAGATCAACCGCACGCTTTCGCGTCCGGGCTTCTGGGCCAGCGCGGCGATGCGCGTGCCGCTGGCCGCGGTCGGCGGCCTGCCCACGCCGGGCGGGCTGAAGCGGCGGATGGGCGACGCGCTCAAGGCGGCCGGGCGGGCGGCCTCGGGTCCGGCC
>NZ_JAAIVC010000105.1 GCF_010975005.1 Caulobacter sp. 17J65-9 | reverse complement strand
GATCGGCGCTGCCCGCCGGCACCAGCAGCGACGCCTGCGACGCCCCGCCGGCGGCCAGGGCCAGCCGCCCGGTCATGGCGCGGCCCCCGTCGCGCGGCAGGCCCTCGAACAGGGCCTGGTCGACGGCGTCGAGATCGCCGTTCAGCTTCGAGCCCCAGGTGTCGGCGCTGGCCCCCGGTTCGGGTTTGACCAGCCCGTAGTGGGCGGTGACGGTGTCGGCCATCGGCGGACCTTTCGATTGTGGGGAAAACGAAAGCGCCGCCGCGCCCGCCATCGCTGACCGGCGGTTGGCGAAGCGGCGCGAATAACCTAGACGGGGCGCAAGTATCGGGGGTTCGGGTATGGTCGATGTGCAGCCGGCGCCGTCGCGCGCCGCGTCCGGGGAGCCCGTCGGGTCCAGGATGGGGGCCGCGCCGCTGTTCACGGTCTTCACGCCGACCTTCAACCGCGCAGCGACCCTGCACCGCGTGTATGAGAGCCTGCGCGCCCAGACCCTGCGCGACTTCGAATGGGTGGTGGTCGACGACGGCTCGACCGACGGCACCGACGCGCTGATCGCCGCCTGGAAGGCCGAGGCCGACTTCCCGATCACCTACGTCTGGCAGGAAAACCGCGGCAAACACACGGCCTTCAACCGCGGCGCCGCCCTGGCGACGGGCGAGCTGTTCCTGCCGCTCGACAGCGACGACGCCTGCGTGCCCACCGCGCTGGAGCGGTTCAAGCACCACTGGGACCAGGTGAAGGCCGACCCGGGCTTCTCGGCGGTGACGGCGCTGGCCGGCGACCCGGACGGGCGCATCGTCGGCAGCCGCTTCCCGTCAGACCCGACCGACTCCGACTCGCTGGAAATCCGCTACCGCCACAAGGTCGGCGGCGAAAAGTGGGGCTTCCACAGGCTGTCCGTGGTGCGCGCGCACCCCTTCCCCGAGTTGGAGGGCGCGAAGTTCGTGCCCGAGGGCATCGTCTGGGCCCGGATCGCCCGACGCTACAAGACCCGCTACGTCAATGAAGTCCTGCGTGTCTATCACCCGGGCCAGGACCGGCTGACGGTGGCCCCCGCCGCGCCGCACGCGGGCGCCATGGCGCTCTGGCATCGGGAGATTCTGAACACCGAGCTCGATTATTTCAGCGCCGCCCCGGGGCACTTCCTGAGATCGGCGGTGCATTACGCTAGGTTCTCCACCCACGTCGGCCGCAGCCTGACCGAGCAGTGGCGGGCCCTACATGGCACAGCCGCCCGTGTTCTGTGGCTGATCGGCCTGCCGATCGCCGCGTTGGCGGTGCGCCGCGACCGCGCGAAGCCCGCGGGACAGCGATGACTGCGGCGACAAGCAAAGTTACACAGATGCTGGCCGTGCGGCGTCCCATGCAGGCGCACCGCCCCTTCGCGCTGGCGCTTGCGCTGCTCTGCATCGTCTATTTCTACACGTTCCTCGGCACCTACAGCATCGACCTGGGCGCGCCGGTTACCCCTGGCCAGGTGACCTACCTCCTGGTCGGCGGGGGCTTCGTAGTCGGCGTCCTGGGCTTTGTGCAGGGCGACCGCTACTCGTTCGGGCTTCTGGTCGCGGCGGCGCTTTACCTTGTCCTTCTCGCCTTCGACCGGGTGTTCAATCCGTACGACTTAACGCTGACGATCACCCGGATCGCTTGGATGCTATCGCTGGTCGCTTGCGTGTTCGTGTTCGGGAGCGTCAGGCGGTTCCAGACCCTGATCACTGCCTTGCAACTCATGGTGCTGTTCGCCTGCACCATGAACCTGCTCGACTATTTCGCACACGATGCCCTGCCGTTCCCTATGTCGCCGATCCCCGGTCGCGGCGCGGGCCTGTACGTCAACCCCAACAGCTCGGCCTCCTACATCGCCCTGGCCGTGCCGCTCGCCTGCGGCATGGCTCGGCGCAAGGTCTCGCTGGCGCTCTATGCGATCACCTTCGTTGGCGTGCTCCTCACCTTCAGTCGCAGCGGCATGATCACCTGGCTCGCTGCGGTGGCCATGACCGAGCTGTTCATCCGCAATCGCCGAGTTCTCGCGCCGCGCACCATCGCCTTGCTGCTCGGCGCCGGTTTTGTCGTCCTGGTCCTGTTCCTAGCAGGCCGCTCTCTCGCCGGTGCTGTGATTGACCTGCTCGGCCCCAGCCTGCCGCCACGTCTGGCGGACCGTCTGCTGCTCGATATGAACGACTTCTCCGCCCAGGAACGCCAATACGTGGCCGGGGCCGCGTGGCGGCTGTTCCTGCAACACCCCTTCACGGGATCCGGCGTCGGCCTGCCCGACCGCTGGATCTACGGCCAGATGCCCCACAACACCATGCTGTTGACCCTGGCGGAATTCGGCGTGCTAGGCGGCATTTGGCTAGCGGTGTGGGTCCGAGCCCTGCATCGGATCGCCGGCCCCTTCGGCTTGACGCTCGCGGTACTCTGGCTCGTCGTCGCCATGTTCTCGCACAACCAGTTCGATCAGATCGGCGCGGCGGTGTTGATCGCCATGTATTGGACCGGCGCGGCGCGATCGCGCGGGGGGTACGTCCACGCCCAGCGCCGGGTGCGGGCGATCTCAATTGATCAGCCCGTGAGTGCGTAGGGCGTCCTCGGTCGCCTTCATCCGCTTGTGCGCGCTCGCACAAGCGTCACGTAGCGCGACACACTCGGCTTGGGTAGGCGTGGCCGAGAAGGCCAAGGCGCCCACCGCGTCGGCGTTCCACGCGCCCTTGTTTGGCGTGCCGCTCGCCGCCGTCCAGCCGGCCTCCTGCGCGCCGACCACCTTCGTGCCGTTGACCTTGAACGAGGTCTTGGCGTCCCAAGTGTAGGAGTAGCCGTCCTTAATGCGGGCCGCAGACGTGCCGAAGTCCAGCGCGTTGTCGGTGTTGACGGCAAACCGGGCGGCGTTGAGGCTGGCCACCGTGGTCCCGGACGGGGCGAAATTGACGCCGCCGGAACCGGATTGCAGGTTGATGACCCCGGCCCCGGTGCCGTGACCGACGAACAGGTTGTTGTTGGCGCTCGACCCTACCGTCAGCAGTTGCAAGTCGGCGGTGTTGCCGAAGTCGCGCGACAGGTAGGCCCCGCCTTGTGGGATGAACACGCTGCCGCCGCTACCCCCCGCCAGCCGAGGCCCGATCTCCCGCCAGGAACCGGGGGTTCCGGCCGTGACGCACACCCAGCCGAACGGCGCGTAGCTGGCGGGCGAGCTGTTCTCGACGATATCGCCGACCGCCCACGTCCCCGTGGCCGGGGCCGCCGTGTCCTGCGTCCGTTTCTTGCCGCCCTTGTAGTGGCTGGCCGGCAGCTTCACGCCGTCGCTGGCCACCTCGAAGTAGTCGGTCAGATTGGAGCCGAGGCGGATGCGCGCACCCGCGCCATCCACCCGAACATCCATCTGCCCGGTGGCCGCCGAGGACGGAACCGAGGCCACAGACACGTCCCCGGCAGTGTTCACTGCGAAGGCCAGCCCGACGTTCTGGAAGGTGTAGCCGATCTTGGATCCGCCGGTGCCGCCGCCGCCGAGGTATTCGCCGCCGACATAGATCTGATTGGTTCGGCCGTAGGAGCCGTACACCGCCATCTTGACGTTGGCCGAGCCGCCAGAAATCGTCCCAAAGTGGACGAAGCAGTACGGCCCGAAATCGCCGCCAAGATAGACCTGTCCGTCCGTCGCCAAGTTCAACTCGGCGTAGCCCGGGAACAGTGCGCCGCTGCGGCGCACGCTGGCGAAGTTGTAGCCGTATCGGCTGTTATAGCTGGCGTCGCCGCCGATGATGCTGAGCGCGTCAGGCGTGTAGGACGCATAGGCCCCGCTCGGATTGCCGGCCCCGGTGTGGTTGACATGCAGGCCGTCCCAGGTCCCCGCAGCGGTCGGCGCCACGCCGTAGCTGGGCGCGCCATTCCACTTCCACTCGCAGTCGACGAAGGTCACCGCGTTGGCGCCGGTGCCGACCACTGCGCCGTGTTCCTTCGAGAACAGGAAGGTTTCGAAGCGGGAATGGTACGGTCCGCCACCAGCCACGCCGCCGTGCAGGAACAACCCCGACTTGCCCCAGTGCTGCACCGACAGGTCGCGCGCGATCAGGCGCGCGCCGATGTCCAGGCCGTAGCCGGTGCAGCCGGTGACCGGGTCCCACGACGCCGCGCGCAGGTCGAAGCCCTCGATCAGGGCCAGCTTCTTGCTGGTCGCCAGCGTCGTCCGGATCCCCGGCTTGGCCCCCAGGTGCGAGAACAGCAGGCAGCTCGTCGCCAGCGCCCCGGCGCCGCTGTTGGTCGAGCCCACGCCCTTCAGCCGTCCGTAGGTCAGCTCGATGGTGTCGCGCACGTTGTAGATCCGCCCGCCGGCGCGCACGGGGCGGCCGGTCAGGTTCGACCAGGCCACGGCGCCGCCGACGATCGCGGCGGTGTCGTCCACCGACGGGTTCAGGTGGTCGGCCTGGCCCAGCGCGCCGAACTGCTCGAACGTCGGCTCGGCCTCGTCCAGCGCGAACCAGAACCCGTCGGCCGAGCGCCGGCGCCAGGCGCTGGCGCTCGGGCTCGCCTGGTCGGCGTCCAGCACGTAACGCGCCGCGCCCAGGCCAGAGCGGGTGTGGCCGGCGGTGAAGACCGCCACCACGTCCTCGCCCATCGTCTCCCCCTCCAGCTCGACGAACAGGCCGACCATGCGCGCGCCCTTCAGCTGGGCCAGGGCCGCGACCGGGTCGCTCAGGTCGGCCAGGTTGGCGCCCGCCTGCACCGCGCCGGCCAAGCGCGCGTCGTCGTCCGCCGCCGCGCCGATCGCCTCGCGCGCTTCGGCCTCGCTGGTCGAGGCGTATACGCGCTCGCCCACGCCGCCGGGCTCGAGCCCGGCCGGAATCCATTCGGTCATGTCGAAGATCTCGCTCGATGTACGCCGCGCGCCGGCGCGGACGGCGCGCCGGGGTGGGCTTAAAGGCAAAGGGCCGCCGCCCCGCGTTTGATGGGCTTCCGAATAACGGGCATATCTGGGCGATGCAGGAATCGCTGAGCGTCACGACCGGAGCGCTGGAGCCGCAGGCGCGCCAGCGGACGCTGCCGGCCCAGGTCATCGGGGAATTCTACCACTCCGACACGTCCGCCGCCGACCAGGTGCGCCACTTCCTGGCGCTCAGCGGCGAGGACCGCGCCCGCGTCGTCGTCGACGTGGGCGGCGGCTGCGGTTTCTTCGCGCGGGGGCTGGCGGCGCGCACGGCGCACAGCGTGCGCGTGGTCGACACCGATCCGGCCTCGATCGACGCATGCGGCGAGGCCGGGGTCGAGGCGACGCAAGGCGACGCGCTGTCCCCGCCGATCGCCGGGGACGAGCAGGTCGCCTGCCTGAACCTGATCCTGCACCATCTGGTCGGCCGCACCGACAGCGAGACCCGCCGTCTGCAGCGTGAAGCGCTGGCGGTCTGGCGTCCGCAGGCCGAAGCGGTGTTCGTCAACGAGTACGTCTACACCTCGCTCGCCGGCGACTTCTCCGCCTGGCTGATCTTCCAGGTGACCAGCAGCCGCGTCCTGTCGGCCCTCGCGGCCCTGGTCGGGCGCGTGGTTCCGACCCTGCGGGCCAACACCCTCGGCGTCGGCGTGCGGTTCCGCAATCACCAGGGATGGCTGCGCCTGTTCGAAGACGCCGGCTACGAGGTGAAGCGATTCGAGGCCGGTGATCCGGAAGGCGTCTTCGCCGCCCGCCGCCTGCTGCTGATCCGCCGCATCCACCGCTGCAGCTACTGGCTGGAGCCCCGCGCCGCCTGACGGATCAGACCGGCAGGTCGACGCGCAGGCGCGCGCCGTCGGGTTCGGTCGGATAGGCGCCCTGCGCCTGGGCCAGGGCCGTCTCGTAGGCCTGCGCCCACGCGCCCAGCCGCTCGTCCTCGGCGGTCATGGCGAACTGCAGCAGCGCGCCGTACAGGTAGACGTCCGGGTGCGCGGTCAGCAGCCAGTTGGTCGGCGTCTCCTCCCCCAGCGCCGGAATGCGCCGCCAGTAGGTCAGCTCCGCCGCCATGGGTCCGCCCGGCGCCGGCCACACCTGGAACTCGCGGCCCGCCACCGAATAGGCCCTGGGCGGCCCCGCGGCGCCCGGATCGGCCCGCTTCAGCCGCGCCAGGGTCTGGGGCGCGACATAGGTCAGCTTCACGTCCGCCTCGGCCAGCTCCAGGCTGACCGCGCCGACCAGGTCGCGCGGCCCCTCAAAATACTCGGTGGAAAAGCTCGCCGCGGCGCGCCCGACCATGGGGCGCACCCGCAGCTCGCGGTTGGCCCGCGCCTCGGCCAGGGCCACGCAGGCCGGCCACAGGGCGCCCTGGTCGGCGCGCACGGAAAAGTCCGCCAGGGCCGCGAGCAGCCCGGCGTAGTCGGTCAGGGCCATGGGGCCTCCCGCTGAATGAGTGGGTGGATCGGTCGCGCCCTCGTAGGGCTGGCGAAACACCGTTGTGATGTTAACTAGGCCCCCTCGGCGGGACTCAGGTCGCACGCGCCGTCACGCGCGGTCGTCGCCGGTTCTGGGCTGGTCAGGCGCCGATCGGCTGGACCGCCCTCACGTCCGTTTCCCTGCGCCGATCCGGCGAACCGCGTTTCAGGTGCTCAAGTATGCTGTTCACGTCGCCGGCGTTCCTGTTCCTGTACCTGCCGATCGTGCTGGCCGGCTTCTTCGTGATCGGCCGGTGGAGCCGCACGGGCGCGGCCGGCTTCCTGGCCCTGGCCTCGCTGGTGTTCTACGGCGCGTGGGACTGGCGCTTCGTGCCGCTGCTCTTGGGCTCGATCGCCTTCAACTGGCTGGTCGGGTCGGGGATCGCGCGCCTGCGCGACACCAACCGCGCCCGCGCCAAGGCCCTGCTCATCTTCGGCATCGTCGCCGACTTAGGGCTGCTGGGCTTCTACAAGTACGCCGACTTCTTCATCGGCAACGTCAACGCGCTCTCCGGCGGCGCCCTGCCCCTGCTGAAGCTCGTCCTGCCGCTGGGCGTCAGCTTCTTCACCTTCACCCAGATCGCCTTCCTGGTGGACGCCTTCGCCGGCAAGGCGCGGGAATACAGCCCCGTCCACTACGGCCTGTTCGTCACCTACTTCCCGCACCTGATCGCAGGTCCCATCCTGCACCACGGCGAGATGATGCCGCAGTTCCGGCGCGAGGCGACCTACAGGATCTCGCTCGACAACGTCACCATCGGCGCCCTGTTCTTCGTCATCGGCCTGTTCAAGAAGGTGGTGCTGGCCGACGCGGTCTCGGCCTACGCCGACCCGGTGTTCGATGCCCACGGCGCGGTCGGTTTCGCCGACGCCTGGACCGGCGCCCTGGCCTACACGCTCCAGCTCTACTTCGACTTCTCGGGCTATTGCGACATGGCGGTCGGCCTGTCCAAGGCCTTCAACATCGACCTGCCGTTCAACTTCGCCAGCCCCTACAAGTCGGGCTCCATCGTGGAGTTCTGGCGGCGCTGGCACATGACCCTGTCGCGCTTCCTGCGCGACTACGTCTACATCCCGCTGGGCGGCAACCGCAAAGGCCCGGCCATGCGCAGCGTCAACCTGCTGGCCACCATGCTGATCGGCGGCTTCTGGCACGGCGCGGGCTGGACCTTCGTGGTCTGGGGCGGCCTGCACGGCCTCTACCTCCTGATCGCCCACGCCTTCCGCGGCCTGATCGGCCCGCGCGGCCGCGAGATCCTCGACCGCGCGCCGGTCTGGAAGCTGTTCGCCGGCCTGCTGACCTTCCTGGCAGTTGTCGTCGCCTGGGTCTTCTTCCGCGCCACCGACCTCGGCACGGCCTGGGCTCTGGTCCAGTCCATGTTCAACCCGGCCGCCACCGGCGCGCCGGAGCTGTTCGTCGACGATCGCGGCCCCTGGCTGATCGCCGCCCTGCTGGCCGTGGTCTGGCTTGTGCCCAACTCCCAGCAGCTGGTGCTGGAAAAGCTGCCGCGCCTGTGGCCGGCCGCGGCCGTCCCGATGCGCCGCTTCCAGGCCAGCTTCTTCGCGCTCGGCGCCGTCTCTGCGGCGGTCGTCTTCCTCGCCATCGTCAACGTGTCCAAGCATGTCTCGGCCTTCATCTACTTCAACTTCTAAGCTGAAGCAGACGACCGCGGCCGTGGGCGCCGCCGCACTGGGCGCGGCGCTGGTCATGGTCGGGCTCGAACTCACCCTTCGGCTCGCGCCGGCGGGCGGCGGCGTCCTGTTCCGTCGGGTCGACGCCGCCAACCCGGTGTTGCGCGGCGCCCCCGGAAGCGTCTGGGTGCATTCGCTCGGCTGGTCGTTCTTCAACCCCCACCGGGGCCGGCTGAACAACGAGGGCTTCAACGACCCGCAGGACTACGTCCGCGGCGCGCCGGTGATCGCCGTCCTCGGCGACTCCTACGTCGAAGCGACCACGGTCGCCTACGCCGACTCCCTGCAGGCGCGCCTGCGCGGCGCGCTCGCCCCCTGCCCGCGCGTCTACAGTTTCGGCCGCAGCGGCGCCAATCCCGCCGACTATGTCGCCTATCTGCGCTGGGCCCAACGGCGCTACGACGTAGCTGGCGCAGTCGTGCTGATCAGCGCCGGCGACCTCGAAGAGGCGGCCACGCCGCGCGAGGGCGGCAATTACTACGTACGCGCCGACGACGGCGCGCATCGCATCGCAGTGATGAATTACGCAGGACCAGGCCCGCTCCATCACGCGGTGAACGCCTCGTCCCTCGCGCGCTATCTGCTGAACAACCTCCAGTTCAATCCGATCACGGCGAGTCACGCCCTGGGCCGAACATCTGCGCCGTCCCGGCCGGTCCACGCCGACCGCGACTGGATCGTGCCGGCCTTCCTCGCCGATCTGCGCGCCAGCCTGCCGCCCGAGCGCGTCACCCTGGTGTTCGACGCCGACCGCCGGGCCATCGCCGACGGCGCAGCTCCCGCCTATCCGCCGGAGCGCGCCCGCATGATCGCCGATGCCCGCCTGAGCGGCTTCACCGTCGTGGATCTCGACCCCGCCTTCCGCAATCAGCGCGCCCGCGACGCCCGAAAGGTCGACTACGCACCGCTGGACGGACACTGGAACGCTCTGGGCCATCAGGTCGCCGCGGCCGCCGTCGTGGACGCCTGGCGCGCCGCCGGCAGCTGGCGACACGCCGCCGCCTGTCCCGGCCCGCAGTTCGCAAGCCCTTCCGACGCGACCCACGCTCCCTCCGGACCGCGCTGAGAAACTCCGAATGTCGTATCCGAACCCGGTCTCCCGCATCAGACGCGTCGCCGCCGCCGGATTGGCGGCCGCCCTTGGGATGTTCGCGGCCGTCCTCGGCCTCGAGCTCGTGCTGCGCGTAGCCCCAATCCATGCCGGTCGCCAGGCCCAGACCGTTGACGCCCACAATCCCGTCATGCTCGGCAAGCCCGGACACAAGTGGGTCCATTCGGTGGGGTGGTCGCTCTACAATCCACGTGCCGGCAGGCTGAACAACTTCGGCTTCAATGACCCGCAGACCTATACGGGCTCGGAGCCCGTCACCGCCGTGCTCGGCGACAGCTATGTCGAGGGCCTGGCCGTCCCCTATCCCCAGACCCTGCAGGCGCGCCTGCGCCGCCGGGTCGGCGACTGCACGCGAGTCTACGGCTTCGGGGTCTCCGGCGCCGCGCCGGCCGATTACGTGAGCTACCTGCACTGGGCGCGCCAGCGGCTGAACGTCCAGGACGCGGTGATCGTGCTCTCGGACGGCGACCTCTGGGAAGCCACGGCGCCCCGCCCCGGCATGCACCACTTCGTGCGCCGGGCCGACGGGACCGTCACCCTGGAGCGCACCGACCGGGCCGGGACTACGCCGCTCCGGGACGCGCTCAATTCCTCCAACCTGTTCCGCTACGTCTACGGCAATCTCGGCTTCAACCCGGTCGCGCGCCTCTCCGAAGCCTTCGTCAGGCCGGCGCCGGAAGCGGAGCCCGCCCCGGTCGACTGGGTGGTCGACGCCTTCCTCGACCGGCTCGAGGCCGAGCTGCCGGCGGGCCGCGTGACCCTCGTGATCGACGCCGACCGCGAGGCGATCGCGGAGGCGCGCGAGCCCGAATACGGCCCCGAGCGCGCCCTGCTGATCGCCGAGGCCCGCCGTCGCGGCCTCACCGTGGTCGACCTCGACCCCGCCTTCCGCGCCCATCAGGCCCGGGCCGGCCGCAAGGTCGACTTCTCGCCGCTGGACGGCCACTGGAACGGGCTGGGCCACCAGATCGCCGCCGACAACGTCGCCGCGGCCTGGACCCTGAACGGCCGCGCGCCGGCCTGCGCCAGCCGATCTCACGACCTGGGCGTTCAGCGCGGCTGACCGCGCCGCCAGGCGAAGGAGGACGCTTGCGCGCCCTCCCCGCCCTCGCCCTCAGTTGTTCGCCAGCCGGCAGGCCAGCTGCGGGCGCAGGGTCTTGTAGCCGTACAGCACGTCCACCCGGGTCGGCAGGCGATCCTGGTTGATGTCGTACTGGCGCACGATGCGCATGCTGACGCCGTCGAACACCTCGCGCGCGGCGAAGTCGACGCCCTGCGGCATCACCAGGTCGGCGGTGCCGAAGGCGAAGGCGCCCTTCTGGTAGGCCAGCGAGATCCCGTGCGCCGCGTTCGCCGTGCCGGAGAAGCTGACCGGCGCGTCCGCGGCCGGCGAGGCCGACACGTTCTGGCGCGCGCCCGTCGCCACGATCGCCGGGCTGATCGACAGCGTGCCGGCGCCGCCGGCGTAGTCCGCCGTGGCCACGAACTGCTGCAGGATCCCGGTCGACTGCTTGGTCTCCGGATGCACCCGGAACACGCCGGCGATGGTGAAGACGTCGCCCTGCTTGACCGCGCCCGTGCCGGTCTTGACGACCAGGCCTGCGCCCGACTGGCCCGCGCCGTTGACCAGATAGCCCGCGCCGGCGCCGCGCGTATGCGACGGCCACAGCGTGTTCTCCACGAAGTCGAAGCCGGCGGTGCGGCCCATATAGCCTTCGCGGTACTGCTTGGAGACGCCCTCCTGCGGGTTGAACAGGCCCTTCAGCGCGTCGACCAGGTCGACATTGTCCTGGGTGTTCAGGTTGCAGGTGCGGTCCGGCAGCGGCGCCAGGGCGTCGACCAGCTTCTTCCTGGCCTGCAGGATCTTGCCGAAGTCGGCCTTCTGGCCCTGGTTGTCGACTTGGCTCCAGACGTCCTTGTACATGCTCATGGCGTCCGCCTCGATGTGGGCGGCCAGCACGCTCATGGCGGGCTCCAGCACCCGCTCCGAGAAGTCGTCCAGGCTCAGCGTCAGGTCGGCCGAGGTGAAGTTCAGGTCCACGCCCTTCTGGGTCTGGATCTTGAAGTCGACGCTGGTCTCCGTGGTGTCCTGGGTGGCCAGGGCCGCGCCGGTGCGCACCACGTATTCGTTCGGCAGGCGCACCTTCAGGGTGTCGCCGATCTTGCCGCCCTTGCGGGCGAAGCTGTCGTCGTAGTCGCGGACGATCGAGCCCACGAAGTTCAGTTTCTGATGCAGCACGCGCAGGGCCTCTCGGGTCACCTGGGTCGCGCTGAGGATGGAGTTCGCCATCGTCTATCGTGCCTTTCTGCGGGTCTGTTCGCTGCGCCAGCGCATCCACTCGGCGGTGCTCATGCGGGCCGGGTCGCGCGGCGCGGAGGCTGAGCCTCCCACCTGACGGACCGGGCGGAACGCCTGGGCCCGCTCGAGCTCGCGCCCGGCGGTCTCTTGTCGGAGGGCCTTCGCGCCGCGCCAGGCGGCGTGCAGAACCTTGACCGCGCGCGGGTCGGTCACGGCGTTCAGCTCATCGGGGCTGAAGCCGAGCGAGTGTCCGAACACGGCCAGTTCGCGCGCCAGGGCGGGCGACCAGTCCTCGATGTCGCGGGCCAGCTCCGCGTGGCCCTGTTCGAGGCGCGTGGCGTGGTCCCGCTGCGCTTCGAGGGCCGTCAGGCGTTGTCTGGCGTGAAGTTGCGCCCCGACCTCGGCGCGTAAGCCTTGAGCCTGCTGGAAGCGGGCCCAGTCGACCTGCGCCTGCTCAGGGTTCTGCCGGAACCACAGGTCCCAGTCGTAGTCCTCGTAATCGGCCACCGCCGCGTCCAGCGCCGCCAGCCGGCCGTAGTCGGCCGCGTGTGCCCGCTCGTGCTCGGCCCGCGCCTCCGACGCCCGCCGCTCGGTCTCCAGCAGGCGGCGCTGCTCGGCCACCTCCTGGGTCTTGCGGGTGTAGTCGGCGTGGCGAAGGAAGGCGCCCTTCAGCGCCTCCGGAACACGATAGACCTGGCCCTCGTGCTCGATCTCGGCCTCGAGCTCTTCGAGCGTCTCGGCCCCGTCGTCGGCGCCGTCCGCCTCCGTCTCGACTCCCGGCAGGTACGCGTCCGCGTCCTCGACCGGGTTGGTCGGGGTTTCGGTTTCCATGGGATCCTCTGGTTCAGGTGAGTGATCCTTCTCCCCTTGAGGGAGAAGGACGGAGCCCGCACACCGGAGCCCGCCCGCGGGCGAAGGTCCGTGCGGGAGGATGAGGGGTCGCGCGACATAGGCCGCGCTCCATGCTGGGCGAGAGGACGGCGGGCGCTGGCGCGACCCCTCATCCTCCCGCGCAGGCCTGCGGCTTCGCCTCCGGCGCGCGGGTCCCTCCTTCTCCCTCAAGGGGAGAAGGATCATAAGGAAGCCCCCGCCCCCCTCGCGCGTTGTCTGGTCAGTGCCCAGTTGAGTGCCCAGTCAGGACCGCGTCATGACCACCGCCGACCGGCCGGCCGAACCGGCCGCCTACGCCACCACCCCCGACCCGTTCACCGCCGGCAGGGTCCCGTCCGCAGAGCCCGCCGCCTTCGCAGACGCCCCCGACGGTCTGGAGCTCCTGCGCCGCGACCACCAGTCGGTCGCCCGCCTGCTGGCCGAGTACGACCAGGCCTCCGGGCCGCTCGACAAGGTCGCCGTGGCCGAGCGGCTGTGCCTGACGCTCGCCGTGCACGCCCGCATCGAGGAGGAGCTGTTCTATCCGGCGCTCCGCGAGGCCGGGGTCGACCCCGACCGCATCGACAACGCCCAGGTCGAGCACCTGACCGCCCGCCAGCTGATCGCCGACGTCGAGACCGCCGCCATCGACGATCCCCTGCTCGACGCCAAGGTGCGGGTGCTGGGCGTCTATTCCCTGCGCCACGCCGCCGAGGAAGAGGCCGAACTGTTCGAGGCCGCCCGCGTGCGCGGCGTCGACGTGCATGCGCTGGGCGCGAAGCTCGCCGCCCGCAAGGCCGAACTCAGCCGCGAGGCGGCGCTGAACCTGAAGACCCGCCTGCGCGCGTCCGGCCCCGCCACCCAGCTGGAAGCCCGCGCGCCGAAGCCGACAACGCCCGCGCCCCTGCGCGCGGCCGGCGCCGCCGCCGACCTGGCCCTGGCGGTCATGCCCGGCGGCAAGCGCCTGCGAAAACTGCTGCGG
>NZ_JAAIVC010000104.1 GCF_010975005.1 Caulobacter sp. 17J65-9 | reverse complement strand
CTCGCCGCCCCGCGCACCCTGCGCGAGCCCGACGGCCGCTGGGACGCCGCCGTTCCCGACGCCGAGGTCGACGCGGTGCGCGCGCGGGTGCTGGACCTGCTGTCGCCCACCGCCATCCCCCGCGACGAGCTCGCCCGCAGCGTCGGCGCGCCGGCCGCCGTAGTGTTCGCGGCGCTCGTCGAGCTTGCCCTGTCCGGCCAGGCGGAGCTGCTGCCGGGCGGGATGGTCGCGCGGGCGTGACCTCCCTTCTCCCCTTGTGGGAGAAGGACGGAGCCCGCGCCCCGGAGCGCCAGCGAAGGGCTGCGCGGGAGGATGAGGGGTTACGAACGGCCGCCGTTCCTGGCGCCTGGTCCTGCGCCCGCCCGTTTCCCTCACCCTCCCACGCCGCTTCGCGGCGCGGGCCCCGCCCTCTCGCGACCGGGAGAGGGAATGAAGACAGGAGCCTCCGCATGAAGACCCGCAAACTCGGCGACGGCCTAAAGGTGTCCGCCATCGGCCTCGGCTGCATGGGGATCAGCGCCGCCTACGGAACGCCCATGGCCGAGGCGGACGCCATCGCCCTGCTGCGCGGCGCGGTCGAGCGCGGCGTGAGCTTCTTCGACACCGCCGAGGTGTACGGACCCTACGTCAACGAGGAGGTCGTCGGACGCGGCCTGGCGCCGGTGCGCGACCGGGTCGTGATCGCCACCAAGTTCGGCTTCCGGCTGGAGCCCGGCCGCAAGTCGCCCGCCGGCGTCGACAGCCGGCCCACGCACATCCGCGAGGTCTGCGACGCCTCGCTGAAGCGCCTGGGCGTGGAGGTCATCGACCTGTTCTACCAGCACCGCGTCGACCCCGACGTGCCGATCGAGGACGTGGCCGGCGCGGTCGGCGAACTTGTCGCCGCCGGCAAGGTCAAGCACTTCGGCCTGTCCGAAGCGGGCGCGCAGACCATCCGCCGGGCCCACGCGGTCCACCCGGTGGCCGCGGTGCAGAGCGAGTGGTCGCTGTGGGTGCGTGACCCCGAGGCCGAGGTGCTGCCGACCTGCCGCGAGCTGGGGATCGGCTTCGTGCCCTACAGCCCGCTCGGGCGCGGTTTCCTGGCCGGAGCGGTGACCGACTCAGCCACGCTGGCGGCCGACGACTTCCGGCGCACCCTGCCCCGGTTCGAACCTGGCGCGATGGCCGCCAACCTGCCGCTGGTCGACACCCTGAAGCGCCTCGCCGCCGCCAGGGGCTGTACGCCGGCCCAGCTGGCCCTGGCCTGGCTGCTGCACCAGGGGAACGACGTCGTGCCGATCCCCGGCACCACCAGGCTGTCGCGCCTGGAGGAGAACGTGGCGGCGGTCGACCTGGCGCTCTCGGCCGACGAGCTGGCGGCGATCGAGGCGGCCGTGCCGGAGACGGCTGTCGCCGGCGCGAGATACAACGCGGCCGGCCTGGCGGCGGTGAATCGCTGATCTCCTTCTCCCCTTGAGGGAGAAGGACGGAGCCCGCGCCCCGGAGCGACAGCGGAGGGCTGCGCGGGAGAATGAGGGGTCGCGCTGCGGTCGGCCGCTGCGGGCCGTGAGTCGTGCGGGGTCCGAGGCATGCGCCAAGCCCCCCTCATCCTCCCGCGCGGACCTTCGCGCTGCCGCGCTCCGGTGCGCGGGACCCTCCTTCCCCCACACAGGGGGGAAGGACCTCGCTCAAGCCGCGAATTTTTCCTCCCCCTACGGGGGAGTGTCGCTCCCCTGCTCGGAGCGCGTTGACATCTGACGGGGGCCGCCCCCACTTTCCGGCCCCGAAACCTCCCGCCTTCTCATTACAGACTCCGCCCGCATGAACGTCGTCGTCGTCGAGAGCCCGGCCAAGGCCAAGACCATCAACAAGTACCTGGGCTCCGGCTACAAGGTGCTGGCCTCGTACGGGCACGTGCGCGACCTGCCCTCGAAGGACGGCTCGGTGAAGCCCAACGAGGACTTCGCCATGGAGTGGGAGGTCGAGGGCAAGGCGGCCAAGCGGCTGTCCGAGATCGCCGACGCGCTGAAGGGGGCCGACCGCCTGATCCTGGCCACCGACCCGGATCGCGAGGGCGAGGCCATCTCCTGGCACGTGCTGGAGGTGCTGAACCGCAAGAAGCTGCTGAAGGACAAGGACGTCCAGCGCGTCACCTTCAACGCCATCACCAAGAACGCCGTGCAGACGGCCATGGCCGCGCCGCGCCAGATCGACATGGAGCTGGTGCAGGCCTACCTGGCCCGCCGCGCGCTCGACTACCTGGTCGGCTTCACCCTCTCGCCGGTGCTGTGGCGCAAGCTGCCGGGCTCGCGCTCGGCCGGCCGCGTGCAGTCGGTGGCGCTGCGCCTGGTCGTCGACCGCGAGATCGAGATCGAGGCGTTCAAGACGCAGGAATACTGGACCGTCGACGCCGACGTGTCGGCCGGCTCCGGTCCGTTCACCGCCCGTCTGGCCAAGCACCAGGGCAAGAAGCTCGGCAAGTTCGATCTGCCGAACGAGGCGACCGCCACGGCCGCGCGCCAGGCCGTCGAGGCCGGCGACTTCACCGTGACCTCGGTCGAGAAGAAGCCCGGCCGCCGTTCGCCGCCGCCGCCCTTCACCACCTCGACCCTGCAGCAGGAAGCCGCCCGCAAGCTCGGCTTCTCGGCCACCCGCACCATGCAGGCGGCGCAGAAGCTGTACGAAGGCGTCGACGACCAGGGCGGCCTGATCACCTACATGCGAACCGACGGCGTGTCGGTCACGCCCGAGGCCCTGACCGAGACCCGCTCGGTGATCCAGCAGCGCTACGGGACCGCCTACGTCCCCGAGCAGCCGCGCCACTACAAGGTGAAGGCCAAGAACGCCCAGGAGGCGCACGAGGCCATCCGTCCGACCAGCCTGGCCCGCCACCCCGACAGCGTGCGCCTGGAAGGCGACCTGGGCCGGCTCTACGAGCTGATCTGGAAGCGCATGATCGCCAGCCAGATGGAGCAGGCCAAGGTCGAGCGCACGGTCATCGAGCTGGAGACCGCCGACGGCCAGACCGGCCTGCGCGCCACCGGCGAGGTCATCACCTTCGACGGCTACCTGGCCGTCTATGAGGAAGGCCGCGACGACACCGCCGCCGACGACGAGGAAGGCGGCCGCCTGCCCCAGGTCAACGAGGGCGCCAAGGCCAAGGTGGCCGACGTCCGCGCCGACCAGCACTTCACCGAGCCGCCGCCGCGCTACTCGGAAGCCTCGCTGGTCAAGAAGATGGAAGAGCTCGGCATCGGGCGTCCGTCGACCTACGCCTCGATCCTGTCCGTGCTGCGCGACCGTGAATACGTGCGCATGGAGAAGAACCGCTTCTATCCGGAGGACAAGGGCCGGCTGGTCACCGCCTTCCTGGAGCGCTTCTTCAACCGTTACGTCGAGTACGACTTCACCGCCGCGCTGGAGCAGCGGCTGGACCTGGTCTCGGCCGGCGAGCTGGACTGGAAGGTGCTGCTGCGCGACTTCTGGCAGGACTTCCACGCCGCCGTCGAAGGCATGAGCGAGCTGCGCGTCACCAACGTGCTGGACGCTCTGAACGACGCGCTGGCCCCGCACATCTTCCCGGACAAGGGCGACGGCGCCGATCCGCGCGCCTGCCCGACCTGCGGCACCGGCCGGCTGTCGCTGAAGACCTCGAAGTTCGGGGCCTTCATCGGCTGCTCGAACTATCCGGAATGCCGCTTCACCCGCGCCATCGGTGCGCCGGACGCCGAGGGCGCGGAAGCCAGCGGCGACCGCGAGCTGGGCGTCGATCCGGCCAGCGGCGAGAAGGTCAGCCTGAAGATCGGCCGCTTCGGCCCCTACGTGCAGCTGGGCGAAGGCGAGAAGCCCAAGCGCTCGTCCCTGCCCAAGGGCTGGAGCCCGGCCGGCATGGACCTGGAGCGGGCCGTCCGCCTGCTCACCCTGCCGCGCGAAGTGGGAGTGCACCCGGAAGACGGCCAGCCGATCCTGGCGGGCCTGGGCCGCTACGGCCCGTTCGTCCAGCACGCCGGCACCTACGCCAACGTCGAGTCGATCGAGGACGTGTTCGAGATCGGGGTGAACCGCGCCGTCGACCTGATCGCCACCAAGCGCGCCGGCGGCGGCCGCGGGGCCCGCGGCGGCGCGTCGACCGCAGCGCTGAAGGACCTGGGCGCCCACCCGGTGTCGGGCGAGGCCATCAAGGTCATGCCCGGCCGCTTCGGCCCCTACGTGAAGTGCGGCAAGGTCAACGCCACCATCCCCAAGGGGACGGACCCGGCCGAGCTGACCATGGAACAGGCCGTGGCGCTGATCGCGGAGAAGGCCGGCAAGAGCCCGTCCAAGCCGGCGAAGAAGGCGCCCGCCAAGAAGGCCGCCGCGGCGAAGGCTGAAGGCGACGCGGCGCCGAAGAAGGCGGCGGCGAAGAAGCCGGCGGCCAAGAAGCCGGCGGCGAAAGCCAAGGCGAAGGCGTAAGGGACAGGCGCCCCTTCTCCCCTTGAGGGAGAAGGAGGGTCCCGCACACCGGAGCCCGCGCGAGCGGGCGAAGGTCCGTGCGGGAGGATGAGGGGTCGCGCGACCGCTCAGCTTCGAACCGCGGCGCGACCCCTCATCCTCCCGCGCAGCCCTCCGCTACGCTCCGGGGCGCGGGCTCCGTCCTTCTCCCTCAAGGGGAGAAGGATCAGCTTCTCTTCCCGACGACGGCCTCCAGCGCCTCCAGGTACGCCGCGAACGCCTTCCGCCCGGCGTCGGTGATGCGGATACGCGTCAGCGGCTTCCTGCCCAGGAAGCTCTTCTCGATCGCCACATACCCCGCGTCCTCCAGCTTGCGCAGGTGGACGGACAGGTTGCCCTGGGTGGCGCCCAGCGCCGCCTTCAGCTCGACGAAGTCGGCCACCTCGGCGTCGGCCAGGTAGACCATGATCCCCAGCCGCAGGCGGCCGTGGATGACCTCGTCGATGCGCTCGACGTCCAGCGCGCCCATCGGCCGGCTCACGCCCCCTTGTGGGCGAGGCGGATCATCACGAAGCCCGGGATCGCCATCCAGGCCAGGAGGCCCAGGCCGACGATCAGCAGGTAGTGCGAGGTGGCCAGGGTCAGGCCCAGGCCCACGGCGGTGACGAACCAGCCCAGCGCCACCACGCCCAGCCACAGGCGCCGGCGCAGCATGTAGGCGGTCGCCCAGGCCCCGCCCTGCAGGGCGAACACCACGGCCGGGTACAGCTCCCAGATCACCAGGCTCTGGCGCGAGATGGCGGCCGGGGCGAACAGGCACAGCAGGGCCAGGTTGGTCACCCCGGTGGCGATGAAGGCGGCCCGGACCGCGCGGCTGACGGCGCCGCCCGGCCGGGGCTGGCGGTCGCGCCGGGCGACCCAGACCGTCACGCCGCAGAACAGGATCGTCGGCAGGGCCGCCAGCGCCAGGTTGCCCAACGGCCCGAGCGGCCAGCCGAACACGTCCGACGCCCACCAGACCAGGCCCTGAACGCCGTAGAGCAGCCCGCCGCCGACGAAGGCCTCGCCCATGCGGGCCTGATTGCGGTCGCCCGCCTCCACCAGGCCCTTGAGGAAGGCCAGGTCGTCCAGGGCGGTGTCGGCGGCGCTCATCGGCGGGTCTCCGGAATCGGCGGAAGCATGGGGCGGTTCGGGTTGAAAGTCTCTGGAGGCGTCACGCCGGCTCCAGTTCGGGAACGGCGGCGGCCTTCGCCTTCGCCGGCTTCTTCCGGCCGCTCAGGAACCGGCCGATGAAGCTGTGGCGGACGAGCAGCTGGTAGCTGGCGAACAGGACCAGCAGCGAGCCGCCGAGCACCATCGGGAACTTGACCGTCCAGGGCAGGTCCAGGCGCGCGACCAGCACCTCGGCGGCCATCACCACGGGAATGTGGACGAGGTAGATCCAGTAGGCGGCGTCGGCGACGTAGCGGCGCGCGGGGCTGTGGCCGGACAGGAAGCGGACCGCCGCGCCGATCAGGCCGAGAGTCCAGCCCCAGACGGCCAGGCCGTAGATGACCGCGTAGGCGATCTGGGTGCCGTCGGTCGGCGCCTTGTCGAGGGTCGGCTCAAGGCCGACGATGGCGAGACCGGCCGCGCTGAAGCCCGCGCCCAGCAGGATCAGGAAGGCCCAGCGTCGGGCCCAGACCGCAAGCAGGTCCTGCTGGCGGTGGACCATCCAGCCGATCGCGAAGGCCAGGCCGAAGGCGCTGAGCGCGGCGGGGTTGGGGATCAGGCCGAAGTCAGGCGTGCGGACGCCGAACCACATGCGCCACTCCGGATCCAGGCACATGACCAGCGCCACGGCCAGAGCCGGCAGGATCGGCGTCCAGCCGCCGACGGACAGGCGCACCAGCCGGTCGAGAAGCGCGGCCACCCTCCCCTGCCCGTCCACCAGCCTGCCCAGGCCCCGCAGGACCAGCATGGCCGGGTAGAACCACAGCAGCAGGTACAGGAACCACAGGTGGGTCAGGGGGAAGGTCTCGACCGTCATCGGCGGCGGCGGCGGGCCGTCGGGGATCGTGCCCCCGTTGGCCGCGGCCGCGTTCCAGACGATCACCGCGATCAGCGAGGCGAACACCAGCGGCCAGAAGATCGCGAAGGTCAGGCCGATGCGCTTGATGCGGTCCCAGGCGAAGCTGGCCAGCCCCCGCCGCTCCAGGCTCATCCGCGCGAAGAAGCCGGCGATCAGGAAGAAGACCGTCATGCGGAAGACGTGCAGGACGTAGAACAGCACCGCCAGCTCGACGCTGCGGCTGTCGTCCATGGCCGGCCACAGCGGAACCTCCGACGGCAGGAAGGCCACGGCCGCGTGCAGGGTCACCCCGGCCAGCAGCGCAAAGCCGCGGACCGCGTCCAGGGCGTGGAAACGCTCACTCTCGTGCATGGCCGGCTCTCCCCTAGCGGCGCGTCGTGGGGTGAAGAGTGCATGAACGGGTTTAAAATGCAAACTTGTCTATCGTCACGATCCTCCTCCCCCTGCGGGAGAAGGAATCGCGCGCTAGAACCTTCGCCCTGTCGCGCTTGGCGCGAACGGCGCTATTCTAGGCCGAGTAAACCGCGACCCGGGGGGAACGGCGCATGCGTGGACGGATGATCGCCGGGCTCGGCCTGGCTTGCGCGCTGGCGGGGACGCCGGCCCTGGCGCAGGACATGCTGGCCGGGTGGAGCTGCGCGGCCGGCGACGGCGCCAGCCGGGCGGTGCTGGAGTACGACGCCCATCGGCGGCTGGAGCTGGAGCACAGCGCCGTCGTCTGGAACACGCAGGGCGGACCGCTCGGCGTCGGCTTCAGCCTGCCGGTGACCGGCCCGGACCGCTTCGCCGCCGCGCCGGACCGCTTCCGCGCCCTGTTCGATCCGCCCAAGGGCGCGCCCGAACCGAAGTGGCTGGAGATCACCGCCGACGGCAAGCCGCTGTTCTCGGGCCCCCTTCCCGGCCGCGTCGACGGGCGCGCCGGCTTCGAGTTCCGCGCCGGCGCCAAGGGCCAGGCCCAGATCGTCGCCGGCGCCTGGTCGGCCAAACGCCTGCGCGTGCGTTTCCTCGACGCCGGGCGCCGGCCGCTGGGCCAGGCCACCGCCTTCCTGCCGCCGCTCGAGACCCGTTCGGCACCGCTCAGCGCCGCCTTCGCCCGCGCCCAGGGCCGGTTCGGCGACGCCAAGGTCTGCAGCGCGCGCCCGCAGGCGCACTAAGGAGCCCGCCCCATGTCGATCCGCAGCATGCTCTCCGCCCTAGCGCTGATCGCCGCCCTCGCCGCGCCGTCCCTGGCCGCCGCGCAGGGCAAGGTCGTGTTCGTCGATACGCAGCGCGTGCTGATCGAGGTGCGCGACGGCGCGGCGGCCCAGGCGCGCCTGCGGACCTGGCTGGACGCCAAGCAAAAGGAAATCGACGCCGAGCAGACCGCGCTGCGCGCTGAAAAGGACGCGCTCGACAAGGCGTCCCCGACGATGGACGCGGCCACGCGCGAGCGGAAGACCGCGGAGCTCCAGCGCAAGGTCAACGCCCTGGCCGAGAAGTGGGAGCGCGCCCGCGCGGAAGCGGTCGCCCGGGAGAGCAAGGAGATCGAGGCCATCCTCGGCAAGTTCGACAAGGTCGTCGCCAAGGTCGAGCGGCGCGACGGCGTGAGCGTCGTGGACGAGCAACCCTCCCCGCCCGTCCCCGACATCACCGACGAGATCGTCCGCGCCTACGACGCGGCCAATCCGGGCGGCTGAGGGGCGTCTGCCTCCCGCCGGCACGTTCGCGCGTTCCCAAACAGCGCTATGTATGGGTGCTGTGAGGATTCGTGGCCAAGACACCCAAACGCCCCGCCGGCTTGCCGGACAAGGAAACCCTGCTTCGGTACCTGCGTGAGCACGGCGAGACCGACAAGGCCGACGTCGCGCGCGAGTTCGGCCTGAAGGGCTCGGACCGGCGCGCGCTGCGCGAAATGCTGCGCGAGCTGGAGACCGAGGGGCGGCTGGGCAAGCGCGGCCGCAAGGGCTTCGCCGAGGCGGGCGCCTATCCGCCGGTGGGCGTGGCCGACGTGGTCGAGCGCGACGCCGACGGCGAGCTGTGGGTGCGCCTGGCCAAGGCCGGCGAAGACCTGAAGCCGGCGCGCCTGGCGCCCGATCCGGCCGAGCGCAAGGGCGCCGGCGCGCCGGGCCTGGGCGACCGGGTGCTGGTGCGCTTCGAGCGGGTCGAGGACGGCTACGAAGCGCGCCTGATCAAGAAGCTGGGCCAGAGCGCCCACAAGATCCTGGGCGTGGTGCGCAAGTCGCGCCGCGAGACCCGGGTCGAGCCGGTCGACCGCCGCTCCAAGGAGTTCCTGCTGCTCGACGAGGGCGAGGCGCGCGACATCTACGACGGCGACCTGGTGCTGGCCGCGGTCGGCACGCAGCACCGCCGCTACGGGCCCAAGACGGGCCGGGTGCTGGAGGTGGTCGGCCGCGAGGACGAGCCGCGCGCCTTCTCGCTGATCGCGGTGCACACCCACGGCGTGCCGGTCGGGGCCTCCGACCAAGCCGAGGCCGAGGCGCAGGCCGCCAAACACCCGACGCTGGAGGGCCGCGAGGACCTGCGCGACGTCCCGCTGATCACCATCGACCCGGCCGACGCGCGCGACCACGACGACGCGGTCTACGCCGAGCCGGACCCGGACGAGAACAACAAGGGCGGCTGGATCGTCTGGGTCGCCATCGCCGACGTCGCCGCCTACGTCCGCGTGGGCTCGGCCCTGGACCGCGAGGCGCGCGACAAGGGCAACTCGACCTACTTCCCCGACCGGGTCGAGCCGATGCTGCCGCACGCCCTGTCGTCGAACCTGTGCAGCCTGCGCGAAGGCGAGAACCGGGCCTGCCTGGCCGTGCGCATGGTGTTCGACAAGACCGGCCGGAAGCAGAGCCACCGCTTCATCCGCGGCCTGATGCGCTCGGCCGCCAAGCTCTCCTACGAGCAGGCCCAGGCCGCCATCGACGGCGACACCGACGACCAGACCGGCCCGCTGCTGGTGCCGATCCTGCTGCCGCTGTGGGACGCCTACCGCACCATGCTGAAGGGCCGCGAGGCGCGCTCGCCGCTCGCCATCGCGACCACCGAGCGCCGCGTGGAGATCAGCCCGGAAGGCCACGTCACCGGCATCACCCGGCGCGAGAGCCTCGAAGCCCACCGGCTGATCGAGGAGATGATGATCCAGGCCAACGTCTCGGCCGCCGAGACGCTGGAGAAGAAGCGCCTGCCGCTGATCGTGCGCGTGCACGAGCCGCCCAGCCAGGAGAAGCTGTTCTCGCTGGGCGACTTCCTGTCGACCATCAGCATGGCCTGGTCGAAGGGCGAGCCGGCCACCACCAAGCGGTTCAACCGGCTGCTGGACGAGACCCGCGAGGGCCCGCACGCCGACATCGTCAACGAGGTGGTCCTGCGCACCCAGATGCAGGCGCACTATTCGACCGACAATGTCGGCCACTTCGGCCTGAACCTGGACCGCTACGCCCACTTCACCTCGCCGATCCGCCGCTACGCCGACCTGACCGTGCACCGCGGCCTGATCCGCGCGCTGGGCCTGGGCGACGACGGCCTGACCGACCAGGAAGTGGCGACGCTGAAGGAGACGGCCGAGCACATCACCACCACCGAGCGCCGCTCGATGGCCGCCGAGCGCGACGCCACCGACCGCTATGTCGCCGCCTTCCTGGAGGAGCGCGTCGGGGCCGAGTTCGAGGGCAAGGTCACCGGCGTCACCCGCTTCGGCCTGTTCGTGCGCCTGCGCGAGACCGGCGCGGACGGCCTGGTGCCGGTGTCGTCGCTGGGGGCGGAATACTTCCACCACGACGACCGCGCCCACGCCCTGGTCGGCGAGCGCACCGGCAAGCGCTGGAAGCTGGGGGCCGACGTGGTCGTGCGCCTGGTCGAGGCCACGCCGATCACCGGCGGCCTGGTGTTCGAGATGCTGAGCGAGCCGGCCGCCGCCGATCCCAACGCGGCGCGTCCGCGGCTGGGCGTGCGCCGCCGCGCCGGCGGCAAGCCGGAACGCGCGACCGGCAAGGGCGGCAAGCCCGGCAAGCCGAAGAACATTTCGCGCGGAAAGCGGCGGTAGAGCCTCCTTCTCCCCTTGTGGGAGAAGGAGGGCCCCGTCCACCGGAGCCCGCAGGGCGAAGGTCTGGACGGGAGGATGAGGGGTGACGCCCTCACAGCTTCCACCGTCGCAGCCCCCTCTTCCTCCCGCGCAGCCCTCCGCTGACGCTCCGGGGCGCGGGCTCCGTCCTTCTCCCACAAGGGGAGAAGGATCGCAGTGCCGCTTGCCTCGGCTGCCGGCGGCGGCGCTAATCCCGCCCCGGGGGAGCTCGAGGTCGGAGATGAGCTTCTTCGAGAGCATGCTGGCCCTGCTGGCGGTGGCCATCGTGCTGCTGCAGGTGTCGCGGCGGGTGGCCATCCCCTACCCGGCCATGCTGGCCGCCGCGGGCGTGGGCCTGGCGCTGGTGCCCGGCGCGCCGCAGATCCAGCTGGATCCGCACACGGTGCTGGCCCTGTTCATCGCGCCGGTGCTGGTCGACGCCGCCTTCGACTTTCCCATCGGCGCGCTGCGGCTGTTCTGGCGGCCGCTGACGGCGCTGGCCCTGGTCGCCGTGCTGCTGAGCGCGGCGGCGGTGGCGGCCATGGGCGTCGCCTGGGCCGGCCTGCCGCTCTACGCCGCCCTGGCGCTGGGGGCGATCGTCGCCCCGCCGGACGCCGCGGCCGCCACCGCCATCCTCAGCCGGGTCAGCATGCCCCGCCGCACGGTCACCGTGCTGAAGGGCGAAAGCCTGCTCAACGACGCGTCGGCCCTGCTGCTGTTCAGCGCCGCGCTGGCCGTGCACTCGCGCGGGGCGATCGACGCAGGCCTGGGCCTGCACATCGCCCTGGCCGTGCCCGGCGGGATCGCGCTGGGCGTCCTGCTGGCCTGGTTCTTCCGATGGCTGGCGCCGCACCTGACCGGCACGCTGGGCGGCAACCTGACCGAGTTCACCGGCGTGCTGGGGGCCTGGGTGATCGCCGAGCGGCTGGGCCTGTCGGCCATCCTCTGCCTGGTGGCCTTCGCCATGACCATCGCCCGCTCGGCCGCCCTGGCCACGCCGCCGCGCTCGCGCATCCACAGCTTCGCGGTCTGGGACTCGGCGGTGTTCCTGCTCAACGTCATGGCCTTCGTCCTGATGGGCCTGCAGGCGCGCACCATCGTGGCGGCCATGCCCGCCGAGCGGCTGATGCAGGCGGGTTGGTTCGCCGGCGCCGTGGTCGCCTGCCTGGTCGTCGTGCGGATGGCCTGGGTGCTGACCTACAACCGGCTGGCCGTCCGTTTTCGGATCCTGCGCGGCGAACTGGCCCCGGCCAGCCTGGCGCAGGGCGTGCTGGTCGGCTGGTGCGGCATGCGCGGGCTGGTGACGCTGGCCACCGCCTTCGCCCTGCCGGCCGACTTCCCCCAGCGCGACCTGATCGTGCTGACCGCCTTCGCCACAGTCATCGCCACCCTGGTGCTGCAAGGCCTGACGCTCGGGCCGCTGGTCCGCCTGCTCAAGCTGGACGGCGAGACCGACCTGCCCGACGAACTGGCGCGCGCGCGGGCCGCCATGGCGCAGGCCGCCCTGGCCGAGTGCGCCAGCCGGGAGGACCCGGCGGCCCGCACCTGGCGCTACATCTTCGAGCTGCGGCGCGAGACCGCCCAGCCCGGCGCCGCGTGCGCGCCGCTCGACACCTGGCGCGCGCTCGGCCGCGGCGCGCTGCAGCGACAGCGCGAGGAACTCGAAGCCCTGCGCAACGCCCAGAAGGTCGGGCCCGACGCCTTCCTGATCCTCCAGGAGGAGCTCGACTTCGCCGAGGTCGCCCTGGAGAGCGACCGCGAGCGCCACATTGAGGAAAACTAAGGCTTTCAGGCTCGGTCTAGGACGGTCAGAGTCAGTCAATCAGGGCTGTTCACGGACACAGGGGCGCCCGGATCTATCCGAGTCTGACCGCGCTTCGTTTGCTCTGACCTGACCGCCTTTGACCAGAGCTGACCGTCAGCTTGGCCGCTCGCGCACCGGTCGATAACAATGGTCGCGACGCGCCGCCGGGGGGCGCCGGGGGAACGTTCAGTGATCGCCTTGTTCATCGCCACGCTGGCGGCCGCCGACGCGCCGGCCGTTCCGGCCGACTTCAAGCTGGACCTGATCTGCGAGGGCGCGGTCAGGTACGAGCTGGAGCACTCGACCACGACCACCACCAGGACCGGGATCCAGTACGACACCCGGACCGACACCTACACGGAGCCGGCCAGCGAGGGCGGGCGTGTGGAGATCCACTTCGCCAACGGGATCGGCAAGATCCGTTATCCGACGCCCTCGTCGCTGGGCGTCCGCTTCAAGGACCCGCACGTCGTGCGCGAGCTCCGCAACGTGAAGATCGACGAGGAGCGGATCAGCGCGCACTTCGTCCTGGCGCCGGTGATCTGGCCCAAGGTGACCGTGAACCGGCGGACCGGCTGGATCGAGGTGCAGGGCGACAACGGCTTCGAGGGCCAGTGCCAAGCCGGATCCTGATGCTCTTCTTTCCCACGGGGAGGATTCCGCCGGCGGCAGGTGCTATCCCTCCAGCGTGACCCCGTTCGACTCCGCCGCCGACCTGAAGGACGCCCCGCGCACGGGCGACCGGCTTCGCCCCAAGGACGCCGCCACCCTGATCCTGGTCCGCCGCGACGGCCCCGTGCCGCGCGTGCTGATGGGCCGGCGCGCCCAGGGTCACGTGTTCATGGCCTCCAAATGGGTGTTTCCCGGCGGGCGGGTCGATCCGGTCGACCGCACGGCGCCGGCCGCGAGCGAGCTGACCGCCGAGACCGCCGTGGCCCTGCAGCGCGGGGCGACCGCCTCGCGGGCGCGGTCGCTGGCCTGTGCGGCCGTGCGCGAGACCTGGGAGGAAGCCGGCCTGCTGCTGGCCAGGCCCGTGGCCGCGCGCCCGGCGATCGGCCCCTGGCGGGCCTTCAC
>NZ_JAAIVC010000103.1 GCF_010975005.1 Caulobacter sp. 17J65-9 | reverse complement strand
CGCCAAGGCCGCGACCGCCGGCGTCGCGCCGGCTCCCGCCAAAGTTCCCGCCAAGGAGGCGGCCCGTTGAGTAGAGTTCCCTCGTCTAAGAAGCCCGGCGCAACCCCGGTCGACCTGGTCGGCCAGACCCTCGAGAAGGCCATCGACCCGCTGAAGGCCGCCTGGAAGAGCGCGGCCCTTAAACGAGCGGACCGAGACACGCGCCAGTTCGAGACCGAGTCCGCCCCGGCGGCCCCGGCCGCAGCGCCCGGCAAGCCCGGCCTGCAGGTCTCGCCCCTGGCCGTGCCGTTCCCGGTCATCCCGCCGATCGCCGGCGTGGAGATCGCGACCGGCCGGGCCGGCTTCTACAAGCACGAGCGCGAAGACCTGGTGGTCTTCCACTTCCCGGAAGGCGCGTCCTGCGCCGGCGTCTTCACCCGCCACACGGTGGGCTCGGCCCCGGTCGACTGGTGCAAGCGCCAGCTGGAAGCGACCGGCGGCGAGGGCGTGTGCGCCCTGGTGGTCAACGCCGGCTGCGCCAACGCCTTCACCGGCAAGCCGGGGGCCGACGCCGCCCGCCGCACCGCTTCGGCCGTGGCCAAGCGCTTCGACTGCCGCCAGCGCGACGTCATGCTGGCCTCGACCGGCGTGATCGGCGTGGTGCTGGACGACGGCAAGATCGCCGCCCGCCTGCCGGAGGTGGAGGGCCGCCTCTCGGCCGACGCCTGGGCCGCCGCGGGCCAGGCGATCATGACCACCGACACCTTCCCGAAGGGGGCCTACGCCACCGCCGAGATCGACGGCCACGTCGTGCGCATCGCCGGCATCGCCAAGGGCTCGGGCATGATCGCGCCGGACATGGCGACCATGCTGGCCTTCATCGCCACCGACGCCAACCTGTCGCCGGCGGTGCTGCGCACCCTGCTGGGGGTCAACGTCCGCACCACCTTCAACAGCGTCACGGTCGACGGCGACACCTCGACCAACGACACCTGCCTGATGTTCGCCACCGGCGCCTCGGGCGCGCCGCGCATCTCGCGCGCCGGCGACCGTCGCCTGGCCGAATTCCGCGAGAAGCTGGAAGCGGTCATGCTGGACCTCGCCTGGCAACTGGTCCGCGACGGCGAGGGCGCGACCAAGTTCGTCAAGGTGACGGTCACCGGCGCCCAGTCCCCGCACTCGGCCCGCCGCATCGCCAAGTCGATCTGCGAGAGCCCGCTGGTGAAGACCGCCTTCGCCGGCGAGGACGCCAACTGGGGCCGCATCGTCATGGCCGTCGGCAAGACCGAGGAGCCGATCGACCGCGACCACCTGTCGGTGAAGTTCGGCGATCTGGTCGCCGCCCACGAGGGCGCGGTCTCGCCGACCTACGACGAGGCGAAGATGAGCGCCTACATGAAGCGGCCCGAGCTGGAGGTGTCGGTCGACGTCGGCGTCGGCCGCGGGACCGCCACCGTGTGGACCTGCGACCTGACCAAGCGCTACGTCGAGATCAACGGGGACTACCGGTCCTGACGAACGGGGCGCGGGGATGACGCCGGACGCTTTCGCCGAGGCGGTCGTCGCCACGCCGCCGCGCTGTGTCGGAAGTTTCACGACGGCGCCCTACCGGCTGGGCGCGTTCGACGAGGGCGCGTCGGTCGGCTTCAAGCTGGGGTGCCGCCGCTGCGGGGGCGCCCGGTTCGCCTTTTCCGAGGTCACTTCGCACTGGTCGAACGGCGCCGAGCAAGCCCAGGACGCGGTCGGCCTGATCGCGACCTGTTCGAAATGTGCGGCGCCCGCGCCGTTGTTCAACGCCGTGCACGACGGATACGACGGCGAGCTGGGCCATCTGAAATTCATGCAGGGCCCGGCGACGGTGGCCGCCCTGGCGAACGCCTCGGACGTCGAGGCGATGGTCCTCTTCACCTACAACACGAGCCCGGCCGAGCTCGCGCCGCTCGCCGCCGAGGCCGCGGTGCGGCCGCAGGACCTGTTCGACTGGTTCACCCTGCAGGTGCGGGCCGACTCCGGTCAGCCTTTCCAACAAATCTGGGACTACGAGTGCGCATGACGAGCGAGACCCCCAAGCCCATGGTGCTGGTCGCGGCGGCCGCCCTGGTCGACGTCGACGGCCGCGTGCTGATCGGTCAGCGGCCCGAGGGCAAGCAGCTGGGGGGCACCTGGGAATTCCCCGGCGGTAAGGTCGAACCGGGTGAAACTCCGGAGAAAGCGTTAATACGCGAACTCGAGGAGGAGCTTGGGATTCAGGTCAAAGAAGCCTGTCTCGCGCCCTTCGTTTTTAGCTCTTTTTCTTACGAAACGTTTCACCTTCTGATGCCACTTTGGCTGTGCCGTCGATGGGAGGGCGTGGTCCAGGCCCGGTGGCACTCAGCGCTTGCTTGGGTGAAGCCAAACCGCCTGACCGACTACCCCATGCCCCCGGCCGACGAGCCGTTGGTCGCGTATCTGCGCGACTTTCTCTGAGGGGGCGACCATGGCGCGAGTGCGTGTGCTGAAGCGGTTCCTGAAGAACGAGCGCGGGGCGACGGCCATCGAGTACGGCCTGATCCTGGCCCTGATGTTCCTCGCCATCCTCGGCGCTGTGCAGCTGTTCACCACCCGCGCGGTCGACATCTTCGAGGCGGCCAGCGACGCCATCGTGAGCGCCACCAAGTAGGGCGTCAGCCGGCTTTATCCCCGGCCTTCTGCTCCACCGCGTGCAGGGCGTCGGCCAGGCGAACCTTGGCCGAGCCGGGCTTCAGCGGCTTCTGCTGGCTTTCGTGCGGGGCCCAGCCCGTCGCCGTGACGATCTCGAAGGTCGCGGGCACGCGCCCGTCGGCTTCGGCGAACCGCTCGATATAGATCTCGCACGCGCGCGCGAGGACGGCGCGGCTCAGCGGCCGCTTCGGCCGGTCGAGCAGCACGTTGGTCTCGCCCATGGTCCGCAGGTCGGCCAGCAGCTTCAGCGGATGCGAATAGCGCACCGTCACCCGGTCCACGTCGCTGACCGGCAGGGCGAAGCCCGCGCGCTGCAACAGGCCCGCGGCGTCGAAGGCGTCGGCGAACGGCGAGACGCGCGGTCCCGTACCGCCGCGGATCTCGTCCTCGGCCTGCAGCAAGGCCTGGCGCAGTTCGGTCAGGGTCAGGCCGCCGAAGAAGGCGCCCAGGAACAGGCCGTCCGGCTTCAGCGCGCGACGGATCTGCACCAGGGCGCCGGGCAGGTCGTTGGTCCAGTGCAGGGCCAGGGTCGAGACCACCAGGTCCAGGCTCTCCGGCGCGAACGGCAGGCGCTCCTCGTCGACGACGACGCGCGGACCGGGGCGGTTCGCCAGCATGGCGGCCGACAGGTCGGCTTCGATCAGCGCCCCCACCCGCTCGCGCGCCGGGCTGTCGGCCAGCAGGCGCGCGAAGCTCCCGTCGCGCGCGCCGAGGTCGACGGCCAGCGGGAAGCTGCGCATTATGGCTTCCAGGCGTTCGACCGCGTCGGTCGCGGCCCGCACCTTGAGGAAGTCGGCGTCGGCGTAAGCGCGCGCGGCCCGGTCGAGGCGGCGGCGATGCAGGGAACGGTCGAAGAGGAGGGGCGGGCCGGACATGATTTCGAACTTGAGACGCCGCGAACATGGGGCGCTTCTCGATTTCGTCAAACCCGGCGCGCGCGTGCGCGAGGCCGTCCGCCGCTGCGTCGACGCGCTTTTCCCGCCGCAGGCCTTCGACGGCGGCCGCTTTCCGCAAGCGGCCGGACTGTCGGCCGAGGCCTGGTCCAAGGTGGTCTTCCTCGACGCGCCGGTCTGCGACGGCTGCGGAATTCCGTTCGAGTACGATCTCGGCGCGCGCTGCGCCGGCTGCCAGGCGCGGCCCTTCGCGTTCGCGCGCGCCCGCGCCGCCTGTCTCTACGACGAGCACTCGCGCGACCTGATCCTGCAGTTCAAGCACGCTGACCGCACCGAACTGGCCGGGCTGTTCGCGGCCTGGATCGGCCGTTCGGCCGCCGACCTGGTGGCCGACGCCGACGCGATCGTGCCGGTGCCGCTTCACCCCCTGCGCCTGCTCAAGCGTCGCTACAACCAGGCGGCCGAGATCGCCCGGCCGCTGGCGAAACGCTCGGGGCTTGAATACCTGCCCGACGTGCTGGTCCGGGCTCGCGCGACCTCCAGCCAGGGCGGCAAGTCGGGTTCGGGACGCCGCCGCAACGTGGCCGGCGCCTTCGACGTGCCGGCCGCCGCGGCGAAGCGGGTCAAGGGCCGGCGCGTTCTATTGATCGACGACGTCATGACCACCGGCGCGACCGCCGAGGCCTGCGCCAGGGCCCTGCTGAAGGCTGGCGCGCGGGCGGTGGACCTAGGCGTCGTGTCGCGGGTGCGCGAGCGCGGCGACGTTTCTATATGACCGTGAGCTTTCGGTGGCCTGAGCGGAGTTTTTCGTGCCCCCTGTCGTGATCTACACCAAGCCGTCCTGTCCGTACTGCGTCCGTGCCCAGGCCCTGCTTCAGCGCAAAGGCGTCGCCTACGAAGAGATCGTGGCCTCCGCCGATCCGGAGATGCGCGAGGAGATGATCCGCCGCTCGGGCCGCATGACCTATCCGCAGATCTTCATCGGCGAACAGCACGTGGGCGGTTGCGACGACCTGCACGAGCTGGAGCGCCGCGGTGAACTGGACCGCCTGCTCGCCGCTTGACGCCTGGACGTCGGTCGGGCTCAAGCTCGACCGACCTTTGCAGACTGTAAGTCCATGGCCGAAATCCTCGACGTTGCCCTGATCCAGCTGAACACCCCCGCCGACCACGCGGCTGCGTGGGCGCAGGTCGAGCCGCTGGTGCGCGAGGCGGCGGCCGGGGGCGCCAAGCTGGTGCTGACGCCCGAGGGGACCAACATCCTCGAGCAGCGCCGTGATCGCCGGCTGGCGGTGATCCAGGACCAGGACGCCGATCCGGTGGTGCGGGGCCTGCGCGCGCTGGCCGCCGAGCTCGGCATCTGGCTGCTGATCGGCTCGGCCATCGTGAAGACCGGCGATCCGGCCGATCCGCGCGCCGCCAACCGCTCGATCCTGGTCGGGCCGGACGGGGCGGTGAAGGCGACCTACGACAAGCTGCACGTCTTCGACGTCGACCTGCCGACCGGCGAGCGCCACCGCGAGTCCGAGAGCATTCGCCCTGGCGCGCACGCGACGGTCGCCGAGACGCCGTGGGGCGGACTGGGCCTGAGCATCTGCTACGACGTGCGCTTCCCGCACCTGTACCGGGCGCTGGCCCGGGCCGGCGCCTCGATGATCGCCGTGCCGGCCGCCTTCACCCGCCCGACCGGCGAGGCCCACTGGGAGGTGATGCTGCGCGCCCGCGCCATCGAGACCGGCGCCTTCGTGCTCGCTCCCGCCCAGGGCGGCGAGCACGAGGACGGGCGCAAGACCTGGGGCCGCAGCGTGGTGATCTCGCCGTGGGGCGAGGTGCTGGCCCGGGCCGAGGACGACGCGCCGGGCGTGCTGCGCGCGACGCTGGATCTCAGTCTCGTGGACAAGGCGCGCCGGGCCATCCCGCAGCTGACCCACGATCGGGAGTTTGTGGGTCCGTGATCCGTTACGCGCTCCTCTGCGAGCACGACCACGACTTCGAGGTCTGGTTCGCCTCGTCCGGCGACTACGACGACCAGGCGGCCCGCGGGCTGGTGGAGTGTCCGTTCTGCGCCTCGCGCCAGGTGCGCAAGGCGATCATGGCCCCGGCCGTCTCCGGCACCAAGAAGACCGCCTTCAAGGCCGAGCGCGCCGCCCAGATCCAGACCCTGGTCATGGAGGCCATGGGCAAGATCCGTGCTCACGTCGAGGCTGAGTTCGACTATGTCGGCGACGCCTTCGCCAAAGAGGCGCTGGCCATCAAGGACGGCGCGGCCGAGGACCGCGGCATCTACGGCGAAGCCACGCCCAAGGAGGTCGCCGAGCTGGCCGAGGCCGGCGTCAACGTCGCGCCCCTGCCGCCGGCCGCCGCGCCGGTCCCCAAGGCCAAGGTGAACTGATGACCACCGCGCCGGACTGGCGGCGCATGAGCGAGGCCGACCTCGACGCGGTCGTCGAGGTCGCCCGCGTGTCGTTTCCCGACCATCCCGAGGACCGCGAGGTGTTCGCCGAGCGCCTTGCGCTCTATCCGGACGGCTGCCTCGCCCTGGGCGAGCCGGCCCAGGGCTATCTGGTCGCCTATCCCTGGCGGGCCGACCAGATCCCGCCGCTGAACACCCGTCTCGGCGCGATCCCGGCCGACGCCGACCTGATCTACCTGCACGACCTGGCCCTGGCGCCCGAAGCCCGTGGCGGCGGGCGCGCGGCGCGTGCGGTCGTGCGCCTGCTGCACGAGGTCGCCGCCGCCGGCTGGCCGGCGGTCGCCCTGGTCGCGGTCAACGAGGCCGCCCCGTTCTGGCGCAAGCTGGGCTTCGAGGAGCGCGAGACCCCGGCGATCCGCGACAAGCTGAAGAGCTATGGTCCGGACGCCCGCTACATGATGCGCCGCCTGACCACCTGAGGAGGACAGATCGATGAAGGCCGTCCAGATCCAGCGTACCGGCGGACCCGAAGTGCTGCAGGTCGTCGACCTGCCGGTCCCGACGCCGGGGCCGGGCGAGATCCTGGTCCGTCAGGAGGCGGTCGGGCTGAACTACATCGACACCTATCACCGCAGCGGCCTCTATCCCGTGCAGCTGCCGCTGGTGCTGGGCGGCGAGGGGGCGGGGGTGGTCGAGGCGGTCGGCCCGGGCGTGACCCGCTTTCGGCCGGGCGAGCGGGTCGGTTACGCGGGCGGCTTCGGGAGCTATGCCGAGTATCGCGTCGTGGCCGAGGGGCGGGCGGTGCGCCTGCCCGACGACGTCTCCGCGAAGACCGCGGCGGCCGTCCTGCTGAAGGGCATGACCGCCGAGTTCCTGCTGCGCCGCTGCGCGCCGGTGGCGGCCGGCGAGGCCGTGCTGGTCCACGCCGCGGCCGGCGGGGTGGGCTCGATCCTGGTGCAGTGGGCCCACGCTCTGGGCGCGACGGTGATCGGTTCGGTGGGCTCGTCCGCCAAGGCCGCGCAGGCGCAGGCCGACGGCTGCGCCCACGTGATCCTGCACAAGGTGCAGGACGTCGCCGCGCGCGTGCGCGAGATCACCGGCGGTGAGGGCGTGCGCGTGGTCTTTGACGGCGTCGGCAAGGCGACCTTCGAGACGTCGCTGGCCAGCCTGGGCCGGCGCGGCGTGCTGGTCACCTACGGCAACGCGTCCGGCCCGGTCCCGCCGGTCGACGCCCTGGCGCTGATGCGTGCCGGGTCGGTCTATTTCACCCGCCCGACCCTATTCGACTACATCGCGACGACCGAGGAGCTGGACGCCAGCGCCGCGGCGGTGTTCGAGGCCGTCCGCTCCGGGGCGGTCAAGGTGCGCGTCGGCGCCGAGCGGCCCCTGGTCGAAGCCGAAGCGGCGCACCGCGCGCTGGAAGCCTCGGAGACGTCCGGCTCCACCCTGCTGATCCCCTGATGACCGACGCCGACCACGCCCTGGTCGCCGCCTTCGAGCGCGGCGAACTCGATCCGGCGAGCTTCAGCCACGCCGACCACGTCCGCGTCGCCTGGGCCCTGCTGGGCCCTATGGGCCGGCCGTTCCACGAGGCCTACCTGGCCATGCGCGCCGGCCTGCAGGCCCTGGTCGCCCGGGCCGGTCGTCCCGAGCGCTACAACGAGACCGTCACCCTGGCCTTCCTGGCCCTGGTCCATGAGGAGCTGGCGCGCACGGTCGTGCCGGCGCCTACGTTCGAGGCGTTCTACGCGGGCGCGGAAGGCCGCCTCGACCGGGGTGCGCTGCGCGCGCTCTATCCCGACGGCGCGCTGTCGAGCGAGGCGGCGCGCGCGGGTCTGGTGCTGCCGACGATCGGCCGGGCGCCTTAGGCCCCCGGCTTGGTCGCCACCATCATGTAGTTCACCGCCGTGTCGTTCGACTCCGACCAGCGGTCGGTCAGCGGGTTGTAGGCGACGCCGTACGGGCCGCTGACCTCCACGCCCGCGCCGGCCAGGTACTCGCGCACCTCCTCCGGCTTGAGGAACTTCTTCCAGTCGTGGGTGCCCGGCGGCAGCCAGCGCAGCACGTATTCGGCCCCGACCACGGCGAGCGCGAGCGCCTTGGCCGTGCGGTTTAGGGTGGCGACGATCATCATCCCGCCCGGCGCGACCAGGCCGGCGCATTCGCGCAGGTAGCGGCCGGGGTCGGCGACGTGCTCGACCACCTCCATGTTCAGCACCACGTCGAACGGGCCGGCGCCCTCGGCGGCCAGTTGCTCGGCGGTGGCGCAGCGGTAGCCGATGTCCAGGCCCTGCTGTTCGGCGTGGGCCCTGGCCGTGCCGATGTTGCGCTCCGAGGCGTCCACCGCGGTGACCTCGAAGCCCATCCGCCGCATGGGTTCGGACAGCAGACCGCCGCCGCAGCCGATGTCGAGCAGCTTCAGGCCCTTGAACGGCTCGCGCGCCTTCGGATCGCGGCCGAAGCGGGCGCAGGCGCGGTCGCGGATGAAGCCCAGCCGCACCGGGTTGAACTTGTGCAGCGGCGCGAACTCGCCCTTGGCGTCCCACCACTTGGCCGCCAGCGCCGAGAAGCGGGCGACCTCTTCCGGGTCGACGCTGAAACCCTGGGCCTGATCGGTGCTATCGCGCATTGCGGCTCCTGCGCGCCGCCGTTAGAAGCGGTCGCGATTTTCCGTGTCCGACATGACGGCGCAGGCGCTGTCTGACAAGCCCGGACACGCGAAGACCATGCCCCGTCGAAGGAATGGTCAGTCTTAATATGTTCTGAGCATTTCCCCGCTCAAAGAGCCGGGGAAAGCTCTCGGGGGTGCTTCGCATGACGCGGCTGGTGATGAAGTTCGGGGGCACGTCGATGGCCGACCTCGAACGCATCCGTCGCGCCGCCCGCATCGTCGCCGCCGAGGCGGCCATGGGCAAGAAGGTCGCCGTGGTGGTCTCGGCCATGGCCGGCAAGACCAACGAGCTGGTCGCCTGGACCGACGGCGCGGGCGCCGCCGCCTCGGGCCTGCCGATGTCGGACGACGAATACGACGTGGTGGTCGGCTCGGGCGAGCAGGTCACCGCCGGCCTGCTGGCCATGACGCTGCGCAACATGGGCCTGAACGCGCGCTCATGGATGGGCTGGCAGGTGCCGATCCTGACCGACGACGCCCACGGCAAGGCCCGCATCGAGGACATCCCGCCCGAGAAGCTGGCCGCGGCGGTCGACGCCGGCGAGATCGCGATCATCCCCGGTTTCCAGGGCGTCACCCGCGACGGCAAGATCACCACGCTGGGCCGCGGCGGCTCGGACACCTCGGCGGTGGCGGTGGCGGCGGCGCTGCAGGCGTCGCGCTGCGACATCTACACCGACGTCGACGGCGTCTACACGACCGACCCGCGCATCGAGGCCAAGGCCCGGCGGCTGGAGAAGATCTCCTACGAGGAGATGCTGGAGATGGCCTCCCTGGGGGCCAAGGTGCTGCAGACCCGCTCGGTCGAGCTCGCCATGGCCCACAAGGTGCCGGTGCGCGTGCTGTCGTCCTTCGCCGAGCCGGGCGCGGCGGACAATTCGGGCACCCTTGTGTGCGACGAGGAAGAGATCGTGGAAAAGCGGATCGTGAGCGGCGTGGCCTACAGCCGTGACGAGGCGAAGGTGACCCTGCTGGGCCTGCCCGACCAGACCGGCGTGCCGGCGACCATCTTCACCAAACTGGCCGACGCCAACGTCAACGTGGACATGATCGTCCAGTCGCAGGCGCGCACCGCCGACACCACCAACATGATCTTCACCGTGGGCCGCCGCGACGCCGCCCGCGCCGTCGAGATCATGAAGGCCAACCACGCCGAGATCGGCTTCGAGGAGGTCCGCGCCGACGAGGACGTGGCCAAGATCTCGGTGGTGGGCGTGGGCATGCGCTCCCACGCCGGCGTCGCCCAGGCCATGTTCAAGGCCCTGGCCGACAAGGGCATCAAGATCCAGGCGATCTCGACGTCCGAGATCAAGATCAGCGTGCTGATCGACGCCGCCTACACCGAATTGGCGGTTCGCGCGCTTCACGCCGCTTACGGACTGGAACAGGTCTAGGAAAACCGCTTAGGTTTCCAGACGCGAGGAGGGCGTCCCACGATGATGAAGGGAGGGCTGGCGGCGAGAGGACCGAGAAGCCTCCTTCGTCAGATCAGGGAAGTGATGGCGGGCGGCGGGCCCGCCCAGCAGCGTCTCGACCAGACCGTCTCCATCATCGCGCGGTCCATGGTGGCCGAGGTGTGCTCGATCTATCTGCGCCGCGCGTCCGGCGAGATGGAGCTGTTCGCCACCGAGGGCCTGAACCCCGACGCCGTCCACAAGACCCGGCTGCGCTCCGGCGAAGGCCTGGTCGGCGAGGTCGCCCGTTCGGCCACGCCGCTGAACCTGCCCGACGCGCCGACCCATCCGAGCTTCTCCTACCGCCCGGAAACCGGCGAAGACCCGTTCCACTCCTTCCTGGGCGTGCCGCTGCTGCGCGGCGGGCGCACCATCGGGGTGCTGATCGTCCAGAACCGCGCCGCGCGGGTCTACGACCAGGACGAGGTCGAGGACCTCGAGACCATCGCCATGGTGGTGGCCGAGATGGTCGCCTCCGGCGAGCTGGTCGGCATCGCTGAGCTGAAGGACGTCGAGCTCGCCCCGCACCGGCCCGAGCGCCTGCGCGGGCTGAAGCTGGCCGACGGCCTGGCCATGGGCCGGGTGGTGCTGCACGAGGCGCCCGTCGCGCCCGAGCGCCTGCTGGCCGACGACATCGTGGCCGAGGAGGGCCGCCTGAAGCAGGCGCTCGCCGCCATGCGCTCGCACATCGACGAGATGCTGGAGGGGCAGCACGGCCTGGCCGGCCCCTCCTACGAGGTGCTCGAGACCTACCGCATGTTCGCCGAGGACCGCGGCTGGAACCGCAGCCTCGAGGACGCGGTGCGCTCCGGCCTGACCTCGGAAGCCGCGGTCGAGCGCGTGCGCAACGAGCACCGCGCCCGCTTCGCCCAGGCCCGCGACCCCTATCTGCGCGAGCGCCTGCACGACCTGGAAGACCTGGCCAACCGCCTGCTGCGGGTGCTGGCCGGCGAGACTCCGGGTCAGCGCGAGCTGCCCGACGACATGGTTCTGGTCGCCCGCAACCTCGGGCCGGCCGACCTGCTGGAATACCCGCGCGAGAAGCTGCGCGGCCTGCTGCTGGAAGAGGGCTCCGCCGCCAGCCACGCGGCCATCGTCGCCCGCGCCCTGCAGATCCCCTGCGTCGGCCGCCTGTCGGGCCTGCGCGACCGCCTTTCCCAGGGCGACCCGGTGCTGGTCGACGGCGAGACCGCCGAGGCCTACCTGCGTCCGCGGGCGGACATGGTCGAGGCCTTCACCGCCCGCATGGCCGTGCGCGCCCAGCGCCGGGCCGAGTTCGAGCGGCTGAAGGACACCCCGGCCGTCACCCACGACGGCTCGCGCGTCACCCTGCTGATGAACGCGGGCCTGGCGGTCGACCTGGAAAACCTGGACGCCACCGGCGCGGAGGGCATCGGCCTGTTCCGCACCGAGTTCCAGTTCATGGTCTCGGACGAGCTGCCGCGCCTGAACGCCCAGACCGCGCTCTACGAGAAGGTCCTGGACGCCGCCGGCGGCAAGCCGGTCACCTTCCGCACGCTCGACCTCGGCGGCGACAAGGTGCTGCCCTACCTGGAGACCGAGCGGGAAGAGAACCCGGCGCTGGGCCGTAGAGCCGTGCGCATGGGCCTGGACCGCCCGGCCCTGCTGCGCCTGCAGCTGCGCGCGCTCTTGGCCGCCGCTCATGGGCGCGAGCTGCGCGTCATGTTCCCGCTGGTGGCCACGGTCGACGAATTCCGCGCCGCCCAGGAGCTGGTCGAGGTCGAGTGCGAGTGGGCCCGCCGCCGCGGCCGGCCGCTGCCGGCCCTGCTGCGTGTGGGCGCCATGATCGAGGCGCCGTCGCTGCTGTGGCACCTCGACGCGCTGCTGCCGCTGACCGATTTCGTCTCGGTCGGCACGAACGACCTGATTCAGTACATGTTCGCCGCCGACCGCACGAACCCGCTTGTGTCAGATCGGTACGACCCGCTGTCGCCGCCGGCCCTGCGCGCTCTGGCCGCAATCCAGAAAGCGGCGGCCGAAACCGGCACGCCGGTGTCGGTTTGCGGCGAGCTGGCGGGCCGTCCGCTGGAGGCCTTCGTCCTTGTGGCGCTTGGGTTTACGCGGCTGTCCATGCCGCCCGCGGGCATCGGCCCGGTGAAGCGGATGATCCTCTCCTGCGACCGCGAGGCCGCTCGCCGAGGCGTCACGAATCTTCTAGCGAGTTCGTCAGGATCGGTTCGAACCGAGATCGAGTCCCTGGTCCGAAAATTGAATGTGGCCGTCTGAAGAATCACTAACGAAACGTTGATTTTAACAGACGGCTATGGTTTATCCACAGAGCCTGTTTATGAAAGCGCCTACGGGTGAGGGAGACCGTCCCACGGACGGTGCTCGTGGCGCCGAGGGGGGACCGGAAGCGATGACTCCGCTGGATTCCGGATCGGTGACCGAGACCTATCACTCGCCGGCCTGGGATTCGTTCGAGCCTGTGTCGCTGACCGAAGCCGCCTCCCTGGGCGAGGGCCTCAAGCGGGCCCGCGAAGCCTCCGGACGTTCGCTGCAGCAGCTGGCGGAAGCCACCCGCGTGCGCCGCGAATATCTGTCCGCGCTGGAGCAGGGCGCCTACGACCAACTGCCCTCGCGGCCGTTCGTGGTCGGCTACGTGCGCTCCTACGCCAAGGCGCTGGGGCTCGACGAAGAGACTGCGGCCGACCTCTACAAGAAAGAATCCCCGGACTACACGACGCCCCTGCAGGCGCCGGTCGGTTCGGAGCTGGACGACGTCAAGAAGCGCTCGCCCGCCCTGTTCGCGGTGGCCGGCGTGGTGATCTGCGCTGTCGTCGCCTGGAACGTGGTCCAGCGCGCGGTGAACGCCCAGCACGTCTCGCCGTCCGCCCTCAGCGACACGCCGGAAGGCTGGTCGCTCGGCGCCGTGCCCGGCGGCCGCATGGCCATCGGCGCGCCGCGTCCGGCCCCGGCCGACCAGACCGTGCCGGTCGCCTACGTCACCCCGGGCCTCGAGGTCCAGCTGGCCGAAGCCGGCGCCGCCGACGCGGCCCAGGCCGCGGCCCTGACCGCCGCCCCGACCGTGCCGGTGCGCGCCGCCTTCAACCCGAAGGGCGCGGTCTACGGCGTCGCGCCGCAGTCCTCGAGCGTGATCCTGCAGGCCCGCAAGGCGGCGACCCTGGTCGTCTCCGGGGCCGACGGCACCATCTACTTCGCCCGCCAGTTGGCCGCCGGCGAGGCCTACCGCGCCCCGCGCGGCCTGGCCGCCTCGGTCGACGTCTCCGACCCGCTGGTGTTCGACCTGTTCCTCAATGGCGAGTCCTACGGCACGCTGGAGACGCTGAAGACCGCGCTGTCCAGCCTGAACGGCAAGGCCTCGGACCTGGCGGCCCAGTCGGCCGCCCGCGCCCAGGCCGAGGCGGAAGCCGTCGCCCGCGCCCAGGCGGCCCAGGCCGCGGCC
>NZ_JAAIVC010000102.1 GCF_010975005.1 Caulobacter sp. 17J65-9 | reverse complement strand
CGCACGGACGGCGCGCCCGCGCGCGGGTCGGCGGCGACCATCAGCAGGACCGCGGCCGCGCCCATGAACAGCGCGCCGGCGCCCACGGGCGCGACGAGCGGCTTCTTGGCGAACGCCAGCAGCGCGCGCACGTCGAACCGCGATTGCGGCGCGGCGGCGGCGGTCCCGGCGAGGGCGAGGCGGCGTTTGGCGAACATGAACCCTGAGCGTCGGCTCGAAGACGAGGTTTCCCGAGGCTCAGGGTCTGTCCGGCGGGTTAAGAAACCCTGACGGTCTTAACCTATTTTTTCACCGCCGCAGCCGGCGCCTCGGCCACCTTGGCCGGGACGGGGACGGCGATCTTCGGCAGGGCCTTCAGGTCGCCCTTGACGGCCAGCACCTGGAAGGCGCGCTCAAGCTGGAAGTCCTTCTTCTCGTCGAAGCCGGCCGGCGGCGCTTCGGTGGGCTTGTGCGGCCCCTTGCGCTCGGCCTTCTCGGCGGCGTCCAGCGCGTTCGAGTAGGCGGCTTCGCTGTAGATGAAGTTCGACTCCGAGACGATCTCCGCCTCCTTGGCCGAACGCGCGACCTCGAGGTCCGGCTCGATGCCGGTCTTCTGGATCGAGCGGCCCGAGGGCGTGTAGTAACGCGCCGTGGTCAGGCGCAGCGCCCCGTCTCGGCCCCCATGCAGCGGCATGACCGTCTGCACCGAGCCCTTGCCGAAGCTGGTCAGGCCGACCACCGTCGCCCGCTCGTGGTCCTTCAGGGCGCCGGCCACGATCTCGGCCGCCGAGGCCGAGCCGTAGTTGATCAGCACCACCACCGGCAGGCCGTGGGCCAGGTCGCCCGGGGTGGCGTTGTAGCGCTCGATGTCGCGCGGATCGCGGCCACGCTGGGAGACGATCTCGCCGCCTTCCAGGAAGGCGTCGGCCACCGCCACCGACTGCTCGAGAATGCCGCCGGGGTTGTTGCGCAGGTCCAGCACGACGCCCTTCATGTCGGGCTTGTCGGCGCGCAGCTTGTTCAGCGCGTCGACCGTCTCCTGGCCGGTGTTCTGGTTGAAGCTGGAGATGCGCACGACGCCATAGTCGCCCTCGACCCGCCCGCGGACGGACTTCAGGTTGATGACCTCGCGGGTCAGAGTGCGCTCGATCGGCTTCTCCTCGCCCTCGCGGGCGAAGGTGACCTGCACCTTGGTGCCCATGGCCCCGCGCAGCTTGTCGCCGGCCTTCTTCAGGGTCATGCCGACGGTGTTCTCGCCGTCGATCGAGGTGATCACGTCGCCAGCCTGCACGCCCGCCTTGGCGGCCGGGCCCTCGTCCATCGGCGTGATGACCTTCACCAGGTTGTTGTCGACCGTGATCTCCAGGCCCACGCCGCTGTACTGGCCGCGCGCGCGTTCGTTCAGGTCGTTGTACTCTTCCGGGTTCATGTAGTTGGAGTGCGGGTCGAGCGAGGTCAGCATGCCGTTCAGGGCCGCTTCGATCAGCTTCTTGTCATCGACCTCGACGACGTACTGCTGCTCGACCACGGCGAGCACGTCGCCGAACAGCTCGAGCATGCGGAAGGTCTCGGACTTGGGCGCGAACGACGACTGGGCGGCGTAGGCGACCGCGCCCGCGCTCAACGCCAAGGCCGAAACACCGATCACCAGCAGCTTGCGCATTCACGTCCTCGCGCTTCCAGGCCCGGGCGTCCGCCATGGACGCTCTCGGCCACGCATCAAATCAGTCCCGACGACCTTCGTCGAGCCACCGCGCCGGATCGACCGGCGCTTCGTTGCGGCGAATTTCAAGATAGAGTTCCGGCGGCGGTCCGGAAGAGCCGCTCATGCGGCCGATCGGTTCCCCGGCCGCGACGGATCGTCCGGTCCGGGCCGAGACCTCGTCCAGACCGGCGACCACCACGTGGTAGCCGCCGCCCATGCGCAGGATCACCACCTCGCCCCACTGCTTCAGCGGGCCGGCGTAGGCGACCACCCCGGCGGCCGGGGCCAGGACCTGGGCCGAGCGTTCGGTGCGCCAGGTCCAGCCGTCGGAACGCCCGGCGCCGGCGCTCTGGCCGAAGCGGCGGATCAGCTCGCCCTGCACCGGCGCGGACATCCGCCCCGGCCCGGCCCCGGCCTCGCCAGGATGCGACAGGCCCTGAATGAGCCCGCCCAGATCCTGCACTCGCTCGGCCAGGGCGCGCGCCTCGCGCTCGGCGGTCTCGGCGTCGCTGGAGAGGCGCGCCTCCAGATAGGACTTCTCGCGGATCAGGCGCTCGATCTCGGCGCGGCGGTCGGCGGCGTTACTCTCGGCGGTGAACAGGGCCTCGCCGGCCAGCGCCGCTTCGCGGCGCAGCCGGTTGATCTCTTCCGCCTCGCCCTTCAGCGCGTCGGCCCGGCGCTCCAGCTCCGGGGCCACGGCGCGCATCAGGATGGCGGCGCGCACGGCGTCGGTGGCGGAGTCCGGCGACACCAGCAGCGCCGGCGGCGGATCGCGGGTGTACAGCTGCAACGCGCCCAGCAGGCGCGTCAGCTTGGCGCGGTTGCGGCTCATGCGGGCGGTCAGCTCGCTCTCGCGCGCGTTCAGCCGGTCGAAGCGGGCCCGCTGGGAGGCGACGTCGGCCTCGTCGGTCGACTGGCGCTGGGCCAGCGACACCAGTTGCGAGCGCAGCCGCTCGATCTCCTGGGAAGCGTCGCGGGCCTGGGCGCGCAGCTGTTCGCTCTCGCGCGCCTTGTCCTGGCGCTCGGCTTCCAGCCGGTCGATCTCGTCGCGATTGCCCTTCTGTCCCCACGCGGGCGTGGAGGCCAGGGTCACGACGGCCAGGACGGAAGCGACGCGGCGAAGCATGGGGCTAGCTATAGCGCTGCTGGGGCGGCGCTCAATCGCGGTGATAGGGCGAGCCGCCCAGGATGGTGACGGCGCGATAGACCTGCTCGGCCAGCATCACCCGGGCCAACGCGTGCGGCCAGGTCTGCGGTCCGAAGGCCAGCTTGAAACGGGTGGCCGCGCGCACCTCGTCGGACAGGCCGTCGGCGCCGCCGATGAAGAACACCAGCCGCCGCTCGCCCTGATCGCGCAGGCGCTCGACCCGCGCCGCGAAATCGCGCGAGCGGAAGGTCTCGCCCCGCTCGTCGCAGGCGACCAGGTAGGCGCCCGGCCCGATCGCCTCCAGCAGGGCTTCGCCCTCGGCGGCCTTGCCGGGCTTGCGCGGCTCGATTTCCAGGATGTCGACGGGGCCCAGGCCCAGGGCGCGGCCCGCGGCCGTCGCCCGCTCGGCGTAGTCGCGGGCCATGGCGGCCTCGGGCGAACGGCCGAGCCGCCCGACAGCCGCGATGGTCACCCGCATACGCGTTTAGACAGCAGCCGGAGTCCGGTGCGGCGCGTCGACCGACCAGATCTTCTCGATGTTGTAGAAGAGGCGGACCTCGGGCCGGAACAGGTGGATCACCACGTCCCCGGCGTCGATCAGCACCCAGTCGCAGTGCGGCAGGCCTTCGACCCGCGCACGACCGTAGCCGGCGTCCTTCAGGGCGCGCAGCAGGTGGTCGGCCAGCGCGCCGACGTGGCGCGTCGATCGGCCCGACGCCACGATCATGGAGTCAGCGACCGAACTCTTGCCCTTCAGGTCGATGTGAACGATCTCCTGGGCCTTGTCGTCGTCCAGGCGCTTCAGGATCAGTTCTTCGAGCGAAACGTCTTCATCTCGCAGCGGGTGAACCGGGTCCATCTCATGAGACGTGTTGGACACCGCGTTCGATTGCGCGTCATGCGCAGGGGGGCGACTCAGCTTCAAACTCCTCTACGGCCTGGCCGTGACGTGAACCCTATCACGTAAGGGGCCTCAGGTCATCCGGCGAGCGGCGCCGCGCGTTTCGCCGCGGTTCCGGCCCGAATGGCGGTCGAAGACACCGTGTGCAGCGGCGCGACGAGGTAGGCCCAGGCAGGCGCTTTCGCGGTCGGCAGGGCCCTGGCCGCGGGCTCCGGCAGGCGGGCGCGGACGAAGCGCCGGGCGAACGGCGAGGTGCGGCCTTTCAGCGCCTCGGGGCCGGGCCGGGCCACGACGGCGACGGGGACCAGCCGGGCGATCTCCCGCCAGGCCCGCCAGCGATGAAACTGGGCCAGGTTGTCGGCGCCCATGATCCAGACGAAGCGCACGCCGGGGAAACGGGCCTTCAGCGCGCGCAGGGTGTCGATGGTGTAGCGGGTCCCGGCCCGGGTCTCGAAGTCGGAGACCAGGGCCCCCTTCGGCGCCACGGCCTTCGCGCCGGCCATGCGTGCGGCCAGCGGCGCGGTGTCCCGGTCGGACTTCAGCGGGTTCTGCGGCGAGACCAGCCAGATCACCCGGTCCAGGCCCAGCCGCTTCATGGCCGTCTCGGTGACGTGGGCGTGGCCGGCGTGGGCCGGGTTGAACGAGCCGCCGAACACGCCGACCCGCATGCCGGGCTCCAGATGGAAGCCCGGGCGGAGCGGCGCGCGCGGCGAGCCGCCGCTCAGGGGCGCCACTCGCCGGCGTCGGGCTCGTCGTCGGCCTGCCTTTCGGCCCGCTTTTCCTCGGCCCGCTTCTCGCGGATTTCACCCCAGGCGGCGCGCAACAGCTCGGTCACGCCCTCGCCGGAGACGCCGGAGATCACGAACGGGCGCTTGCCGGCGGCCTCTTCGAGCTCGGCGAGTTTCTCGTCGCGCAGTTCCGGGGTCAGGGCGTCGGCCTTGTTCAGGGCCAGCAGCTCCGGCCGATCCGCCAGGCCTTCGCCGTAGGCCTCCAGTTCGCCGCGGATGGTGCGGTAGGCGCCGGCGACGTCGTCCTGCGTGCCGTCGACCAGGTGGACCAGCACGGCGGTGCGCTCGACGTGGCCGAGGAACTTGGTGCCCAGGCCCGCGCCTTCCGACGCGCCCTCGATCAGGCCGGGAATGTCGGCGATGACGAAGCGCTCGTTGGTCGACAGGTCGACCACGCCGAGGTTGGGCGTCAGCGTCGTGAACGGATAGTCGGCGATCTTCGGCCGGGCCGCCGAGACCGCCGCCAGGAAGGTCGACTTGCCGGCGTTGGGCAGGCCGACCAGGCCGGCGTCGGCGATCAGCTTCAGCCGCATCCAGACCCACTTCTCCTGGCCGTCCTGGCCGGGCATGGCGAAGCGGGGCGCCTGGTTGATCGGGCCCTTGAAGTGCACGTTGCCGAAGCCGCCGTTGCCGCCCTTAAGCAGGCGCAGGCGCATGCCGGCGTGGTCGAGGTCGGCGATCAGGGTCTCGCGATCCTCTTCATAGACCTGGGTGCCGACCGGCACCTTCAGCACCACGTCGTCGCCGGCCGGGCCGTTCATCTGGCGCCCCGCGCCGTGCATGCCGGTCTGGGCCTTGAAGTGCTGCTGGTAGCGGTAGTCGATCAGGGTGTTCAGGCCCTCGACCGCCTCGATCCACACGTCGCCGCCGCGGCCGCCGTCGCCGCCGTCAGGGCCGCCGTATTCGATGAACTTCTCCCGGCGGAACGACACGGCTCCGCCGCCGCCGTTGCCGGAGCGGATAAAGATCTTGCACTGGTCGAGGAACTTCATGCGCGGGGTTGTGAACCAGGGGCGCGCGAAGGTCGAGGGGGTCGTGGTGATCCAATCCGGCGCGGCGCGCCCCCCATGGCCGTTCAAGCGGGCCGCGTTCGTGCTTTACGGCCCCGCCGGTCGCCGTTCACGGACCTCCGCAGACCTGTCCGCAAGCTTCCGATCCGAAGCGTAGAGTAAATGGATTGTCGGCCATCCAGCGATCAACAAACCCGGGTCCACAACGAGGTTTGCGCACCGGTAAGCGTAATCAATATTTAGAGACTCCAGTGCGACAAGACGGCCGAGGGCTCGTGTAGAAGCGCGGGCCGGAGGGAACAGCGGTGTCGCAGAGCGCTGATATCGCCGTGTCGTCCTGGGAGGACGACATCGAGAGATTGAGTCTACCCGACCTGATGCGGAAGTATCCGATCGAGGCGGGCGCCCACCGGGGCATGCTGTTCCATCGCGGACGCGGCCTGAACCCGAGCTGGCGCGAGTTCAAGCGGTTCCTGGCCGACATGGGGCCCTGCCCGCAGGTCGGCCATGTCCTGACCTTCTACGACCCCAACGAGATCAGCTACGGCCCGGGACGGGTCTGCTGGTGCGATCCGGCCAAGCCGCCGAAGAAGTTCGTGCCGCCGGCCGACGCGCTGAGGCCCGACGCCATGGCCCAGTGGACCACCGTCCAGGGCCGCCAGGTCGCCCACACCGACGTGGCCAAGGTCCTGCAGATCCCGATGGCCACCTTCTCCTCGGCGCTGAACGAGGGGCGCACCGCCGACGAGGTGGTGCACCAGTCGACCGCCGCGGACGAACTGATCAACGCCAACGCCTCATGGCTGCCGCCGGACGCCGAGCGACGCTCGGGTTTCCTGCAGGCCTACAAGGCCTGGCACCTGCGCATCCGGCCGGCCTACAGCCGCGCGGCCACGCCCGCCTTCCTGTTCGCCTACATCGCCGTGCCGGTACTGCGCGACTCCCGCAAGCTCCTGACCGAGTTGGGCCTATGGGAGCCGCTGAGCCTGAAGGACACCAAGGCGCGCGACGCCCACCCGGCGTGGAAGCGCTGGTGCGAGTTCCTGCCGCGCGCCCAGACGGCGGTGAACGAGATCGACGCCTACCGCAGCTATTCGCTGTTCACCGAGCTGGAAGACCTGGCCGACCGGATCACCAAGGCGGAGCTGCGGTTCCGGCACGGGCCGAAGTCGCCGAAACCGCAGCGCGCCGCCGCCTGAGGCAATCCCTCGCTTAGAGCAGGCAGACCATCATCCGGATCGGCGTGTCCTCGCCCCGCGCGCGGGAGTGCTTGGTGCGCACCTCGCCGGTGTAGAGGAAGCCGGCGTTGCTGAGCACGCGGCCCGAGGCCGGATTGTCGGTGAAGTGGCCGGCGACCACCGCCCGCTTCTTCCAGCGCCGGCGCGCCCAGTCGAGCGCGCCCTCCGCCGCCTCGGTCGCGAAGCCGCGTCCCCAGAACGGCCGGCCGATCCAGTAGCCGACCTCCGGATAGGGATCGGCGTCGTGGAAGAAACCGAGCACGCCGATCGGCCCCTCGTCCTCGTGATCGAGGACGAAGGTGTTCTCGCGCCTGGGATCCTGCGCGGCCGTGCGGGCCACGAACTCCTCGGCGTCGGCCAGGCTGTAGGGATGCGGCATGCGCGTGGTCATCCGCGCGATGTCCCGATCGTCGGCCAGACAGGCCAGTCGGGCCACGTCACCCTCTTCCGGAGCGCGCAGGGTCAGGCGCCGGGTTTCGATCCGGGGGGAGAACTCGATCACGCACATGCCAGCCTCCTTTGGGGCCGAGGCCCCGGGCTGCGGGAAAAAGAAAACGGGGAGCCCGGCGATCCGGACTCCCCGCTTGGAATTTCCTCGTCCGGATCGCTGCTTTGTGGGCGGCGCGATCCGGAACGTGTGCGTTCTAGCTCGCGCCTATTCGGCGGCCTGTAGAGCCGGGATTACGGACACGAAACACTTGTTGTCGCGCTTGGTCGTGAACTTCACGGCGCCTTGCGCGGTGGCGAACAGAGTGTGATCGCGGCCCATCCCGACGTTGTCGCCGGCATGGAACTTGGTGCCGCGTTGGCGGACGAGGATGTTGCCGGCGAGCACGCGCTCACCGCCGAACTTCTTCACGCCAAGGCGTTTGGATTCGGAATCGCGACCGTTGCGCGACGAACCGCCGGACTTCTTATGTGCCATAGGTCTAGCTCCTGAACTCTAGGACTTAGGCCTCGCCGCCTTCGGCGGCGGCTTCGTCGGTTTTCTTCTTAGCGCGGGCGGCCTTCTTCGGCGCGTCCGCAACCGGATCGGCGTGCTCGACCACCGTGGCGGCGATCTTCGGAGCCTTGCCCTTGCCCTTCACCTCGGCGACCACGGCGGCCGCTTCAGCGGCGATCGGGGTCAGCAGGGCGGCGGCGTCGCCCAGGCCGCGAGCGCGCGCGTCCAGGACCGCCTTCGGGGTCAGGTCGACCGTGCCGTCCCACTTGGCCGACTTGCCGGCGCCCGACAGGCCGGTGACGCGGATGACGGTCTCCTGCTGGCGGTGACCGCGGGTGCGGCGATAGCCCTGGCGGCGGGTCTTCTTGAAGATCTTGACCTTCTCGCCCTTGCGGGTTTCGACCAGCGTGCCGGTCACCGAGGCGCCTTCGACCAGCGGCGCGCCGACGGCGGCGCCGGCTTCGTCGCCGACCATCAGGATCTGGTCGAACATCACGTCGGCGCCCGGGGCGCCTTCCAGCTTCTCAACGACCAGCAGATCGCCGGCCTGAACCCGGTACTGCTTGCCGCCGGTTTTGATCACCGCGTACATCGGGGCGCCTCACCTTGCGCAAAAAAATGTGCGCCCGCGGGATGGCCCACGGGCGAGAGGGCGTGACTTATACTCGGGGCGAACACAGAGTCAACGCGAGCGCGGCGCCTTATTTGGACAGGTTCCGTCGCGTGGCGGAATCGTCGCGGCCCAGCCCTCGCCTGTTACACTATAACGCGCTATATGCGCAGACATGACCCCGTCGCGCTTCAACCTGCTGCACGCGAGCGCCCTCGTGCGCCTGGCGCTGGCCGTCGTGGCGCTGGCCGTCGTCTGGGGCGCGGTGTGGCTGGCCATCCAGGGCGGTCCCCGATGAGCGCCGCCGTCCGCCTGCACGACGTCACGCTCGGCTATGAGCGCCACCCGGCCGTCCACCACCTGGACGGCGTGTTCGAGGCCGGCCGGCTGACCGCCGTGGTCGGGCCGAACGGTTCGGGCAAGTCCACTCTATTGAGAGGCGTGGCCGGCGCGCTGGAGCCGCTGTCGGGCCGCATCGAGCTGCAGGGGCTGAAGCCGCGCGACATCGCCTACCTGCCGCAGGACCCGGGCGTCGACCGCAACTTCCCCATGACCCTGGGCGAACTGGTGGCGCTGGGCTTCTGGAACAAGCGCGGCCTGTTCGGCGGCCTGCGTCGCGCCGACCGCGAGCGCCTGCACGACGCTTTCGCGGCGGTCGGCCTGCACGGCTTCGAGGACCGGCCGCTGAACGCGGTCTCCGGCGGCCAGCTGCAGCGGGCCCTGTTCGCGCGCGTGCTGCTGCAGGACGCCCGTCTCATACTATTGGACGAGCCGTTCTCGGCCGTCGACCAGAAGACCACCGCCGACCTGGTCGAGCTGATCCAGCGCTGGCCGCGCGAAGGCCGCGCCGTGATCGTCGTGCTGCACGACCTGGAGCTGGCCCGCGACGCCTTCACCGACGCTCTTCTATTGGCCCGCGAGAAGGTCGCCTGGGGCCCGGCGCGCGAGACCCTGCGCCCGGAGAACCTCCTGAAGGCGCGGCGCCTGTCGGAGGCCTTCGACGCGCACGCCCACGTGTGCCGCAGGACTGAAGACGCCTGATGCTGACCTTGAACGCCGCCGTCTTCGCCAGCGCCAGCGCAGGCGCCGTCGCCCTGGCCTTCGGCGCCGCGCCGCTGGGCGTGCTGCTGATCGGCCGGCGCATGAGCCTGGTCGGCGACGCGCTCTCGCACGCCATCCTGCCGGGCGCGGCCCTGGCCTTCCTGATCGCCGGGGCCGACCCCTGGGCGCTGACCTTCGGCGCCCTGACCGCCGGCCTGGTCGTGGCCGTCCTGTCCAGCCTGCTGTCGCGCACCCAGCGCCTGCCCGAGGACGCCTCCTTCGCCGTGCTCTATCTGAGCGCGCTGGCGGTGGGCGTGCTGATCCTGGGCCGCACCGCCGACGGCGAGGCCCTGCACGGGCTGCTGTTCGGCGACGTTAAGGCGCTGGACCCGGCCGGCCTGGTGTTCGCGGCCGGCGCCGCGACCGCCACCATCCTGTCGCTGGCTCTATTCATGCGCGGCTTCGCGGCCGAGGCGGCCGACCCGGTGTTCATGCGCACCACCGGCGTGCCCGGCGGCGCGCTGCACGCGCTGCTGATGTGCCTGGTGGCGCTGAACCTGGTGGCCGGCTTCCGCGCCTTCGGGGCGCTGATGACCGTGGGCCTGATGATGATCCCGGCGGCGGCCGCGCGCTTCTGGGCCCGCAGCTTCGCAGGCCAGATCGGCGCGGCGGTGCTGCTCTCCACCCTGGCCAGCGGCGTGGGCCTCCTGGCCGCCCGCGCCTACACGGTGGAGCCCGGCGCGGCCATGGTCCTGTGCGCCGCCGCCCTGTTCGTCGTTTCCGCGCTGTTCGGCCCCAACCGCGGCCTGCTTCAAAGCCTGCCCGGTCGCGCCCATCTGGAAGGCTGACCCTTTCGCTTCGGCCGCCCCTTCGTTTCGGCCTTAGGGCCGACTAGAGAGACCGCATGACCCAGCAAATTCCCGTCACCGTGCTCACCGGCTATCTGGGCGCAGGCAAGACCACGCTCCTGAACCGCATCCTCACCGAGGACCACGGCAAGCGCTACGCCGTCATCGTCAACGAGTTCGGCGAGATCGGCGTGGACAACGACCTCGTCGTCGGCGCGGACGAGGAAGTGTTCGAGATGAACAACGGCTGCGTCTGCTGCACGGTGCGCGGCGACCTGATCCGCGTGCTGTCCGGCCTGATGAAGCGCAAGGGCAAGTTCGACGCCATCGTGGTCGAGACCACGGGCCTCGCCGACCCCGGCCCGGTCGCCCAGACCTTCTTCGTCGACGACGAGGTGAAGGCGCGCACCAAGCTGGACAGCGTCACCACCGTGGTCGACGCCAAGCACGTCGAGGCCCGCCTGGACGACTCCCGGGAGGCGCGCGAGCAGATCGCCTTCGCCGACCAGATCATCCTGAACAAGACCGACCTGGTCTCCGAGGCGGAGCTGGCCCGGGTCGAGGCGCGCCTGCGCGGCCTCAACCCGCTGGCCCCGATCCACCGCGCCCAGCGCTCGAACGTGCCGCTGGGGACGATCCTGGGCCGCAACGCCTTCGACCTGGAGCGCATCGTCGACCTGCAGCCGGAATTCCTGAACCCGGCCCACGGCGAGCCCGGCCACGTGCACGACGAGCACTGCGGCCACGACCATGATCACGACCACCACCATGGTCATGACCACGGGCACGACCACCACCATCACCACGAGGGCGCGCGCGGCCACGCCCACCAGGACGACATCAAGGGCGTCAGCCTGTCGCTGGAGCGGCCGGTGGACGGAAACAAGTTCACCGCCTGGATCGACAAGGTGCTGGCCGACCAGGGCCCCGACATCCTGCGCGCCAAGGGCATCGTCGACGTGAAGGGCGAGGACCGGCGCCTGGTCTTCCAGGCCGTGCACATGATCCTGGAAGGCGACCTGCAGCAGCCGTGGAAGTCCGACGAGCGCCGCTGGAGCCGCGCGGTCTTCATCGGCCGCAACCTCGACGCCGCCAAGCTGCGCGAAGGCTTCGAGGCCTGCGCGGCGTAATCTCCCCGTCATCCCGGCCGCAGCGTAGCGAAGCGCAGCGGAGAGCCGGGACCCAGCAAGCGCCGCGATCTTTGCAGCGCGCATCGCAGCGTTGAGCTCGAGCTTGCTGGGTCCCGGATAAGCGCTGCGCGCTTTCCGGGATGACGCCCTTTGAATTTGCGATCGGCGACAGCTTTCGCCCCGCACGCTATGAGCCCGCCCATGACCGCCTTCGCCTTCGACGCCTACGTCACCGCCGCCCTGTTCGAGCGCTCCGGCCGCGCCGCCTTCGCGCTGGGCGACGGCACCGTGCGGTTCGAGACCGGCGAGACCGTCGAGGCGCACCCGAACGGCTCGGTGCAGTGCGCCGCCCCGCATCCGTCGGGCGAGGGCGTGGTCACCGGCGGCGACGACGGGCGTCTGGTCTGGTCGAAGGCCGACGGCGCGGTCGAACTGGCCGATGCGCGCGGCCGGTGGATCGACGCCGTGGCGGCCGCGCCGGAAACCGGCCTGATCGCCTACGCGGTCGGCAAGGAAGCCCGCGTGCTGGACGCCAAGGACGCGGCCTTCGCGCGCGTGTTCGCCCACGAGCGCTCGGTCGCCGACCTGGCCTTCGACGCCAAGGGCCGCAAGCTGGCCTGCGCCACCTACGGCGGGGCGGCGGTCTGGTTCGCCCGCATCGCCGAGCAGAAGCCGCAGACCCTGAAGTGGGCCGGCTCGCACGTCGGCGTGGTCTGGAGCCCGGACGGCAAGTTCCTGGTCACCGCCATGCAGGAGAACGCGCTGCACGGCTGGCGGCTGTCCGACGCCAAGGACATGCGCATGGGCGGCTATCCGGCCAAGATCAAAAGCCTGAGCTTCCTGGCCAAGGGCATGCTGCTGGCCACCTCCGGGGCCAACGGCGCGGTCGTGTGGCAGTTCACCGGCAACAACGGGCCGATGGGCAAGGAAGCCGCCGAGATCGGCCATGACGAGAGCGCCATGGTCACCCGCGTGTCCGGCGCGCCGGACAAGACCGTGCTGGCCGCCGGCCTCGACGACGGGCGCCTGTGGGTCGCCGACCTGAAGACCTCCAAGCTGGAGCGGGTGAAGGCCGAGAAGGGCGCGGCCGTGACAGCGCTGTCGCTGTCGCCCAAGGCCGACCGCCTGGCCTGGGGCGACGAGGACGGCGGCGCCGGCGTTCTGGCCGTCGCGGTCTGAGCGGGGGCTTAACCCGGGCGAGGCGCTCGGCTAGCCTAGCGTCGGGGGAGTGAGCGTCATGGCCGGCAAGAAGTACGCGAAGTTGAGGAAGAGCCTGCGCACGGTTCTGATCGTGCTGCTGGGCGCGGTGCTGATCCTGCCGCCGCTGGGCGTGCTGGTGCACCGTTGGGTGCCCGTGCCGGTCACCTACCTGATGGTCGACCGCGCCTTCGAGGGCGAGGGCCTGCACCACAAGTGGCGCCCCCTGAAGAAGATCTCGCCGAACCTGGTCTATGCGGTGATCGCCGCCGAGGACGCCAAGTTCTGCTCGCACCACGGCTTCGACTTCGACGCCATCGAGAAGGCGATGAAGCACAACGAGGGCCATCGCAAGGTGCGGGGCGGCTCGACCATCAGCCAGCAGACCGCCAAGAACGTCTTCCTGTGGCCGCAGCGAAGCTGGGTCCGCAAGGGGCTGGAGGCCTACTACACCGTCCTGATCGAGGCGCTGTGGCCCAAGAAGCGGATCATCGAGGTCTACCTGAACGTGGTGGAGTGGGCGCCGGGCGTCTACGGCGCCGAGGCCGCCTCGCAGAAGTGGTACGGCAAGAGCGCCGACCAGCTCACCAAGAAGGAAGCCGCCCGCCTGGCGGCCATCCTGCCCAGTCCCCGCAAGTGGAAGGCGGCCGGATCGGGCCCCTACGTGCGCAAGCGCTCCTCGAAGATCTCGGCGGCGTCGGGCACGGTGCGCCACGAGGGCCTGGCGACCTGCGTCTATCCGAGCGGAAAACCTTGACCTTGCGGCGCTAAGCCGCTTCCCATGCCTCCCGGAACGGCGGTCGCCCGCGAGCGGCCGCCGCCTAGAGCCTTCCCGTCTCGAATGAGACGGGAATGAAGGCTCTAGAATCATAATGGTGGAGCGGCGATCGCGCCGAAACCGGCATCCACTTTCGGCTATCGCCGCTCTGGGAGGAAATCACCGCAATGAAACGCCTTCTGATGACCGCCGCCGCCGCGTGCGCGCTGGCCGGTTGCGCCACCACTCCGAGCGCCTCGACGGCGCCGACCCCGGCCACGCCGGCCACGCC
>NZ_JAAIVC010000101.1 GCF_010975005.1 Caulobacter sp. 17J65-9 | reverse complement strand
TTGCCGACCAGCGTGCCGCCGGCGCCCAGGTCGGCGCGGGCGGGCGCGCCCGCGGCGATGCGGCCGGCGTCGGCCTCGGGCACGTCGCCAACCAGCAGCAGCGGGCTCAGCTCGACCACCGTGCCGCAGGGCTGGCCCGGCGACAGGTAGGAGCCGACCTCGGCGTCGCGGTTGTCGAACACGCCGGCGAACGGGGCGCGGATGTTGATCTGCTCGTAGGCGACCTCGGCCTGGCGCACCTGGGCGGCGGCCTGGTCCATGTCGGCGCGGGCGGAGGCCACCTGGGTGTCGGAGCGGAAGCCCTTCTCGGCCAGGCGCTGGCCGGCTTCCCACTGAAGCGTCTTGGAGCGCAGGTTGGCGCGCGCCTGGTCCAGGGTGGCCTGGCGGGCGTCGACGTCGAGGCGGCACAGCACCTGGCCGGCCTTCACCCACGAGCCTTCCGGCGTCGGGGTGGCGGCGACCACGCCGGCGGTCTCGGAACGGGCCACCACCGAACGCATCGCTTCGGTGCGGCCGCGCAGCACCACCGCGTAGGGGCGCACGGACTCCGGCGTCAGCACGGTGCGGACCAGCTGGAGCTCGTCCTTCTTCTTCTCGGCCGGGGCCGCTTCGGCGTGCTTTCCACGGCCCAGCGCGGCGCTGATCGCGAAATAGGCGATGACGGCGCCGATGATGATGCCGGCGAAAACGTAGGATTTGTTGACGCGCATTGGAGCTGCAGTCCGTGGATTGCGGCTCCGGGGAGTCGAGCCGTCGGATTATGTTTCTCAGTGAAGCGGCGGCCGCGAAGGCTCAAATGAATTCGCGGTAACCGCGTCGCTTCGACGCGAAGGTGTGGAGTTCGGGAAACGGTCCCCCGAGCCAAGACGCGCTCAGGCGGGGCAGTATACTTCAAATCGCCCTTAAGGCCCTCTTGTCCGCAGCGCTTTAATCTGTGCGGCGAGCGTCAAATTGTTTGAATTCAATCAATTCAAAAGCTCGGCGGAGAGGGGGCTGACGCCGTGAGCGCGGACTCCCGGGGGCGATGGCGGGACGCGCCCGTCATGCTGCGGAACGTGAGCGGCCGGTGGGCTGATCGACCAAATTTTGAGAGGGAGCGCGATGGCTCCGCGGGTAGGATTCGAACCTACGACCAGCCGGTTAACAGCCGGCTGCTCTACCACTGAGCTACCGCGGATCAGGGCTCATCGCCGAGAGGAGGGGCGTATAACAGCCTCGCGGTTCGGGGCGCAAGGCGGGTTTTTCGTCTCTCCCAAAAAAAGAGCCCGACGCGTGCGCCGGGCCTGGTCGAGTTCGGTGATGGTGGGTGTCTCCAAGAAGAAGACCCCGCCTCCATCGCGCCGATTTGGTTAGCGAAGGCTTAACGCGGGCGGGCCTCGTTCAGGTCGCGACAACCAAGCCGCCGGGCCGGTCTGGGACGGCCGTTCTGGCGCCAGCTTTGCTGGACGACCGGCGGTCGCCAATGGTAGTTAACAAAGTCTGACGAACGGGGCTCCGCGGGGGAGCGGCGTCCCGATCGAAGGGTTCGCGGGACCGGGTTGGTGACGGCCGGTCTGGGGGGAAAAGCGTGTCGTTGGATCGCGAGGCCGGCGAGGAGAGCGGCGCGTTCGGGCCTGTCGCCCGTTGGCTCGGACGGCGTTCGAGCATCTTCTACCTGGGTCTGGTCGCCGGCGCTCTGATCGGGTTGGTCGTGACGCCCGAGGGGCGGGCCGGCGCGGGGAGCCGGATCGCCTCCTTCTTCGCCCACCTGCCGACGTCCGGAGGCTCCGCCCAGGCGGCCGAGCCGGCGCCGAAGCGCGCGGCCGCCGCCGCGCCCGCGCCGGCCGTGGTCCCGGTCGTGTACGATCCGGCCGTGGTGCTGCGCGGAGCCGACGCGGACGGTCGCATCACCGTCGGCGTGTTCGGCGACTCCATGGGCGACGGCCTGTGGGCCGGCCTCTATCGCCAGCTGCGCACCGACAAGACCTATGAGGTCAGCAGGTTCAGCCGGGTCTCCACCGGCCTGACCCGTTACGACTACGTCGACGTGCAGGCCCAGACGGTCGAGCAGCTGGCCGGCGGCAAGGTCGAGGTCGCGGTCATCGAGTTCGGCTGCAACGACGCCCAGGCCATCGCCGCCGACGGTCACGTCTATCCGTTCAAGAGCGAGGGCTGGCGCAAGGCCTACCTGGCGCGGATCGACGCCCTGGTGCAGGTGCTGCGCGCCCAGGGCGCCGCGGTCTACTGGGTCGGACTGCCGAAGATGCGCCGCGCCGACCGCGACGCCAGCGCGGTCTATCTGAATGAGCTCTACGCCGAGCGGGCGCGCACGCTGGGCGTGCCCTTCATCGCCACCACCGAGCTGTTCCAGGACGAGGGCGGCGAGTACTCGGCCTACCTGTCCGAGCCGGGCTCGGACCGCAAACGCCTGATGCGCGCCGACGACGGCGTGCACATGACCCCGGCCGGCTATCTGCGGCTGGCCTCGCCGGTGGCCACGCGCATCCTCGCCGACGTGGCCCGGGCCAAGGCCCCCGCCGCCGGGGCCGCTTCGGCTGTGACCCGGACCGCGTCATGAGGATCGCGGCGCTCGCCCTGCTGCTGGGTCTGGCCTGCGCGCCGCTGGCCGGCGCCACCGCGCCCGAGCGGCTGACCGACGCCGGCGCGCTGCAACCGTTCGAAGCGGCGCTGCAGGACCTGCAGGCCGGGCGGCGCACCCGGCCGGTGCACGTCCTGCAGATCGGCGACAGCCACAGCGCCGCGGACCTGATCTCCGGCGCCCTGCGCGACCGGCTGCAGGCGCGCTACGGCTCAGGCGGCCGCGGGGTGCTGATCCCGGGCGCGCCCTATCCGGGCCTGGTGCAGAGGCTGGTCGACGTGCAGGCCAGCGGCTGGCGCACCGAATACAGCCTCGCGCCCGCGGGCCGCGCGCCGACCCCGGCCAGCGGTCCCTACGGACTTTCCGGCTTCCGCCTGGTCGCCGACGCGCCGGGCGCGCGGCTGTCGCTGGCGGCCGAGCCCTCCGCCGGCTTCGACCGGGCGACGGTGTGTCTCGAAACGGGACACGCGGGCGCCGACCTCGTCCTCACCGCCGGCCAGGAGCGCCGGCCTGTCTCGCTGCCGGCCGATTCCGGTCCGACCTGCCGTGAGTTCGAATTCCCGGCCCGCCAGACGCGGCTGGACCTGACCGTCGAGCGCGGCGGGGCGACCGTCCTGTCCTGGGCGAGCTTCCGGCGCGACGGCGGGGTGGTCCTGTCCAACCTGGGCGTGGTCGGGGCCCAGCTGTCGCACTTCGCCCAGCGCGACGACCGCGCCCTGGCCGTCGAGCTGGAGGCCTATCGTCCCGACCTGATCGTGCTGGCCTTCGGCACCAACGAAGGCTTCGCCAGCGACGTCGATCCGGCGGCCTACGAACAGCTTCTTCGCGACCAGATCCGCCGACTGCGGCGGCTGTCCGGCGGCGCGCCGGTGCTGGTCCTGGGCGCGCCCGACGCGGCCACCATCCGGCCCGACCTGCTGACCGACGGGATCGACCGCGAATACCCCGCCTGCGGGCGGCTGTCCGAGGCCGAGCGCCGCGACTACGCGAGCCTGGTCGAGCACCGCAGCCCGGCCCTGGAGCGCTGGTACGCCCCGCCCATGCTCGACGTCGTGCGCGCCGCCCAGCGCCGGGCGGCGGCGGAGGAGGGCGCGGCCTTCTGGGACTGGGAGCAGGCCATGGGCGGCGCGTGCGGCGCGCACGCCCTGACCGCCGGCGATCCGCCGCTGATGCGGCGCGACCACGTCCACTTCACCGCTCACGGCGGCGCGATGATCGCCGAGCGGCTGTTCGACGATCTCATGCGGGCCGGGGAGAACTGAGGCCATGCTCTTCCCGACCATGGCGTTCGCCCTGTTCTTCCTGGTGGTCTACGCGGTGTCTTGGAGCCTCGAGCGCGAGAACGAGCGCCGCAAGGCGTTCCTGATCCTCGCCAGCTGGTTCTTCTACGGGGCCTGGGACTGGCGCTTCGTCGGCCTGCTGGCCGGCAGCGCGCTGCTGAACTGGGGCGCCTCGCAACTGATCGTGCGGGCCGACACGCCGACCATCCGCCGCTGGGTGGTCATTCTGGGCGTCGCCGCCAACCTGACCATCCTCGGCTTCTTCAAGTACTACGGCTTCTTCGTGGAGCAGGGCGGGGCCTTGCTGCGCCTGTTCGGCTGGGAGCGCGACCTGCCGCTGCTGCAGGTGCTGCTGCCGGTCGGCATCTCGTTCTTCACCTTCCAGGGCATGTCGTATCTGATCGACGTGCACCGCGAGAAGGTGGCCCCGGCCAAACTGCTCGACGTCACCCTGCTGATGTCCTTCTTCCCGCACCTGGTGGCGGGACCGATCGTGCGGGCCAGTCACCTGCTGCCGCAGTTCGAGCGGACGCCGACGGTCACCCGCGAAATGACCGCCCACGCCTTCCTGCTGATCGCCTGGGGCCTGTTCAAGAAGACGGTGATCGCCTCGGAGCTGTCGTCGGGGATCGTCGATCCGGTGTTCTTCGACCCCAGCGCGCACGGCGCCTGGGACCTGCTGGCCGCGGTCTACGCCTACGCCGTGCAGATCTACTGCGACTTCTCGGCCTACAGCGACATGGCCATCGGGGTGGCGGCGCTGCTGGGCTACCGCTTCCCGCGCAACTTCGACCAGCCGTACCGGTCCGCTTCGCTGCAGGACTTCTGGCGGCGCTGGCACATCAGCCTGTCGAGCTGGCTGCGCGACTACCTCTACATCCCGCTGGGCGGCAGCCGCGGCCCGCTGTGGAAGGGCTGCCGCAACGTGATCATCACCATGCTGCTGGGCGGCGTGTGGCACGGCGCGGCCTGGACCTTCGTGGCCTGGGGCGGCCTGCACGGCGTGGTGCTGGCGTTCGAGCGGGCGTGGCGCGCCTGGCGTCCGGCCGCGACCGGCCGCTGGGCGGGCGTGCTGGGCGTCGTGGTCACCTTCCACATCGTCTGCCTGGGCTGGATCCTGTTCAGGGCCGAGTCCTTCCAGCTGGCCCTGGACTACGTCGAGGGCTTCGCGCGGGTGACCCAGCCGGCGGCCCTGGTCACGCCCTTCCTGGCGGTGCTGATCGCCGGCGGCCTGGCCATGCACTTCCTGCCGGCGCGCGCCGCGGAGCGGCTGGCCGGGCTGGTCCGTCCGGTTCCGTCGCCGGTGTTCGGGGCGGGCCTGGCCCTGGTGCTGCTGGCCGTCGAGGCCATGCGGCCCGAGGGCGTGGCGCCCTTCATCTACTTCCAGTTCTGAGGGGGCGGGGATGACGACCGAAATCCACCCGGGCGGCGCGATCGACATCTTCGACGAGGGCGAAGTGCTCGCCGACGAGCTGGAGTCCTCCCGCGCCCGGCGCTGGGGCGCCCAGGTCGTGGTGGTCGCGCTCGTGATGCTGCTGTTCCTGAACGCCCGCTCGCTGCAGAGCTGGGCCTACACCCTGGAACCCAGCTGGCGGGCCGAGACCATCCGCGCGCTCGCCGACACCTGGGCGGCGCGCACCAAGCTGGCCGGCTTCGACGACCTGCGCGCGGGCCTGCGCTCGAACTACGAGGCGGCGAGGGCGGGCCCTGAGTCGGGACAGCGTCGTCCGCCCGCCTGACGACGGAGACCGCCGACCGCGGATGGGGCTTCAGCTATAGGGAAGTTGGAGGCCTGGCCGAGAATCGAACTCGGGTACACGGATTTGCAGTCCGCTGCGTAACCACTCCGCCACCAGGCCGTGGCGCTTGTCGCGCTGGAGAGGCGAGGGGGTAGCAGATCGGTTTGCGGGCCGCAACGCACAGGCGTTCGAAACTTTCCTGTTTTTTCTGGGTTTCGCCCTGCGTTGCCATTTCCGCGGCGCGCGCCCTATAAGCGGCGCGATTTACAAGGCGGCCCTTATAAGGAAAGGCGAGCGCGATGGATTTCGTGTCGGCGCGGCTGAACATGGTCGAGTCCCAGGTGCGGACCAACGACGTGACCGATTTCGAGATCCAGGACGCCATGCGTCGGGTCGCGCGGGAGCGATTCTGCGCCCCGGCCCGGGCGTTTGCGGCCTATGCCGAAGTCCCGGTCGAGATCTGCCCCGAGCGTTGGCTGATGGGGCCGCGCGAAGTGGCCAAGCTGCTGCAGGCGGCCGCGCCCAAGGCGGGCGAGAAGGCCCTGGCGATCGCCGCGCCCTACGCCGGCGCGGTGCTGGCCTCGATCGGCCTGGACGTCACCGCCCAGGAGAGCGACGCGCGCGCCGTGGCCGTGCTGGAGACGGCGCTGGGCGATTACGGGGTGAAACTCAAGGCGGGCGATCTCGCCGCGCCGATGGGCGGCGACTACGACCTGATCATTTCGGAAGGCGCGGTGTCCGAGGCCCCGGCGGCCTGGATCGAGGCCCTGAAGGTCGGCGGGCGCCTGGCGGTGGTGGAGCGGGACGGGCCGATGGGCCGTGCGCGCCTCTACGTGCGCACCCCGTCGGCGGTGGCGACGCGCGAAGTGTTCGACGCCGCGCCGCCGGTTCTGGCGGGTTTCGAGCGGCGCCCTTCGTTCCAGTTCTGAGCGATTTCCGAAGCCGTCGCCCGTGGGCGACGGAATTGCGGCGGTCCAACGTGAAAAAAGCTTAACTGGTGGATTGCTGGTCGGGCGGCCAGAGCGTGAGTATATGTCGCACTCGCGCCGCCTGGGCCGACTTTAGGGACTAAGTGTCATGTCGAATCGCCGTCGCGCCCTCCGATCGGCTGCGGCCCTGAGCCTGGTGCTGTCGCTGAGCGCCGGCGCGGCCTCGGCCGAGACCCTGGCTGAGGCGATCGGGCTGGCCTACCAGACCAACCCGACCCTGCAGCAGCAGCGCGCCAGCCTGCGCGCGCTCGACGAGAACTACGTCCAGGCGCGCTCCGGCTGGCGTCCGACCGCCGACGCGGCGGTGGCGGTGACCTACAGCGATCCGGAATTCGTGATCTCCTCCTTCCCGCTGGAGAAGGAACGCTACCTGTCGTCGGCCTCGCTGTCGGCGACCCAGCCGCTCTACACCGGCGGGCGGGTGGCTTCCGGCGTGAGCGCGGCCGAGGCCGACATCATGCAGGGCCGCGAGAACCTGCGCTCGGTCGAGGCGGAAGTGCTGCAGGCGGTCGTCGCGGCCTACGCCGACGTTCGCCGCGACCTGGCGGCCCTTGGCATCCAGCAGGAGAACGTGCGCGTCCTGCAGCGCCAGCTGGAAGAAGCCAGCGCCCGCTTCGAGGTCGGCGAGATCACCCGCACCGACGTCGCCCAGGCCGAGGCCCGTCTGGCCGCCGCCCAGGCCAACCTGTCCGCCGCCCAGGCCAACCTGGCCGTCAGCCGCGCCTCCTACACTTCGGTCGTCGGCCAGACGCCGGGCGAACTGGCCGAGGAGCCGACCCTGCCGGGCATGCCGGGCGACTTCGACTCCGCCATGGACGCGGCCGAGCAGGCCAACCCGGCCCTGCGCGCCGCCCAGTACGCCGAAGACGCCGCCCGCGCCCGTGTGGTGCAGGCCAAGTCGCAGTTCCTGCCCAACGCCTCGCTGCAGGCCAGCGTCACGTCGCAGACCTCGGTCAACGACTTCCTGACCAACCTCGACCAGCGTGAAGTCCGCGCCACCGCCAGCATCTCGGTGCCGCTGTACACCGGCGGCGTGAACACCTCGGTGGTCCGCCAGCAGCTGGAACGCCAGAACGCCGCCCAGATCGCCGTGCAGGGCGCTCGCCGCGACGTGCTGCGCCAGGTGTCCAACGCCTGGTCGCTGCTGCAGTCGGCCAAGGCCGCCTACGTCGCCAACGAAGAGCAGGTGCGCGCCCAGCGCATCGCCGCCGAAGGCGTGCGCCAGGAAAACCAGGTCGGCCTGCGCACCACGCTCGACGTGCTGAACGCCGAGCAGGAGCTGCGGACCTCCGAGCTGGCGCTCGTCAACGCCCGCCGCGACCAGTACATCGCCGGCGCCACCCTGCTGTCGGCCATGGGCAGGCTGGAGGCCGCCAACCTGGTCCAGGACGTCCCCGCCTACGATCCCAAGCGCAACTTCAACCGCGTGAAGGGCAAGGGCGGCGTGCCGTGGGAGCCGCTGATCGCCGTCGTCGACCGCACCCTGAAGCCGGGCGCCAGCGACAACGAGAAGGACGCGGACGCGCCGATCGATCAGCGACTGAGCGCGAAACAGCCTTCGCAGTAAACCTTCGTTGATCGGTTCCGATTTAACCATGAAGGCGTTTGCGGGCGCGCGCAGTCGGCCTTAGGCTGTGCGCGATCCCACGTTATCCCAGACCTGAACGGCCGCGATCGATGTCCGACCAGACCGCCCAAGAACCGACGATGGAGGAAATCCTCGCCTCCATCCGCCGCATCATCTCCGAAGACGAGGCGCCGGCTGAACCGCAGGCCGCTGCGGCGGCGCCGGTCGCGCACGCCGTCTCGCCGGCCATGATGGACGAGACGCCCTCGCACATCGCCGACGTGGCCTACGAGGCCGACGACGAAGTGCTGGAGCTGACCCAGCGCTATGAAGAACCGGCGCCGGTCGCGATGCCGGAGCCCACGCCGATCCGTCCGTTCGAGACGGTCGGCGACATCGAGGCCGCGCCGCGCGAAATGCCCGCACCGGCTCCGGTCGCCAGCTTCAGCCCCACCGAAACGGAGCGTCTCGTGAGCGATCGTGCCGCCGAGTCCGCCGCCGCCGCCTTCGGCGCCCTGGCTTCGACCCTGCTGATGCCGCGCGAGGGCCGCTCGCTCGAGGACGTGGTCAAGGAACTGATGCGTCCGCTGCTGAAGGACTGGCTCGACGCCAACCTTCCGGCCATCGTCGAGGCCCAGGTACAGACGGAAGTCGAACGCATCGCGCGCCGCGGCGCCCGCTGACCCCTTCGCTTCGTCCCTAACAGGCTGCTAAGAGGGCGGGCCCCCCGGGTCCGCCCTCTTTCATTTATCCCATGCTCCAGAACCGTTTCGATCCCAAGACCGCCGAACCGCGCCTCTACGCCCAGTGGGAGGCCGCCGGCGCCTTCGCGCCCAAGGACGACCCGAACGCCGAGGCGTTCTCCATCGTCATCCCGCCGCCGAACGTGACCGGCTCGCTGCACATCGGCCACGCGCTGAACAACACCCTGCAGGACGTGCTGGCGCGCTTCGAGCGCATGCGCGGCAAGGCGGTGCTGTGGCTGCCGGGCACCGACCACGCGGGCATCGCCACCCAGATGGTGGTCGAGCGCATGCTGGCCGCCGAGGGCGGGCCGGGCCGGCGCGACATGGGCCGCGACGCCTTCGTCGAGCGGGTGTGGAAGTGGAAGGCCGAGTCCTCCGGCACCATTCAGAACCAGCTGCGCCGCCTGGGCGCGTCCTGCGACTGGAGCCGTGAGCGCTTCACCCTGGACGAGGGCCTGTCGGCCGCCGTCCGCAAGGTGTTCGTCCAGCTCTACAAGGAAGGCCTGATCTACCGCGACAAGCGGCTGGTGAACTGGGACCCGCACTTCCAGACCGCCATCTCGGACCTGGAGGTCCTGCAGCCGACCGTCGACGGCGCCTACTACCACTTCGCCTATCCGCTGGCCGACGGCCCGGTGGGCGAGGTCACCGAGGTGGTGGTCGCCACCACCCGGCCGGAGACCATGCTGGGCGACACGGCCGTGGCCGTGCACCCGACCGACGAGCGCTACCAGGGCCTGATCGGCAAGCTGCTGGCCCACCCGATCACCGGGCGGAAGATCCCGATCGTCGCCGACGAGTACGCCGACCCTGAGAAGGGCTCCGGCGCGGTGAAGATCACGCCGGCGCACGACTTCAACGACTTCCAGGTCGGCAAGCGCCACGGCCTGGAGATGATCAACATCTTCGACGCCTACGCCCGCCTCAACGACGAGGTCCCGACCGAGTTCGCCGGCATGGACCGCTTCGACGCGCGCCGCGCCATCACCGCGAAGATGGAAGAGCTGGGCCTGCTGCGCGGGATCGAGAAGACCCGCCACGCCGTGCCGCACGGCGACCGGTCCGGCGTGGTCATCGAGCCGTTCCTGACGGACCAGTGGTACGTCAACGCCGAGGTCCTGGCCCAGCCGGCGATCAAGGCGGTCGAGACCGGCGACATGGCCTTCGTCCCGAAGAACTGGGAGAAGACCTACTTCGAGTGGATGCGCAACATCGAGCCCTGGTGCGTCTCGCGCCAGCTCTGGTGGGGCCACCGCATTCCGGCCTGGTACGGTCCGGACGGCCACGTCTTCGTCGAGGAGACGGAGGAGGCGGTCCGCGCCGCGGCGCGCGCGCACTATGGCTCGGACGTCGAGCTGCGCCAGGACGAGGACGTCCTCGACACCTGGTTCTCCTCGGCCCTGTGGCCGTTCTCGACCATGGGCTGGCCGGAGGAGACCTCCGACCTGAAGCGGTTCTACCCGACCCACACCCTGGTCACCGGCTTCGACATCATCTTCTTCTGGGTCGCCCGGATGATGATGATGGGCCTGCACTTCATGGACGACGTGCCGTTCAAGCGCGTGTTCATCAACGCCCTGGTCCGCGACGCTTCCGGCCAGAAGATGTCGAAGTCCAAGGGCAACGTCATGGACCCGCTGGAGCTGGTCGACGAGCTCGGGGCCGACGCCCTGCGCTTCACCATGACGGCCATGTCGGGGGCTGCGCGCGACATCAAGCTCTCGAAGCAGCGCATTGAAGGCTATCGGAATTTCGGCACGAAGCTGTGGAACGCCGCACGCTTCTGCCAGATGAACGAATGCGTCCGCGTCGAGGGCTTCGACCCGGCCGAGGTCAAGTCGACCCTGAACCGCTGGATCCGCGGCGAGACGGTGAAGACGGCCGAGGCGGTCACCAAGGCGCTGGAGGCCTGCGCCTTCGACGACGCGGCGGCCAGCCTTTACCGCTTCATCTGGAACGTGTTCTGCGACTGGTACCTGGAGCTGGCCAAGCCGGTGCTGAACGGCGAAGACGAGGCCGCCAAGGCCGAGACCCGCGCCATGGCCGCCTGGGTGCTGGACCAGTGCCTGAAGCTGCTGCACCCGGTCATGCCGTTCCTCACCGAGGAGCTGTGGGCGGAGCTCGCCGCGTTCGGCGGTCCCAAGCGCGGGAGCATGCTGATCGTCGCCGACTGGCCGGCCCTGCCGCAGGCCTGGATCGACGCCGAGGCGGAGGCCGAGATCGGCTGGCTGGTCGACCTGGTCACCGACGTGCGCTCGATCCGCTCGGAGATGAACGTGCCGCCGTCGGCGCGCGCGCCCATCGTGCTGGTCGGCGCCAACGCGGTCACCCGTGAACGCCTGGCCCGTCACCGCGACCTGATCGTCACCCTGGCCCGCGCCTCGGACGTCAAGGAAGCCGACGCCGTGCCGGCCGGCGCCGCGCCGTTCGCGGCGGGCGAAGCCACCGGCGCCCTGTCGATCGCCGAGTTCATCGACCTGGTGGCTGAACGCGCCCGCCTGGCCAAGGAGATCGGCGTCCTGGACGGCGACATCGAAAAGACCCGCAAGAAGCTCGACAACCCCGACTTCGTGGCCCGCGCCAAGGAAGAGGTGGTCGAGGAGAACCGCGAGCGTCTGGCCGAGGCCGAAGAGGCCAAGGCCAAGCTGCAGTCGGCCCTGGCGCGTCTGGAGGCGGTGGCCTGACGCGCAAGCGGCTGGACGTCCTGCTGGTCGAGCGCGGCCTGTTCGACAGCCGCGCCAAGGCGCGCGCCGCGATCGAAGCCGGCGGCGTGCGCGTCGCCGGCCGGGTGGTCGGGAAGGCGTCGGAAGCGGTCGACCCCGAGGCCGAGATCGCGGCCGAGCCGGCGTATCGCTGGGTCGGCCGCGGCGCGCTGAAGCTGGACCATGCGCTGGGCCTGTGGCCGGTCGAGGTCGAGGGGCGGGTGGTGCTGGACGTCGGTGCGTCGACCGGCGGCTTCACCGAGGTCGCCCTCTCGCGCGGCGCGCGGCGGGTCTACGCGGTCGACGTCGGCCGCGGGCAGCTGCACGCCAGCCTGTCGGCCGACCCGCGGGTCGTGTCGCTGGAGGGCACGGACGCGCGCGCGCTGGACCGGACCCTGATCCCCGAAGCGCCCGAGCTGGTGGTCTGCGACGCCAGCTTCATCGGCCTGGCCAAGGTTCTGGCCGTGCCGCTGGAGCTCGCGGCCGAGGGGGCCGATCTGGTGGCCCTGGTCAAACCGCAGTTCGAAGCGGGGCCTGAGCACGTCGGGAAGGGCGGGGTGGTCAAGGACCCGACCGTTCACGCCCGGGTGCTGGACGAGGTGCGCGCCTGGCTGGAGGCGCGCGGGTGGCGCGTGCTCGCGGTCGCCGACAGCCCGATCACCGGAGCCGACGGCAACCGCGAACACCTGCTCTGGGCGCGCCTGGGCTAGAGCCTGTCCCGTTCCAAGAACGGAACAGGCTCAGCATTCAAAAGCTTGAGCGCGTTCTGATCGGAAAACCGGATCCACTTATTCGTAACGCGCTCAGTAAGCGACGCGATAGCGGCCCTGACGGTCCGGGCAGACCCGGAAGTAGTCGCCGCGATAGTCCTGGGCCCAGCGGCAGCCCTGGCGGGCGTAGGAGGCGTCGTTGCGGCGGCCGGGCTGGGTCTGCCAGCGTTCGCCGTAGCGCCAGTCACGGGTGTCGTTGCGCGACCAGTAGGGCCCCGTGGCGTCGCAGGCGGCGGAGTTCTTCGCCGACTTGCGGCCGACCTCGGCCCCGATCACCGCGCCGGCGACCGCGCCCAGGACCGCGCCCTCGGTGCGCTGGCCGCGACCTGCGACCTGCGAGCCGACCGTCGCGCCGGCGACGGCGCCGACCGCCGCGCCGGTGTTGCGGCGCTTGCGCTTCTCGTCCTGGCAGGCGTCCTGGTAGTAGCGGTAGTCGCCGTAGCGGACCCGCTGGCCGCGATAGCGGTCGTCGCCGTACCGGTCGTCGCGATACCGGTCGTCGTAGCGATCGTCGTACCGGTCGTCGTGACGGTTGTCGTAGTAGCCGTCGCCGCGGCGATCGTACGGATCGTCGGCGCTGGCGATCGTGGGGACAAGGACCGAGGTCGCCACCAGGGCGGCGACCAGGACACGGGACGCGGAAGCGTACTTCATGGGATCCCTCCTCTCGAGGGCGGTCCCGGTCGTCCGGGCCGCGGCTCGCTCTGTCGAAGCGAATTGACACGCTTCAACCTGAACAACGCCTGATCGGGTCCGTTCATCCGTGTTCATGGAACAAAGTTCGTCGCGCCGGCGCCCAGTAGCGGAGCTGCGGGCGACGAAAAAGCCGCCCGCGCGGGCGCGGGCGGCTCTCCAGACGTCGGCTGAGGCGGGGCTGCTTAGATCAGTCGACGACGCGGTAGCGGCCGTTCTGGTCCGGGCAGACGCGCACGTAGCGCATCTCGGTGCGGCCGTCGGGCAGGTAGATCGGGCTCTCGGCCAGGCGGCAGCCGTCGACCGGCGGGGGCGGCGGGACGTCGCTGACCGGACGGCGGTAGTCGTCGTAGTCACGGTCGCGGTGCGCGTACGGATCATAGGCCGGCTCGCGGTAGCCGTAGTCGCGGCCGCCGTAGCTGTCGTTGCCGTAGAAGCCGTTGTTGGCGTAGCCGTTGGAGCCGTAGCCCTGGCCGGCGGTGCCGCAGGCGGCGGAGCGCTGGCCGGCCTTGGCGCCGACCATGGCGCCCACCGCGGCGCCCAGCGCGCCGCCTTCGGTCTTGGCG
>NZ_JAAIVC010000100.1 GCF_010975005.1 Caulobacter sp. 17J65-9 | reverse complement strand
GGCGGCGAGCGGGTTGCTCGAGAGCGCCGATCCGGACCTGCGGGCGCGGGCCATGCGCGCCGCCGCCGCCGTGCCGGCCGCGGCGGACCTGCTGCTGCCGCTCCTGCGGGCGGGATTGGCCGCTCATGTGGAAGAGCCCGAGCAGGCCAGGCTCCGGGCCAGCCGCGCCGCGCACCCGGAGCTCCCGGTTTCGGCGCGGCGGCAGGCGATCCTGGACGAGCGTCATCCCGGCGCCGAGACCCCCGAGATCGCCCAGGCCGCCGCCTTCGCCGCCGCGCATTACGGGCCGCAGGCCCTGGCCGAGGTTTGGCCGTCGGTCGAACCCCAGGTGATGAGCGCCGTCACCGACGAGCGGGTCTGGAAAGACCATGCCTCTCTCGTCGCTTTCTTCAGGCTCTGCGACGCGGCCCCTGGCCGGCTGGCGGCCCTGCCGGCCGCCTATCCGCAGTCGGCGGTGGTCCGCGACGCCGCCGCCGCCTGTGCTGCGCGCCGGGCGTCTGGAGCGCCGACGCCATGAGACGGCGGCGCCTTCTCGCCATCGTCGTCGCAAGCGTCGTCGGACTGGTCGCGCCCGCCGCGCAGGCCGGTCCGGCGCCCGATCCCAAGGCGGGGGTCGTGGTGCAAACCTGGCGCGCCGGGCCGACGATCCACAGCACCGACTGGTCCTGGCCGTCGGCGCGCTTCCTTTACGACGCGGCGATGAGCGGCCGCTTCGGGCCAATCGAGACCCGCGTGTGGCTGAACGGGAGCGAGCGGGTGCGCCGCTGGGAGCGGATCGACGACTTCGACGCCTGCGCCGAGATCCTGGGCGCCGGCGACGTCGACGTCTTCGACACGCCGCTCGTCGGCTTGCAGGATTGGTGGTCGGAGGAGGGCCTCGTTCAGGGACGCTGCGTGGTCGGTCGCCTCGTCCCGGAGGTGAGCGGGGGGTATGTCGCTTCCTATGCGGGGCGACGCTCCTGGGGGCTTGTGCTGAAGCGGCGCGCCGACGGGCGCCGGGTCGGTCGCTCGCCCGACGGGATCTGGACGCTGTTCGGCCTGGCGGAGCCGCCCTTCGACCGCGGGCCCGACCAGGTCGACGACGACACCTTGATCCGCGCCCTGCTCGGACCGGCGCGTATGCGCGAGGCGGCCGGCTACGTGATCCGGGCGCGGGCGAGCGACGGTCGCACGACCAGCCGCCGGGTGGGGCAGGCGCTGGCGGACAGCGGCCTGCTGCGCGCCGAGGCGCCGGAGGTGCGCGCGGCCGCCATCCGGACCGCCGCGGCGATTCCGGGCTCCGTCGACCTCCTGCTGCCGGAGATCCTGGCCGGCCTGGACGAGCCCGCCGAACCGATCCGCTATACCGAGGCGCGGCTGAGCGGCGCGCTGGACGCCGACGCCCCGGCGCCGGGCGGCGGCCCCGGCGGCCACCACCCGATGATCGCGCAGGCGGGCGCCGAAGCGGCGGTCAGATTGGGGCCGCAAGCCTTGGCGCAGATCTGGCCGCGTATCGAGCCTCCGGCCATGCGCGCGCTGGAGAGGAACGACCTGGGCGTGTTCGTGTCCGCCCTGCGTGGCCTGTGCGGGGTCGATCCCGGCCGGGTGGCCGCGCTCGCGGCGGCGTATCCGACGATCGCGGCGGTTCAGGCGGCTGCCGACGCCTGCCCGGCGCCCGCACGCTGACGCCGTCCAGCGCCTGCGGCCGCGCCGCGACTCGCCCTGCGTCTCAGCTCGCGTTCCGTGTGCCGTGAAGGGGTTCGCTGCTGGCTTGTGGCCAGTAGAACGCCGTTTTGTATCAAAAAACCATCGGTATATATCAAAACAATATAAGTATTGGCCAAATTGTCGCGACGCATGCGGCAGTCTGTCGCGGAAAGTGTGGCTTTTGTGACACGTACTTACGTCGATCATTGTTTTTAGGTGTTTTGCACGTCCTGTCGCATTGTTTGATCGACAAGTTTTCGTCGAATTCCAGCCGCGGACGCCCAATCGATGTCGAAACGAGGGCGCCGCGATTGGGAGAGTATCGTTGTTCACTGTTTACAAGCGCGAGCGCCTGCTGGCGTCCGCCGGCCTGGCGTCCCTGATGATCGCCGCGGCCGCCTCCACCGCCGCCTACGCCCAGGAAGCCGCCCAAGACACCGCCTCGGACGACAACGCCGCGGTTGAAGAAATCGTGGTCACGGGTTCGCGCATCGCCCGTAAGGACTACGTCGCCAACAGCCCGATCGTGACGGTCGGCCAGCAGGACTTCCAGGACACCGGCTCGGTGACCATCGACACCCTGCTGAACGACATGCCGCAGTTCGTGCCGCAGTCGAACTTCACCTCGAACAACCCGTCGAACGGCGGCCAGGCCAACCTGCAGCTGCGCGGCCTGGGCTCGCAGCGCACCCTGGTGCTGATGAACGGCCGCCGCGTGGTCGGCTCGAACTCGGACGGCACGGTCGACGTCAACGTCATCCCGACCGCCCTGATCAAGAACATCGAAGTCATCACCGGCGGCGCCTCGGCGACCTACGGCTCGGACGCCCTGGCCGGCGTGACCAACTTCATCCTGCGTGACGACTTCGAAGGCATCCAGGTCGACGCCCAGTACGGCCAGACCTCCCGCGGCGACGGCGAGACCCAGAGCGTCTCGGTGACCATGGGCGGCAACTTCGCCGACGACCGTGGCAACGCCGTCCTGTCGCTGGGCTACTCGAACCGCGGCGAGATCTTCAACGCCGCCCGTCCGTTCTCGTCGATCTCCGGCGCCTCGGCGACCACGCCGCTGGGCAGCACGATCTTCGACGCCACCAACCTGCCGTCGCAGGCGGCCGTGACCGCGGCGATCGCCGGCGGCAAGCCGAGCGACACCTTCGGCTTCAACAACGACGGCTCGGTCTTCGACTACAAGAACCGTAACGGCTTCAACAGCCCGGGCGGCATCGACTATGACGGCTTCGCCCAGCCGGGCGCGACCTACAACCCGAACTTCGCCTACAACACCGGCGCGCTGAACTACCTGGCGATGCCGCTGACCCGCTACAACGTGTTCGCGAGCGGCACGTACGAGGTCAACAAGTGGGCCAAGGCCTACGGCCAGGCGCTGTTCACCCAGTACGAGTCGACCCAGATCCTGGCCCCGACCCCGGCCGCGGGCAGCGCCACCGGCTTCCGCGTCAAGGCGACCAACCCGTTCATCCCGACCGAGCTGAAGTCGCTCCTCGACTCCCGTGCGAACCCGAACGGCACCTTCCGTCTGGACAAGCGCTTCAACACCGTCGGTCCGCGTGAAGGCGTCGACAACTACGACGTCTTCCAGATCGTCACCGGCGTGAAGGGCGACCTGCCGATCAAGGACTGGAGCTACGACGTCTACGCCCAGATGGGCCGCGTCGACCGCCTCACCACCCAGACCGGCAACATCTCGCGTTCGGCCGTGCAGACCCTGCTCGACGCGGCGGACGGCGGTAACTCGATCTGTGCGGGCGGCTTCAACCCGTTCGGCGACAACGCCATGTCGGCGGCTTGCGCGGCCTACGTCGGCCGCACCAGCAAGAACTCGACCCGTTCGGACCAGCGCGTGGTCGAAGCCACCGTCCAGGGCGGCCTGTTCGACCTGCCGGCCGGCGAAGTGCGCTTCGCCGCGGGCATGGACTACCGCTCGGACGAATACACCTTCACCCCGGACGCCCTGCTGTCGACCGGCGACGTGGCGGGCTTTAACGCCCAGAAGCCGCTCGAAGGCCAGGTGGACGTGAAGGAATACTTCGCCGAAGTGCTGATCCCGGTCCTGCGCGACCTGCCGTTCATCGAAGAGATGAACCTGAACGTGGCGAGCCGCGTCTCGGACTACAGCTCGATCGGCCAGGTCGGCGCCTACAAGATCGACGGCGACTGGCTGATCGGCGGGGGCCTGCGCGCCCGCGGCGGCTTCCAGCGCGCGGTCCGCGCCCCGTCCATCGGCGAACTGTACGCGCCGCAGAACCTGACCTTCGCGTCCATCGGCACGCCGTCGGCCAGCGGCAACGGCGGCGACCCGTGCGACGTCACCGGCAAGTACCGGACCGGCGCCAACGCCGCCCAGGTCAAGGCGCTCTGCGCCGCCCAGGGCGTCCCGGGCGCGGTGCTCGACACCTACACCTACACCAACAGCCAGGCGTCGGGCCTCACCGGCGGCAACCCGGACCTGAAGGAAGAGACCGCCGACACCTACTCGGTCGGCATGGTGTGGCAGCCGCACTTCGACAACCCGTGGCTGGAGAAGCTGTCGGCCTCGATCGACTACTACTCGATCGAAATCGCCGACGTGATCGCCTCGGTCGCCACCACCGACCAGCTGCAGCTCTGCTACAACGCCAGCGGCACGTCGAACCCGACCTACGACCCGAACTACTGGGCCTGCCAGATGTTCAGCCGTAACCCGGCGACCGGCGAAGTCATCGGCGCCAAGGAGTTCAACGGCAACCTCGGCGCGCTGCGCACCTCGGGCATCGACTTCCAGGTCGACTGGGGCTTCACCTTCGCCGACGTCGGCCTGCCCGACCTGGGCAAGATGAAGTTCAACGTCACCGGCACCAAGCTGCAGAAGTGGGAGATCCAGAACGTCCCGAACGGCGAGTTCACCGACCGTACCGGCACGATCAGCAACAGCTTCGGCATGACCTTCCCGGAATGGAAGTGGCTGGCCGGCGCCGACTGGTCCTACGGTCCGGCTTCGCTGGGCGTGCGCTGGCGCTACCAGGGCGAGGTCACCAACTTCAACGACACCAGCAAGACCATCGACGCGGTCAACTACTTCGACCTGAACAGCTCCTGGTCGGTGAACGAGCGCGTCGCCCTGCGCGCCGGCATCAACAACCTCACCGACGAGATGCCGCCGGTCTACACCCCGGCCGTTCAGGCGAACACCGATCCGTCGACCTACGACGTGCTCGGCCGTCGCTTCTACCTGGGCCTGACCGCCAAGTTCTAAGGCGATCGGATCCGGGGCTGAACGCCTCGATCAAGACGGGAACGGCGGGCCGAAAGGCCCGCCGTTTTCGTTTGCGGACCCCGCCGCGACGCCGCAGGGCCTAGCCTTCCGGCGCGTCGCCCGCTAAATCCGCGCCGACTTCCCGTATTCCCCATTCACCCGCGAACCCGCAGGCGCTCGCCCATGGCTCAACAGTACATTTTCCAGATGCAGGGCCTGACCAAGGCCTATCCCGGCGGCAAGAAGGTCTTCGAGAACGTCTGGCTGAGCTTCTATCCCGACGCCAAGATCGGCGTGGTCGGGGTCAACGGCTCGGGTAAGTCCTCGCTGCTGAAGATCATGGCGGGGATCGACAAGGAGTTCGGCGGCGAGGCCAAGGCGGCCGAAGGCACCAAGATGGGCTACCTGGAGCAGGAGCCGCATCTCGACCCGTCCCTGAACGTCTGGGACAACGTCATCGCCTGGTGCGAGGAGAAAAAGATCTTCGACCGCTTCAACGCCGTGGCGATGGAGATGGCCGAGAACTACACCGACGAGCTGATGGAGGAGATGAACACCCTCCAGGAGCGGATCGACGCCGAGAACCTCTGGGACATCGACAGCCGCATCGAAATGGCGATGGACGCCCTGCGCTGTCCGCCGAACGACTCCGGCGTCGACAAGCTGTCGGGCGGCGAGCGTCGCCGCGTGGCCCTGGCCCGCTTGCTGCTGTCCAAGCCCGACATGCTGCTGCTCGACGAACCGACCAACCACCTGGACGCCGAGTCGGTGGCCTGGCTGCAGCACCACCTGGAAGCCTTCCCGGGCTGCGTGATCCTGGTCACCCACGACCGCTACTTCCTGGACCAGGTCACCAAGTGGACGCTGGAGCTCGATCGCGGCAAGGGCGTGCCCTACGAGGGCAACTACTCCGGCTGGCTGGAGCAGAAGCAGAAGCGCGTCGTGCAGGAGCAGAGCGAGAGCGAAGCCCGCCAGCGCGCCCTGACCCGCGAACTGGAATGGGTCCGCTCCGGCGCCAAGGCCCGTCAGGCCAAGTCGAAGGCCCGTCTGGCCGCCTACGAGAAGATGGTCACCGAGCAGGAGAACTCCCGCGCGGCCCAGACCTTCGCCACCATCCAGATCCCGCCGGGCCCGCGCCTCGGCAACCTCGTGCTCGAGGTCCAGGACCTCGAGAAGGAGTACGGCGAGAAGGTCCTGTTCAAGGGCCTGACCTTCAAGCTGCCGCCGAACGGCATCGTCGGCGTCATCGGCCCGAACGGCGCCGGCAAGTCGACCCTGTTCAAGCTGATCACCGGCCAGGAGCAGCCCGACGCCGGCTCGATCCGCCTGGGCGAGACCGTGAAGCTGGCCTATGTCGACCAGAGCCGCGACGCCCTGGATCCGAACAAGACCGTCTGGCAGGAGATCAGCGGCGGCACCGACGTGATGCTGGTCGGCAAGCGCGAGATCAACAGCCGCGCCTACGTCGGCGGCTTCAACTTCAAGGGCGGCGACCAGCAGAAGAAGGTCGGCCTGCTGTCGGGTGGTGAGCGCAACCGCGTGCACCTGGCCAAGACCCTGGCCGCCGGCGGCAACGTCATCCTGCTCGACGAACCGACCAACGACCTGGACATCGAAACCCTGCAGGCCCTGGAAGAGGCGCTGGAGGACTTCGCCGGCTGCGCCGTGGTGATCAGCCACGACCGCTGGTTCCTGGACCGCCTGGCCACCCACATCCTGGCCTTCGAGGGCGACAGCCACGTCGAATGGTTCGAGGGCAACTTCGAAGCCTACGAGGAGGACAAGAAGCGCCGCCTCGGGGCCGACAGCCTGATCCCGCACCGGATCAAGTTCCAGAAGTTCTCGCGCTAAACACGAAGGGCCCGGCGGATCACCGCCGGGCCCTTTTGCTGTCCCGAGCGGCGCGTCAATCCGCCGCTGCCGGCCGGCCGCGCGCGTCGGCGGCGGGCTTCCCAACCCGCGCAAGCATTCCGTGTGGTTTGTCGCCGGTTCGCCCGTGTTCCGCGAACGCAAATAGGCTTCGACCGCCCCCGCGCGGTGCAGATACAGCCCGGCCGCGATCTGCTTCCGGGGGCTGAAATGACGACCGTCACGCTGAACACGACCTTGTCCTTCGACGTGACCGGCCGGTCCATGCCGAACCTGTTCGTGGCCCTGTTCGGCACGGCGGGGCAGGCCTACAGCCTGGCCAGCCAGACCGCCGCGGAGGTGGTTCTGCGCAGCGGCGGGCCGTCCTATCCCGACTGGACCGTCACCCTTCGCCCGGCGACGACGTTCGGGCCGGGTTCGGCGCCGGGCGAGGTGTTCGCCGGCGCGATCGCCTGGGCCGAGGTGCGCACCCGGTCGGGCGCCCTGGTCATGACCATCGCCGACTTCGGTCCGGCGGGCGTGGGCTTTGCGAAGTTCGCGAGCGGCGACTTCGACCATCTGCAGGTCGTCGGATCGTCGCTGTCGGACCGCTGGCTCGCGGGCGACGCGAACGACATCCTGAACGGCGGGGGCGGCGACGACATCCTGCTAGGACGCGGCGGGAACGACGTGCTGCGCGGCGGCGACGGCGACGACCAGCTGCAGGGCGGGACCGGTGACGACATCATCTACGGCGACGCCGGCGGCGACACCATCACCCTGACGGGCGACGGCGTCGACCTGGTCGGCGGCGGCGATGGCGACGACATGATCGATGTCTCCATCCCTGACCTCGGCGTGCCGGGCGCCGTGCAGCTCGACGCCGGCGCGGGCTACGACGTGGTCGGCGTGTGGCAGTCGCTTGGATCTCAGGCGTCGGGGCCGCTGACCATTTATCTGGACCAGGCGGGGCCGAGCGCGCCGGGGGTCTGGCGCTTCAGCGGCGTCGAACGGCTCGAGATCGGCGCCTGGAGCGGCGTGCGGGTCTACGGCGGCGCCGGAAACGACGTGATCATCGACCATTTCAATTCCGGGGCGGACGCCTTCTTCGGCGGCGCCGGCGACGACGTCCTGCAGATCTCCGGCGGCGACGACCTGGTCGACGGCGGCGAGGGCTTCGACACGGTCTTCCTGGTCCCGAACGACGCCTATGTCGGGCCGGAGGGCCGGCCGCTCACCGTCGACCTCGGGCTCACCGGTCCGCAGGACACCGGCTACGGGCGCGACACCTTCATCTCCATCGAGCGGCTGGTCGGCCATGGCGGGGCCGACACCTTCTACGGTTCCGCGCGCGGCGAGGTCCTGGAAGGCGGCCTGAACAACGACCGGCTGGAGGGCCGCGGCGGCGACGACACGCTCGACGGCGGCGCGGGCGACGACACTCTGATCGGCGGCGACGGGGTGGACGCGGCCAGCTACGCGGAGGACGCGGCCTCGGTCGCCGTGGACCTCGCCCTGTCGGCCGCCCAGGACACAGGCGGCTCGGGTGTCGATCGGCTGGAGGGGATCGAGAACCTGATCGGCACGGCCTACGCCGACGTGTTGTCGGGCGACGCCGGGGCCAACCAGCTCCGCGGCGGCGTCGGCGACGATCGGCTTGACGGGCGCGAGGGCGACGACGTGCTCCTCGGGGGCTTCGGCGACGACGTCCTGATCGGCGGGGCCGGTGTCGACACCGCCTCCTACGCCGATGTCGGTACGTGGGACGGACGCGGCGTCGTCGTCAGCCTGGCGGCGGCGGGGATCCAGGACACCGGAGCCGGCGGCCGCGACCAGCTTTCCGGCATCGAAAACCTGGTCGGCTCCAACTGGAACGACGTGCTGACCGGAGACGCCGGCGACAACCGCCTGAGCGGCGGTCTCGGCGACAACGTGATGGAGGGCGGCCTCGGGGCCGACTGGCTGGACGGCTGGGGCGGTCGTTCCGACACCGCGTCCTACGCCGGTGCGGCGGGCGGCGTGAACGTGAATCTCGGCTTCTCGGGATGGCAGTACGTCGGAGCGGCCGCGGGCTGGGACGTCATCCAGTACGTCGAGAACCTTGCAGGCTCCGCCTTCGACGACGTGCTGCGCGGCGACGCGGGCGCCAACATCCTGACCGGCGGGGCCGGCGACGACGTGCTGGAGGGCGGCTACCACGACGACCGGCTGGACGGCGGGGAGGGGCGGGACACCGCGTCCTACGCCGGAGCCTCCGTGGGCGTGGTCGTCAGTCTGCGATCGGCGGGGACCTGGCAGACCACCGGCGTCACCGGCGGCGTCGGCTGGGAGTTCCTGACCTCGATCGAGAACCTAGCCGGTTCCGCCTATTCCGACATCCTGTGGGGCGACGCGGGGGTGAACGTACTGAGCGGCGCCGGCGGCGCCGACGTGCTGTTCGACGGCGGCGACAGCGCCGACGAACTGTTCGGCGGCGACGGCGACGACGTGCTCGTCGACGAGGGCGGCGACGACCTCCTCGACGGCGGCGCCGGAAGCGACACCGTCTCGTATGCGAGACTGGAGGCTCTGCGCTGGCAGCCGTCCCTCGGCGTGACCGCGGACCTCTCGGTGGTCGGCGTCCAGGACACCGTCCGCGCGGGCCTGCAGCGCCTGGTCCAGGTCGAGAACCTGATCGGCACCGACTTCAACGACACCCTGCGCGGCGACGCCGGCGGCAACCGTCTGGACGGCGGCGCGGGTGACGACGTCGTCGACGGCGGCGCCGGGGCCGACTGGCTGGAGGGCGGCGCCGGACGCGACGCCGCGTCCTTCGCCCGGGCCCAGGCCGGCGTGCGGGCCGACCTGTCGCTGGCCGGCGCCTGGCAGAACACCGACGGCGGCGGCTGGAAGGTGCTGGTCGGGTTCGAGGGGCTGACCGGCTCGGCCTTCGACGACGTGCTGCGCGGCGACGCGGGCGCCAACGTGCTGGTCGGCGGCGGCGGAAACGACGTGCTGGAGGGCGGTCTGCACGACGATCGCCTCGACGGCGGCGCGGGCTCGGACACCGCCTCCTACGCCGGCTCGGCCGGCGGCGTGACGGTCGACCTGGGCGTCGCTGGCTGGCAGCTGGCCGGCGCGCAGACCGGTTGGGAGATGCTGACCTCGATCGAGAACCTGATCGGCTCGCGCTACGCCGACGTGCTGATCGGCGACGCCGGCGACAACGTGCTCGAAGGCGGCCTGCACGACGACCGGCTGGACGGCGGCGCGGGGTCCGACACCGCCTCCTACGCCGGCGCGACCGGCGGGGTTACGGTCAATCTCGGCGTCGCGGGCTGGCAGCTGATCGGGGCGGAGACCGGCTGGGAGCTGCTGACCTCGATCGAGAACGTGCGGGGCTCGGCCTTCGCCGACGTGCTGGTCGGCGACGGCGGCGACAACGTGCTTGAAGGCGGTCTGCACGACGACCGGCTGGACGGAGGGGCGGGGACCGATACGGCCGCCTACGCCGGTTCGACCGACGGCGTGACCGTCGACCTGAACATCGCCGGTTGGCAACTGGTCGGCGCCCGGACCGGCTGGGAGCACCTGACTTCGATCGAGAACCTGATCGGCTCGCGCCAGGGCGACGTTCTGCGTGGAGACGGCGGGGCCAATCGGCTCGACGGCGGCGCGGGCGACGACCTGCTGGTTGGCGGCGGTGGCGGCGACCATCTGATCGGCGGGCTCGGGAACGACGTCCTGACCGGCGGCGCGGGCGACGACATCTTCGTGTTCGCGCGCGGCTTCGGCCAGGACCGCATCACTGACTTCGTCGCGGGCGGCGTGGAGGACCGGCTCGACTTCAACGAGCTCGTCGCCTCGGGCGTGACCTGGACCCTGGGGCAGGCCGGGGCGGACGCGGTGTTCAGCTTCAGCGACGGATCGGTGCTGACCCTCGCCGGAGTCGATTCCAGCAATCTGGTCCAGGTCGGCTGGTACTGGGTGTGACGTGATCTCGGCACGTGCCGGCGTTCCGCCAGATGTTCGGTTTGCGCCGCGGCGCCTCAGGATTGATTGAGATCAAGTTCGCTGAACACGTTCCGCGAACGCGGAAGTTCTGCGTCCACTGGTCAACTGTGTTCAAAGAGCACGGTGCTTCACTTTTGCCGCCTCGCGAAAAGAGAGGCGTCAAATGGCCGAACTCAATTCCAAGGGCGTCTGGCTTCCGACGAGCGGCGCGACCAGCAAGGGCGTCGCCGGGACCAGCGCCAAGGAAACCCTGTACGGGACTTCGGGCAATGACGGCATCCGCAGCGGCGGCGGCGGCGACACCCTGGTGGGCGGCGCCGGCGACGACACCTACACGACTGAAAACCGCTACGACGTGGTCATCGAAAAAGCCGGCGAGGGTGTCGACACGGTCAACGCCGTGCGCAGCTACTGGCTGCCCGACAACGTCGAGAACCTGAACGCCTACGGCTACGACTCCTACGGCCAGGGCAACGCGCTCGCCAACATTCTCAGGGGCTTCGACGGCGCCCAGACGCTGAACGGCGGGGGCGGCGACGACGTGCTGATCGGCGGCGCCGGGGCCGACGTCTTCATCGTCGAGCGCGGCGGCGGCAGCGACGTCATCAACGACTTCCAGGCCGGGGCCGGCCGGACGACCGACACCGTGCGCCTGAAGGGGGCGTCGCTCTACACCTTCGACCAGGTGAAGGCGAACATGGTCCAGTCGGGCGCGGACGTGGTGCTGAACCTGGGCGGCGGCGAGAGCCTGACCTTCCGCAACCACAAGGTCGCCGACTTCGCGGCGGACGACTTCCAGCTGCCGATCGACTACGGCCAGCTGACCCTGACCTTCAACGACGATTTCAACAGCTTCGACCGGCGCGTGAACTGGCAGGGCGCGGGCGTCTGGAACACCACCTTCGGTCCGGGCGCGTCCTACGACACGCGTACGCTGCCGGGTAATCGCGAGCAGCAGTACTACGTCGACCAGGACTTCAAGGGGATGGGCGTGAACCCGTTCTCGGTGAGCAACGGCGTGCTGACCATCTCGGCCAACCCGACCACGCAGGCGCAGAAGGACGCGATCGGCGGCTCGGCCAACCTGTACACGTCGGGTCTGATCAACACCCGCGGCACCTTCAGCCAGCAGTACGGCTACTTCGAGATGCGCGCCGACCTGCCGGGCGGGCAGGGGCTGTGGCCGGCCTTCTGGCTGCTGCCGCAGGACGGGTCGTGGCCGCCCGAGCTGGACGTGATGGAGATGATCGGTTCGGACCCGACCGTGGTCTACACCACATCCCACTCCAAGGCGTCGGGCACGCACACCTCCGACTCCAAGGGCCAGGTCATCGGCGACTCCAGCGACGGCTTCCATACCTACGGGGCCCGGTGGGACGCCAAGGACATCGTCTGGTACGTCGACGGCGTCGAGATCTACCGGTCGGCGACGCCGGCCGACATGAACAAGCCGATGTACATGCTGGCCAACCTGGCGGTGGGCGGCTCGTGGCCGGGCAGCCCGGACGGGACCACCCAGTTCCCGGCGCAGATGCACATCGGCTACATCCGCGCCTACAGCCTGACCCCCTCAGGCCAGCCGAACGCCACGCCGACGCCCGCTCCGACGCCGGCCCCGACGCCGGCGCCGGTCCCGACGCCCTCGGTGATCGTGGGCGGCGAGGGCGCGGACGTGCTGATCGGCGGCGCCGGCCCCGACGTCATCGACGGCCGCGGCGGCCCGGACGTGCTGGAGGGCGGCCTGCACGACGACCAGCTGTACGGCGGCGCCGGTTCCGACACCGCCTCCTACGCAGGCGCGTCGGGCGGGGTGACCGTCAATCTCGGCCTGCTCAGCTGGCAGCACACCGGCTCGGCCGGATGGGACCTGCTCAGTTCGATCGAGAACCTGAGGGGCTCCGACTACGCCGACCGGCTGGCGGGCGACGCCGGCGACAACGTGCTGGAGGGCGGCCTGCACGACGACCAGCTCAACGGCGGCCCCGGATCGGACACCGCGTCCTACGCGAGCGCCTCGGGCGGGGTGACCGTCAATCTCGGCCTGATCGGCTGGCAGCTCACCGGCGCGGCCGGCTGGGACGCCCTGGCCTCGATCGAAAACATCACGGGCTCCAATTACGCGGACACGCTGGCCGGCGACGCCGGCGACAACGTGCTGGAGGGCGGCCTGGGCGACGACCAGCTCAACGGTGGTCCGGGGTCCGACACGGCCTCGTACGTCAGCGCGCAGGCTGGCGTCACCGTCATGCTCGGCTCCGTCGGCTGGCAGAACACCCGCGGAGCCGGGTGGGACGCCATGGCCTCGATCGAGAACGTGATCGGCTCGAACTTCAACGACAACCTGCGCGGCGACGGCGGGGCCAACGTGCTGATCGGCAACGCCGGCGACGACGTCCTGTTCGGCGGCGGCGGGGACGACCTCTTCGTGTTCCAGCCGGGCTTCGGCAAGGACCGGATCGGCGACTTCGTCGCCGGCGGGAGCGATGACGTGATCGACCTGCGCCCGTTCATGGGCACGGGGATCGGCATCACCCTGACCCAGTCCGGCGCCGACGCCGTCTTCACCTTCTCGAGCGGCGACGTGCTGACCGTCAGCAACGTCTCGGTCTCGAGCCTCGTCCACAATCCGGACTGGACCTGGAGTTGATCCGGCGCGGCCGCCGCTTTGCGAGATCGCGTTGAGTAGAGGAGGGGTTCGGCGGGAAATCGCCGGGTTCTTTTGCTTTGCGCCGCCAGTTGCGCCAGCTGGCGCGGGGCGGTCATCAAGTTCATTGAAGGTTCGGTCGCTCCCGGAACGGTCTTCGGCCCTCCGGGCCGGATGTCGTTGAGCATCCGGAAGGCCGGGCGGGCGCGGGCCGGCGTCGCCCGCCCGGCGCGCGCGCAAGCCCCGCGCCGTGGGTTCGGCCGTGACGGGCCGCCGCAGAAC